>JANLIC010000282.1 GCA_024654125.1 Sulfuricaulis sp. | reverse complement strand
GACGCGCTCCAACCAGGATGGGGCCTATCTCAATTTCATCGGCGCCGGCGCTTACGAGCACCACATCCCGGCGGCGGTGTGGGAGATCGTCTCGCGCGGCGAGTTCTACTCCGCCTACACACCGTATCAGGCCGAAGCCAGCCAGGGCACGCTGCAATTGCTGTACGAATACCAAACCATGATGGCCTCGCTCACCGGCTTGGATGTCTCGAACGCCTCGCTCTATGACGGCGCCTCGGGACTGGCCGAGGCGGTGCTAATGGTGGTGCGCGCGCACAAGAGAGCGCGCAAGATTCTCATGCCATCCACGGTTCATCCAATTTATCGCCGTGTCGTGCACGCCATAGTCGCCAACCAGAACATCGAGCTGGTGGAAATTCCGCACTGCACCGAAGGCGGACACACCATTCCGGAATCGCTCAAACAATATGAAGGCGGCGAATTCGCTGCGCTGGTGATTCCGCAGCCCAATTTCTTCGGCGTGCTGGAAGAGGTAGACGCGCTCACCGACTGGGCGCACTCACACAACATGCTCGCCATCGGTTTGGTAAATCCCACGGCGCTGGCATTACTGACACCGCCGGGCCAATGGGGGACGAAAGGCGCAGATATCGCCGTGGGCGAAGGCCAGCCGTTGGGTGCGCCTTTGTCTTCGGGCGGACCCTATTATGGATTCATGTGTTGCAAGCAGGCGCTGGTGCGGCAGATGCCGGGGCGCATCATCGGGCGCACCGTGGACAAGGATGGCAAGCCGGGTTTTACGCTAACGCTGCAGGCGCGCGAACAGCATATCCGCCGCTCCAAGGCGACCTCCAACATCTGCACCAATCAGGGTTTGGTCGTGGCGGCCTCAACCATTTATATGGCGTTGCTGGGCCCGGAAGGGCTGGAGCGGGTAGCCAGAACATCCCACGCCAATACCCTGGCGCTCGTCGAGAAGCTGACGGCGATCAAAGGCGTGACGCGCGTGTTCAACCGCCCGGTGTTCCACGAGACGGTGTTACGACTGGAGGCACCGGTATCAGACGCGCTGCGTGCGCTCGAAGCTCAGGGCATACTCGGGGGTTACGATCTTACCGAGTATTATCCGCACCTCGGGCAGGCGCTGCTGGTGTGCGCGACCGAAACCCGCACGTCGGAAGATATAAATCAATATGCGTTCCATCTGGAGCGTATTGTCAGCAAGCGTCGGCTCGATCCGCCGTGCGCGGTGAAAGCCAATCCCAATATCTGAACAAGGAGGACGAACCATGGCTAAAGCACTATTCAAGGGTACACCCGCCAATACCAGCGGTGAGCTGCCGAAGGTCGGCAGCAAGGCGCCGGATTTCAAGCTCACCGCCGGAGACCTCTCGGACGTCACGCTCGCCAAGTTCAAGGGCAAGAAAAAGCTGCTCAGCATCGCGCATTCGCTCGATACCGGTACCTGCGCCGATGCCACCAAGCGCTTCAACAAGTTCGCCAAGCAACACCCGGACGTGGTAGTGCTGGTGGTGACCGCCGACCTGCCCTTCGCGCAGGCGCGCTTCTGCACCGGCGAGGGGCTTAAGAATGTGGTGACACTGTCCATGATGCGCGACCGCCATTTCGCCAAGGATTACGGCGTACTGCTCACGGACACGCCGATCGCGGGGCTGTGCGCGCGTTCCACGCTGGTACTCGATGAGAACGACAAGGTGCTGTACACCCAGCTCGGCCCGGAGCTGACCGTCGAGCCGGACTACGACAAGGCTTTTGCCGCGCTGAAGTAATGGTGAATTATGGCCGACATCACCCATCGCGGTAATCCGGTTCATACCAGCGGTAATCTGCCGGCGGTCGGTAGCTGCGCGCCCGACTTCCGGCTCACGGATGCTGACCTCAAGGATCTGTCGCTCGCTGATTTCCGAGGTAAGAAAAAACTGCTGAATATTTTTCCGAGCATCGACACGCCGACCTGTGCCCTGTCGACGCGGAAATTCAATGCGCACGCCGCCAGCCGTCCGGACGCCGCCATCATCATGGTGTCGGCCGATCTGCCGTTCGCGCAAAAGCATTTTTGCACTGCCGAGGACACCAACAACGTCAAGACGTTGTCGATGATGCGCGACCGGAAATTCGCCGAGGATTACGGGGTGCTGCTGTTGGATGGCCTGTACCGGGGCATCACGGCAAGAGCGGTCGTTGTGGTCGACGAAAACGACAAAGTAGTTTATACCGAACTCCTGCCGGAGATCCGGCAGGAACCGAACTACGATAAGGCGCTGGCCGCGCTCAAATAACCAGATGAGTTAATCGAGAGACGCCTATGCTGATTTTTGAGCAGTCGCAGTCGAACCGCCGGAATTACTCCCAGGCTCCGCTCGTCAAAGCGGAAGTCAGGGATATCCCGGATAAATTTCGCCGCAAGCAAAAACCGCTGTTGCCGGAGGTATCCGAAATGCAGGCGGTGCGGCATTACACGCGGCTGTCGCAGAAGAATTTCTCGATCGACACGCATTTTTATCCGCTTGGTTCCTGCACCATGAAGTACAACCCGCGCGCGTGCAACAAGCTGGCGATGCTGCCGAATCTTTTGGGACGGCATCCGTACGCGCCGGAATCCACGGGACAGGGCTTTCTCGCCTGCATGTACGAGTTGCAGGAAATGCTGAAGGACGTCACCGGCATGAAGGCCGTTTCGCTCACGCCACTGGCGGGCGCGCAGGGAGAATTCGCGGGCGTGGCCATGATTCGCGCGTATCATGATTCGCGCGGCGACAAGGTGCGCACGGAAATTCTGGTGCCGGACGCGGCACACGGCACTAATCCGGCGACGGCGGTGATGTGCGGTTACACCGTGCGCGAGATTCCGACGGATGTGAATGGCGACGTGGATATCGCCTCGCTTCAGGCCGCAGTCGGACCGCAAACGTCCGGGCTCATGCTGACCAATCCTTCCACGCTCGGCGTGTTCGAGCGCAAGATCCAGGAAATTTCCAAAATTGTGCATGAGGCCGGCGGCCTGCTGTATTACGATGGCGCGAATCTGAACGCCATCCTCGGTCGCGTGAAACCGGGCGACATGGGCTTCGACGTGATCCACATGAACCTGCACAAGACCTTTTCCACGCCGCACGGCGGCGGCGGGCCGGGCGCGGGGCCGGTAGCGGCCAATGCCCGGCTTGAGCCGTTCCTGCCGGTGCCGATCGTGGGCAAAGTGCAGGATAAATTTCTTTGGGAAACGGAAAAAACCCGTCCCAAGACGATCGGTCGGCTTTCCGCCAACATGGGCAACGCCGGCGTGCTGCTGCGCGCCTATGTGTACGCACGGTTGCTGGGGCGTGAAGGCATGCACCGTGTTGCTGAATTCTCTACGCTTAACGCTAACTACATCATGGTCGAGCTGGCAAAGCGCGGTTTCGACTTAGCCTACCCAATGCGCCGCGCCACGCACGAGTTCGTGCTGACCTTCAAGAAGCTCAAGGACGAAACCGGCGTGAACGCCATGGACTTTGCCAAGCGCCTGCTTGACAAGGGCTTCCACGCACCGACGACTTACTTTCCCCTGCTGGTACCGGAGTGCTTCCTGATCGAGCCGACCGAGTCCGAGGCCAAGGAAGAACTGGATCGTTTCATTACGGCGATGGAAGAGATTTTGAAAGAAGCGCATTCCAACGCCGATATCGTCAAGGGCGCGCCGCACACGCTGCCGGTGAAGCGCCTGGATGATGTACGCGCGGCGCGCGAGCTTGATCTTATTTGGAAGCGGGCCGGCTGATGTTGCCGTGAAAGGACTATTCGATCTCAGTCGGGTGTGGCGCGCGGCCGGTTATTCCGCCGCCGGTTTCCGGGCGGCGCTGAAAAACGGGGCCGCGTTCCGCCAGGAACTGGCGCTGTTCGTTATCCTGGCACCGCTCGGATTATGGTTGGGACGCGACGGTGTCGAGCGCTCGCTGCTGGTCGGAAGCTTATTGCTGGTGCTGCTGGTCGAGCTGCTGAATTCGGCCATCGAGGCAGTGGTCAATCGTGTCGGGATAGATCATCACGTACTGTCTGGACAGGCCAAGGACATTGCCTCGGCGGCAGTGTTTGTTTCCCTGTTAATCGTCGTGTTAATTTGGGCGCTCATTCTCACGGATCGATTTTTCTAACACCCGGCACGGATCACGACGTAGTTGTTTTGGCCGCCACGAGCGGCTTTTCTCCCTTGTACTCCACCTGCTGGCATTCCAGAAAGATGCGCTTGTCGCAGCGTTCACAGATGGACCGGTCGAGCTTCCTGAAAACGGTCTGGATGGCGTCAACCTTCGAGACGAAGATGTTCTCGTTGTCGAAATCGTCGGCAAATCCACCGCGCTTGAGTATGCTGCAGGCTTCTTCCTTCACCTTGCACAGGTAAATTCCACCCCCCAGACGCCGGCGAAACCGGGCTTCCTGCACCAACATTTCGGCGCCGGCGATGTCAATGAAGTTGATGCCGTCGCCGACGACCAGAAGGTGTATCTGGCCGGGGTTCTCCACCAGCCCGCGATGCAGCTCGTTCTGCACATGATCCACGGCCCCGAAAAACAATGAGCCGTCGACGCGCACGATCTTGAGCTGCGGGCACTCGGGCAGATTCGAGTCGGTGACCAGGTTGCGGTTGGGGGCGCCCGGATCGGGTGTGCGGGTGACGATCCGGGGCCGCGAAGTGCGCATCAGGTAAATCACCAGCGACAGCATCACACCGACGTAGATGGCGAATTCCAGTTCCACGAACAGCGTGGCGAAGAACGTGGTCAGCAGCACGGCCGATTCGCGTTTGCTAGTCCGCAGAATGTTGGCAATATGATGAAAGTCGATAAGCCGCCAGGCCACGATCAACAGGATGCCGGCCATGGCGGCGATCGGCAGATGCGCCGCCAAGGGTGCCACGATGAGCACGATCAGGGCCAGCGCCACGGCGGCGAAAATCGCCGCCATCGGCGTCACGGCGCCGGAGGCGTAATTGATACCGCTGCGGGTGAACGACCCGGAGGAGGCATAGCTCGAAAAGAAACTGCCGACGACATTGGCCAGACCCTGGCCGATGAATTCCTGATTGCCGTCGATTCTCTGGCCCGACTTCAGCCCGACCGATTTGGCGATGGAAACCGCCTCCACCAGACCGAGCATGGCGATGGCAAGCGCACCGCTGCCTAGTGCTTTAAGAGATTTAAGCGAGAGATCGGGGAAGGAAAACGGCGGCAAATGTGCTGGCAGTTTGCCGACGAGACTGATGTCTTTGGTTTCATAGGAGAGCAGCGCGGCAAGCAGACTGCCCAGGATCATGGCAAACAACATCCCGGGCCAGCGTGGTTTGAAGCGCATGAACAAAATTCCGGCGATCAAGGTAACCGTGGCGATGGCCGTGACGTAAGGATTAATTTCTTGGATTTGGTAGAAGATATCCTGCCAGGTGTGCAGGAAGGACTCGCCCGGAGGAATCGTGATACCGAGGAAATGCCTGAGCTGGCTGGTGGCGATCAGAATCGCCGCGCCGGCGGTGAAACCAACCACGACCGAGTGCGAGACGAAGTTCACCAGCGCCCCCATGCGTGCGAGGCCTAGTGCGAACTGGTAGACGCCGGCGAGAAACGTCAGTGTCAGCGCCATGCTGATGAATTGGGCGCTCCCGGGCTCGGCGAATTTCGAGACGGTGGCGAACACGACAATGGAAATCGCCGTGGTCGGGCCGGAGATAAGGTGGCGCGAAGAGCCGAAGAGCCCAGCAATAATGGGTGGCACCATGGCCGAGTACAGCCCGTAGATAGGCGGGAGCCCGGCGATCAGGGCAAAGGCCACACCCTGGGGCAGGACGATCACGGCGCCGGTGAATCCGGCAATCAGGTCGGCCTTGAGCGTTTCGCGATTGACTTGCGGCCACCAGCGCAGAAAAGGAAAAAAACGTACCCAGAAGACATTGCACTGGGGCGCTTGATGTTCAAACATGCACTATGGTTCTGCCAATCAAGAAGGAAATCGAAATTGGATTATATAATTACCCTCAAGCCATTCCCAACTGTTTTGTAGTTTTGTCGGCTAAATTCCAGCGCCATTGGGAATACGATGGCAGTAAACGTATAATTTCGCCCGAAAATCAATCTAACCCATGCTTGACGCCATTCACGGTTTTTTCAATCATCCGGTCGCGCGGAAGATTTTTCTCAGGCTCCGTTATGTGCTGGTTCTGGCGGTGCTGTTGCTGCTGGCACGCTACGCGGAGGCATCAAGACTGCTCCCGGCCTTTCTGGTTTCGCTGTTTGGCGAGGCGATCCAGCTTTGGTCCTTCGCCTCACTGGTAAAAAACGAACAGCTCACGGCGCGCGGGCCCTACGTGCTGGTGCGCAACCCGATGTACCTCGGACGGTTTTTCCTGATACTGGGCGTCGTGTTGTTGTTCGGCAATGAATACCTCACGGCTGTCTACGTGGTTATTTATTATTTCTACATGGTCAACCGCGTGGGTCGGGAGGAAAAGCGTTTGGCGTCCTTGCTCGGGGAGCCCTATCAGCAGTATTGCGACCGCGTGAACCGCTTCTTGCCTTCGTTAGGAAAACTATTCGATCCGGCCGTGAGATATTTCAATTGGAGCGTGTTATACCGCAATAACGGGCACTGGAACTTCCTGGCCATGCTGCTGTTTTATGGCATCCTGGCAGAGTATCTATTGTATTTCCGTTGAGCGAAGTTCGAGTCGTGTTGTCCAGTGATTACGCCCGTTTTTTCGTCCGCCGATCCAGCCACCATGCCACGAGGGGCAGCGTGAGCATCGTAAACGGCAGGGCGGCCATCGCCAGATAAATACTCAGTCGCGAAAGCCGGCGCAGCTGGGTCCGCAATTCCTGGCGTTCAGACTTGGTCCAGCGCAGGCCGTTGCGCGGCTTCATCAACAGCGTCATCAATCCGGGTATCTGTGCGATTTCCTCGCGGAGGCGGGCCTTCTCGCGCCCATGGAGTGATCGCACCGCGCGGTACGACCGACGAATTCGCGGAACGATGCCGGTGCTTTCCGGTGCGACGACATCAGTCACCACGGATTTGACGGGAGGTAGTTGTTCCATGGAGATATGGAAAGGATAGCTCTCTGAGAGGCTCGCGGAGTGGCCGGTTATTTTGCATGTTTCATGCCATCCTGACCGCCCGCGCTAGTAAAATAGAGGTAAAACAGGTTTAAAGATGGCCTGATTCGAGACAGTTTGCCGGATTGATTATTATTTTGTGACCAACGCGAACCCTTGCGACGTCCAGTGGCTGATTCCACCGGCGAGGCTGTAAACGTTTGCGAATCCCATTTGCTGGAGCAAGTCGACGGCTTGGGCGCTGTGTATACCGTTTTGGCTGCAGGGCACCAACGTTTTCCTTTGATGCGCGCCGTGCAATTTACCGCCGTCACGCCGACCAACGTCTCGTAAGGGATCAATAGCGCTCCGGGGCGAGGTGGAAACAGGCAATGGCTCAGTGAACCATCGCCCCGCCGAGCGGGCGCACCATGGACGGTGCGCCCTGGCCTTTTGAGTGAAGCAGGTTTGCGCAGCGGTGAAAGTGCTCGCGCTCGAATTCCGCGGCGTCACGCACGTCCACGACCAGCAAGTCATCGTGGTTCTCGATCATCACGTCGAATTCCTCGATACTGACTTCGCGCACAATCGCATTGGTCTCGCTCATGCGAATCTCAGTTTAACGCCGATTCAAATTCTGCCAACTCACTGACCGGTGCGGTGCAGGCATGTCCGGAGCAGACATAGGCCGTGACGCCGTTTTTCGCCACGCGCTCGGCGAGGATCCCGGGAAGATCATCCGCGACTTCCGGGATCGCGAGCTGCACCCGGTGCGGGCGGTAGTGGCGGCCGGCGACGTCCGCCCACGGCTCCATTTTCCCACTCGCGCCACGCACAACCACGGTCTGCGGCGGGGCCAGCTGTTCCTCCAGCGCCAGCAACAGCGCCCCGTGCGCTGAGGGCTGTTTAAGCATCCCCGAATACAGCGCTTCGAGCGTGCGCTCGGCGGCATGCAGATAATTGAGGTTGCCGATCAGATGGCCGAGCCGTCCGAGTACCAGCGCGGCAACACCGTTGCCGGAGGGGATGGCGTCGTCCGACACCGGCTTGGGGCGATAGACGAGTTTCTCATGATCATCGCCCGTGAAAAAGAATCCGCCGTGATTTTCATCCTCAAAATGCTCCAGGACGTTGTCCGCGAGCGCGATACAAAAATCCAGATCGGTGCGCCGCCACCGGGCCTGGAGTAATTCGAGGGCCGCCGCCATCATGAACACGTGGTCGTCGAGATAGGCGTTGAGATGCGATCTTCCGTCCTTGTGCGTGGCGAGCAATCGTCGATCGTGCCAAAGCTGCGCATGAATGAAATTCATAGCGCGTTCGGCCGAAGCAATGAAATCATTCCGGTCAAGCACCCGTCCGGCATGTGCCATGGCCTGGATCATGAGTCCATTCCAGGAGGTAAGGATTTTTTCATCCCGGCCGGGGCGAACGCGCTGCTCGCGCGCGGTGTACAATTTTTCCCGCGCCGCTTCGAGACGCGCGACCACCTCGTCTTCCGGGCACTGGAAACGGTCGGCGATGGCAGCGTAATCGGCGCGCACGTTGAGATGCCACCGGCCCTCGAAATTCGGACTGCCGGTCAGGCCAAAACGTTGTTCGACCATGTCCCCCTCCTCGGGCGAGAGGAGCGTGCGGATTTCCTCTACCGTCCAGACATAAAACTTGCCCTCGTGCCCCTCGGAATCGGCATCTTGTGCCGAGTAGTATCCGCCTTCGGGTGATTGCATCTCGCGCATGACCCACTCGGCCGTTTCGATGGCAATGCGCCGGAACAGCGCCTCGCCGGTGGCGAGCCAGGCATCGACATAGAGTGAGAGCAGCTGCGCATTGTCGTACAGCATCTTTTCGAAATGCGGAATCTCCCAGCGCTCGTCCACCGAATAGCGGCAGAAACCGCCGCCGATCTGGTCGTAGAGACCGCCATGGGCCATGGCCACGAGCGTGTGCCGGGCCATGTGCAGGGTCTCCTTGTCTTCGGTCCCGTTATTCATGCTGTGTGACCAGCGATGCAGACACAGTTCGATCGAGGTGGGGTGCGGAAACTTGGGCGCCTTGCCGAAGCCACCGAAGCCCGTGTCGAACTGGCGCTGCCATTCGCCATGGGCCCGATCCAGCACTTCCGGGCCGACGTGCACGCCGGGAGCGGGACCTTCCGGTTGCAGGCGTCCGAAGATGTCCCGCAGGGATTGATTCTGTTCGCGGATCGCGTCCTGTTTCTTCTCGAAAATCCCGGCCACGTGTCGCAGCAGGTCGGTGAAACCCGGCATCCCGTATTTCGGTGTTTTGGGGAAATACGTTCCGCCAAAGAACGGCATCTGGTCATCGGGTGTGAGAAACATGTTGAGCGGCCAGCCGCCCGGTCGCTGCGCCAGGATCTGATGCGCCGTCTGGTAGATCTTGTCGAGATCGGGGCGCTCCTCGCGGTCCACCTTAATGCACACGAAAAGCTCGTTCATGACACGGGCGACCTCTTTGTCTTCAAAGGATTCGTGTTCCATCACGTGGCACCAGTGACAGGCCGAGTAGCCGATGGAAACCAGGATAGGTTTGTTTTCGCGGCGCGCGCGTTCCAGTGCCTCCGCGCTCCAGGGATACCAGTCCACCGGGTTATGCGCGTGCTGCAGGAGGTAGGGGCTGGTTTCGTGGATTAAGCGATTGCTATGACGAGGAGTCTGGGCGTTCGTGTTCATCAACCAACAGTCCTGACGATGAGCTGCGACTATACCGAATAGGAGCCGGATTGTCTTATAGTGGGCGCTCTAAACACATGGTTATTCGCGCGCTTCGCTAGTGGCCAGTTGCTCGCCGCTGTCACATATTGTTCGGCGCCTTTTTCGCGACGCTTCCCGCTTTGCTCTAGAGGTCCGGAGCTCGCCGTCCATGGCCAGCGCCGCTCGCGGCGCGCAGGCACGTTAAGTGCCTGCGCGACAACTCCGTTTCGCCCTTGCGCCTCTCCCTTGCCTGAAAGCGCGAGGGGCGTGCCGCTAGCGCTTCAATTTTGTTCCTGACAAAATTATGCCGCATGCTCGCCCCAGACATAGATCCCGTTGCCATCCACCTCGGCCCGGTCAAGGTTCACTGGTATGGACTGATGTACCTCATCGGTTTTCTTGGCGCGTGGTGGCTGGGCGTGTATCGCGCGAAGCGCCCGGGTTCTCGCTGGCAGCCTCCAGAAATCGCCGATTTAATTTTCTATGGCGCGCTGGGCGTCATTCTCGGCGGGCGCCTCGGCTATGTTCTTTTTTACAACTTTTCCTATTACCTCAAACATCCCGTCGAGATGTTTTACTTCTGGTCCGGCGGCATGTCCTTCCACGGGGGCCTGCTCGGCGTCATGGTCGCGATGTGGCTGTATGCACGCCGGACACGGCGGACGTTTTTCGCAGTCGCCGATTTTGTCGCTCCCCTGACACCGCTCGGACTGGGCGCCGGGCGCCTGGGAAATTTCATCAATCATGAACTTTGGGGACGCGTGACCGACGTTCCCTGGGGCATGATTTTTCGCGGCCAACAAGCCGGTCCGCTGCCACGCCATCCCTCGCAGCTTTACGAGTTTATGCTGGAAGGCGTGCTCCTTTTTATCTCTCTGTGGATGTTCGCGCGTAAACCGAGGCCGACGGCTTCCGTGTCCGGCCTGTTTCTGCTCTGTTATGGGGTGTTCCGTTTCATTGTGGAGTTCGCTCGCGAACCGGATGCGCACCTGGGCTATCTGGCTTTTGGCTGGCTGACGATGGGACAGCTATTGAGTCTGCCGATGATGCTTTTCGGTATCGGGCTGATGTGGTGGGCCTATCGATCCGGTCGTGTATGAATCTACTTGATCCAGACCGTCTTGATGTTCACGAATTCGCGGATTCCTGGTGTCGACAGCTCGCGTCCGTAACCCGAGGCTTTAATGCCACCGAAAGGCAGGCGCGGGTCGCTTTTCACCAAACCGTTGACGAAGCTTGAGCCCGACTGGAGGCGCCGCGCGAGCTGTTCGCCCTTTTTCGCATCGTGCGTGAACACGCTGGCGCCCAGCCCGTAACGGTTGTCATTGGCGATACGGATCGCGTCTTCTTCGTCTTCGGCACGAATCACAATTGCCACCGGACCGAACAGCTCTTCCTCATAGGCGCGCATGCCGGGGCGGACATGGTCGAGGATGGTCGGTTCGTAGAAAAATCCAGGACCCGCCGACGGCCCGCCGTGCAATGCAAAACTCGCGCCGGCCTTGGCGGAATCGGTCACCTGCCGGTGCAGGGTATCGCGCAGATCGGCGCGTGCCATGGGGCCAAGCTGGGTGTCTTCCCGCCTCGGGTCACCCCGGCGCAGCGCATGCGCATGGTGTTTGAATTTTTCGAGAAAGGCCTCGGCAATCGACTCCACCAGGATGAATCGTTTGGCGGCGATGCAGCTTTGGCCGCAGTTTAGAAAACGCGAGGCAATGCCGACGTCCACGGCCTGATTCAGGTCGGCATCCGGCAACACGATGAACGCATCCGACCCGCCGAGTTCCAGGACGGTTTTTTTCAGCGCCGCCCCGGCGGCGGCCGCGACCTTCCTGCCGGCGGCCTCGCTGCCCGTCAAGGTGACGGCCTGAATGCGTGGATCGGCGATGATCTTTTCCACCTGCGCCGCGGAAATCAGGAGTGTCTGGAAAACCCCTGCCGGGAATCCGGACTTGCGAAAGATGTCCTCGATGGCGAGTGCGCACTGAGGCACATTCGAGGCGTGTTTCAGCAGGGCATTGTTGCCGGCCATGAGGTTGGGCGCGGCGAACCGGAATACCTGCCAAAAGGGAAAATTCCATGGCATGATCGCGAGCACCGTCCCCAGCGGCAGATAGGCGACATAGCTTGAGCCCGCGTCGGTCTCGATTTTTTCATCCCGAAGGTAGGTCTCGGCATGCTCGGCATAGAATTCGCAACCCCAGGCGCATTTCTCGATTTCGGCGCGCGCCTCGCGCGCGATCTTGCCCATTTCGAGCGTGATGAGGTTGGCATACTGATCGATATTGTCGCGCAGATCGGTGGCGGCGTGACGAAGCCGCTTGGCCCGCTCGGCGTAGGAAGTCGCCTGCCAGGTCGGCACGGCCGCCGCGGCGGTGGCGAGCGCCGTTTCGATCTGCGCCTCGCTCCAGGTGTCGAAGGTTTTCAGCCGTTCACCGGTGGTGGGATTGATCGATTCCATGATCGTGGAATAATCATACCGTCCAGCGCTGCCGATTTCAGGTATTGTTATCTATAATTAAAAGATCATGCGCCGTCACGTTCTTTTTTTTATACTTCTGGTCGGCCTGTTCGGCGCGGTAACCGCCCCTTTCGCTCAGGAATTCACCGAGGAAGAAGAGAATCGCCGCCGCGATTATCTGGCCGCGCTGGAGGCCTTGAAGGCTGGTCAGACATCCCTCTTCAAGACGCTTTCGGAGCGTTTGGACGGCTACATCCTGCGCGGTTACCTGGAATATGAATCCCTGAAAAACCGCGCGGCCTCCACCCCGGCGGCGGAAATTCTGCGTTTCCTCGCGGAGAACAGCCAGGCGCCCACCAGCGATTCCATCCGCAAGAAGTGGCTGCACGTACTGGCCAAGCGCCGGGACTGGTCCACGTTCATCAAGGAGTATCAGGACATCGAGGACGAGCCGGAATTGCAATGCATGCGTCTTTCGTACCTACTTAAAAACAGCGAACTACAGGCCGTGCTGATGGCCCAAGCGGAACAGCTCTGGCTTACGGGCAAGCAATTGCCGCATGACTGCGATCCGGTGTTCAGCGCCTGGAACAAGGCCGGCCACATGACTGCCGACAAGGTCTGGGCGCGCATTCGCCTGGCGATGGAGGCTCGTAATCTGCGCCTCGCCGGCGAGCTCGCCGGGCATCTCGACCCGTCCGAGCGCGTGTGGGTTCGCCGCTGGCAGGACATGCATCGCGATCCGGTGCGCGAACTGCACAAAATCTCCTACCCCGTCGAGACGCCGGTGGCACGCATGGTAGTCATGCATGGCGTCGTGCGCCTTGCCTACCGCGATCCCGAGGAGGCGATGATCCAGTGGCACCTCCTGAAGGGGAAGCACCAGTTTTTCGGTGAGGATGACAATTACGTTATGCGCTACATCGGCATCCTGGCGGCGCAGGATCAGCTGCCCCAGGCGCTGGTATGGCTGTCGGAAGTGTCCGCCGATCCCGCGGATGAAAACTTGCACCTATGGCGGGTGAAAACGGCGTTACGCGCCGGGAAGTGGGAGATGGCGAAACGATTCATCGCGGGCTTAAGCGAGGAACAGCAACGTGACAGTCGCTGGCGTTACTGGAGCGCGCGCATCCACGAAGCCACCGGCAACCGCAGCGAGGCGCGCAGCCTGTATCAGGGTCTGGCGCGCGACCGCAGTTATTACGGATTCCTCTCCGCGGATCGGATTGATACGGATTATTCGATGCAGCACGTCAGCATCGAAGCCACCCCGGAAGAGATCGGTACGATGCTGGCGCGCCCGGGAATCCAGATGGCGCAGGAGCTGTATCAGATGGGGCAAGTGACCGATGCGCGCCGCCAGTGGGCCTGGACCACGCGGCGCATGAATAACCGCGAACTCGCGGTGGCGGCGGTGATTGCGCGCCAATGGGGCTGGCACGACCGCGCCATTCTGACGGTGGCCAAGAGTGACCACTTGGACGACCTCGAACTGCGTTTTCCGCTGCTGTATCGCGACATGATCGAGACCAATGCCTCGGACCTGGGCATCGATCCCAGCTGGGTGTATGGGGTGGTGCGGCAGGAATCTGCCTTTGTTGTCGATGCCCGTTCCGCGGCCGGCGCGCTCGGGCTGATGCAACTGATGCCGGCCACCGGCCGGCTCACGGGACGCAAGATCAATATTCCGATACGAAACAACAGAGCCATACTGAACATCGAGAACAACCTGCGCCTCGGTGCGAGCTATCTGAAGGAAGTACTTGGGCGGAACAAAGGGAATCAGGTGCTGGCCACGGCTTCCTATAACGCCGGTCCGAACCGCGTCAGCAGCTGGCTGCCGGAACGAAGCATGGACGCCGATATCTGGGTAGAGCTGATTCCCTACAATGAAACCCGTGACTACGTTAAAAACGTTATGTCCTATACCACCGTGTACGATCACCGGCTCGGCAGCCGACCGGTGCGCCTGCGTGAGCGCATGCTGGATATCGCCCCCGGGGAAAAATAACCTGTTTCACCCGGTAAGCTTGTAAAATGCCTTATATTACGCCTTCAGCCTCCAGCACATACGTCAATTTCTTGATCTAAACTCTATCTAACTAAGTAATGAATTTCCAATCCGCTCCCACCTGGGGGCATCCCAGGGTGGGGGTCTATCAGTGAAAAAAGAAAGCCAGATTTTTCTCCTGGAAAGCCAGCTGCGCGATCGCGAATTCGAGATCGCCATGCTCAAGGAAACCGCCAATGCGGTCAGCGGCGAGCTCGATCTCGAGAAAGTCTTCCAGCTGGTGGCCGAGCACGCGCGCAAGCTAATCCTGGCCGAAACCGTCTTGATCCCGGTTCTGAACGAGAATCAGTCCCACTACACTTATCGGGCCGGATGCGGGAAGAATTCCGACGAGATTGTCGGCCAGTCCCTGCCGCTGGAAGTGGGTATTTGCGGCTGGGTCTCGCGTCACAAGCGCCCCTGGTGGCACGGCGTTCTCGCGGAGCTGGACGAGGGGGAGCGCAACCAGTGGGAGAAGGAGGCGGGAAGTGTCGTTCTCGTGCCGCTCATCGGCAAGCGTCAATTCCTCGGTGGCATCGCCGGCATCAACAAGATCGGTGCCAAGGATTTTTCCCAGCGTGACCTGGATTTGCTCACGCTCTTCGCCCACCAGGTCAGCCATGCGATAGAGAATGCCCAGCTGTTCGAGCAGCTGATCAAATCCAAGGAACAGGCCGAGGAATACCAACGCGAGCTGCAGGCCCTGAATGCCGAACTGGAACGGCGCGTTGCCCAACGCACCTCCGCGCTGGCCGATGCCGTGAAGGAACTCGAACACCTGGCGCTGCACGACATGCTGACCGACCTGCCGAACCGGTCGCTGGTCGAGGACCGCCTGCAGCAGGGAATCCATATCGCCAAGCGCGAAAAAAAGGTTCTGTCTTTCATCGTGATCGACATCAACCAGTTCCGGGATGTCAATGACCAGCACGGGCATGATGTGGGCGACAGCCTGCTGAAGCAGATCGCCATGCGTTTGCGCCGGATCCTGCGGCAATCGGATACCGCGGGCCGACTGGGTGGCGACGAATTTGCCTTCGTGCTGCCCTCGACGGATGCCGCGGGCGCGGGCAAGGTGGCGGAGAAGCTGATCAAGGTCATGGAACCGCCGTACAAGCTGGGTGACAAGTCCATCAGCTGTGTGTGCAGCATCGGCATTTCCGTATATCCGCAGCACGGTGAAGACGTTGGCACGCTTAACAAAAACGCCGAGATCGCCATGTACTCGGCCAAGCGCGGTGGCCGAGGGTATGCCGTCTACTATCCGCGCGACGCCAAAATCCCGAAGCCCACCGGCAAGCGATGACTTGTCATCGCCCCGGATGGATCGCCCGGGGCGGATCAGACGTGCCGTGCATTCCTGACATCCCCGTTTCGCGGATACGCGAATCTCTGGTCTTGATTGACGTGCCGGCGCAGAATTAGCGCATGGCGCGACACAGAATTTGTCTACTCGGCGGCACCGGGTTTATCGGGAAGCACCTCGTCAGGCGTTTGTCTGAAGCCGGACATGACGTCGTCATCCTGACGCGCCGGCGCGAACGTCATCGCGACCTGCTGGTGTTGCCGACCGTGCGGCTGGCAGAGGGCGACGTCCATGACACCGGTTTACTACGCCAACAATTTGAAGGCCGAGACACCGTCATCAATCTGGTCGGCATCCTGAACGAGAAGGGCCGCTCGGGGAAAGGATTTACGCAGGCGCATGCCGAACTGCCTGAAAAAATAGTTCAGGCCTGCCGCGAAACTGGCGTGTTACGTCTGCTGCACATGAGCGCGCTGCACGCCGCGCGCCTGGCCCCGAGCCATTACCTGCGCACCAAGGCGCTGGGCGAGGAGGCAACGCAGCGTGCCGAAAACCCGGATTTTCATGTCACCAGTTTCCGCCCCTCGGTCATTTTCGGCCCCGGCGACGGCTTTCTGAACCGTTTTGCCTCCCTGCTGCGTCTGGCGCCCGGCGTGTTCCCGCTCGCCTGCCCCGGGGCGCGCTTCCAGCCGGTGTATGTTGATGACGTGGTGCAGGCATTTTTGAAGTCGCTCGACAACCACAAGACCTTTGGCAACCGTTACGATCTCTGCGGTCCGAAAGTTTATACCCTGCGTGAGATCGTGAAATACGTGGCGAAACTGCTCGGCAAGCGCGTGTGTGTTATCGGCCTGCCCGATAGTCTGTCGTATCTGCAGGCCGCGATGCTGGAGTTCGCTCCCGGGAAGCCGTTCTCGCTCGACAATTACCGTTCGCTACAAATTGACAGCATGTGCGAGAAGGGCTTCCCGGAGCTGTTCGGTATCACGCCGAAAAGTCTGGAAGAAATCGCGCCCGGTTATTTGCGCCGTTAAGATTTCTCCCGAGTGTAGCCTCACGCTCGGTTTTCGACAGGTTCGCCAATTCCTTTACGGAGCGATAGAAAGCCGTGAGATCGCCCTGGTGTTGCTCCAACAGTTTCTGAAATGCCGCTACGTGCACGTGATACAAACCAATCGCCGCCAGATGGGCGTTGTTCAGGTCCCGCTCAAACCACTTGTCGTAATCGCCTTGACCGCCCCAGCCCGCCTTTACCGTCGCATATTCGCTGCGCAATTCCTCGAGCTCCAGCGCTTTGGCGGAGCGTTTTTCCGTTTCGCTGGCGTTTGAAGCGTAGAACGCCGCGAGCCGCGCCTTGTGCTTTAGTACCAGCGTGGTGAATTCCTCGCGTCGCTGGATTTTCTTCTGATAGGCCTCCGCCTGGTGCGGTGCGCCATGGTGTTCGAACCAGCGCCGGACACCTTCGAGTTCCACCACGGTGGCGAAGGATTCGTTGAAGGCGGTATCGCCGCTGACGTACAGTACTTGGTGCGCCAACTCGTGGAAGAGCAGTCCGGCAAGATCGGCCTCGGAGCGATGGAGGAAGGTGTTGAGTACCGGGTCGTTGAACCACCCGAGCGTGGAATAGGCCGGCACGCCCCCAACGTAGACGTCATGACCTTCCTGTTTCAGCTCGGCCGCAAATCCCTCTGCTTTGTCGCGCGTGAAGTAGCCGCGGTAGGACACGCAGCCGGCGAACATGAAACACCATTGTTTCGATTCAAGCGACAATTCCGGTGTGGCAAACACGTTCCAGATGACAAAGGGCCGCTCCAGGTCGGCATAGCTGCGGTAGCTGCGATTATCCGGCAGCCCCAACTCCTGACTGGCAAAGTCGCGCAGGCGCTGGACCAGCTTTAGCTGCTGTCGGGTCTTCGGAGTCGTGGCCGGATCGTTCAGCACCTCCTCCACCGGCCGGCGCTTGTTGAGGATTTCGATTTGCCCCGAAACCGCATGAAAGTAATAGCCCGGATTGGCGCAGCCGGTGACAACGGCGAGCAGCAGTAACAGGGCGAGAGGCCGCAGGTAGTATTTCATAAATCCCAGCTTTGCGTCGGTGGCATCCACACATTAGCATGGTGCCATGAAAACTTATCTCGTCGGCGGAGCGGTGCGCGACAAGCTCCTGGGCCTGCCGGTGCAGGACCGGGACTATGTCGTCGTCGGTGCCACCCCGGATGAAATGATAGCCAATGGCTACAAGCCCGTGGGCGCCGATTTCCCCGTGTTCCTGCATCCGGAAACCAAGGAGGAATACGCGCTCGCGCGTACCGAGCGCAAATCGGGACACGGCTACAAGGGTTTCAAGGTGTACGCCGCCCCGGACGTGACGCTGGAAGACGACCTGCGCCGCCGCGACCTCACGATCAACGCCATGGCCGAAGATGAGTCGGGAAATCTGATCGATCCTTTCCAGGGCGCGGAGGATTTGCGCAACGGTGTGCTGCGCCATGTCTCACCCGCCTTCGCCGAGGACCCGGTGCGCATCCTGCGGGTGGCGCGCTTCACCGCACGTTACGCCAGGTGGGGATTCCATGTGGCACACGGCACCAACAAGCTCATGCGCGAGATGGTCGATTCGGGTGAAGTCGATCACCTCGTACCCGAGCGCGTGTGGCAGGAGCTGGAACGGGCGCTCGCCGCTGACAGGCCCTCACGCTTCTTCGTAACCCTGCGTGGCTGCGGAGCGCTGGCGCGGCTGTTCCCGGAAATCGACGCGCTGTTTGGCGTGCCACAACCGGAGAAACATCATCCGGAAGTCGATACGGGGGTGCATGCGATGCTGGTGCTCGATGCGGCGGCGAAACTCTCGCCCGACACGCGTGTGCGCTTCGCCGCGCTCATGCACGACCTGGGCAAGGGCACGACACCGCAGGACGAGTGGCCTAAACATATCGGGCACGAGGAGCGCGGCGTAGAACTGGTGAAGAATTTCTGCCAGCGTTTTCGAGTGCCGAACGAGCACCGGGATCTGGCCGTGCTCACGGCGCGCTACCACGCGCATTGCCACCGGATCGCCGAACTTCGCCCGGCCACGGCAGTCGACACCCTGGAGGGTTTGGATGGCTTCCGTCGTCCGGAGCGGGTGGAGCAGTTTATCGTGGCCTGCGAGGCGGACTTCCGCGGCCGCAGCGGCAGCGAGGACAAGCCCTATCCGCAGGCGCAACGGTTTCGCCGCGTATTCGAGGCTGCCCGCGCCGTCGATACCGCCGCCCTGGCCGCGCAGGGCGGTAAAGGTCCCGACATCGGCGCACGCGTGCGCGAAGCGCGAATCGCCGCGGTCAAATCGGTATTATGATTATTGAAATTTCGAACGCAGTTAAAGTTTGAAGGAGGGTGTGATGAAGACGTTTCTTCGATTGACGATATTGCCGGTGGCCATGCTGCTGGCGGGTGCCTGGCCGGTCATCGGAAAGATAGCCGTTGCCGCCGAGGTAGAGCCGGTGGCCAAGGTCGTGTGGCACGTGGACTTTAGCGATCCGCGCCGCTTGAGCGCCATGATTCAAAACGTCAACAACATGGTGACGACCTACCAGAACAAGTTGGAAGATTACGACATACGCCTCGTGTTTCTCGCCGGGAGTATCCGCTTCGTCACTCAGGACCCGCTCAAGGGCACGCCTTTTGCGGAAGACCCGGACTTCAAGCAACGCCGGGCGGACCTGATTCTGCGCCTGCAGCAATTGCGCGAGTTGCACAGCGTCAAGCTGGAACTGTGTGAAATCACCCGCGAGGCAGTGAATTTGGCGCGGGAAAAGATCATCCCCGGGGTGGCCTCGGTGCGTTCGGGCGTGGTGCGCATCGCCGAGCTGCAGCATCAGGGCTACGCTTACCTCAAGATTGAATAATAATCTTGAAACCGCAGATGGACGCGGATAAACGCAGATAGATTAAGAGATTTTTAACATGTCGTATTCTTGGATTTTATTAATCGGCGTTCATCTGTGTTTATCTGCGGTTGCTATTTTATAAATCACCGATGAAACCCGTTAAGTCACGCGCGACCAGGACGAAAGCACAACCAATGCCGAAAGTCGGGTTTGTCAGCCTGGGCTGTCCCAAGGCGCTGGTCGATTCCGAGCGCATCCTGACGCAACTGCGCGCCGAGGGTTATGCCATTTCGCCCGATTACGCCGGGGCCGACCTCATCGTGGTCAACACCTGCGGATTTATCGATGACGCTATCGAAGAGTCGCTCGATGCCATCGGCGAAGCGCTGGCGGAAAACGGGCGCGTGATCGTCACCGGTTGTCTCGGCGCCAAGGGCGATATCGTAAAACAGACGCATCCGCAGGTGTTGGCGGTCACCGGTCCGCACGCGCTCGAAGAGGTCATGCAATCGGTGCACGCGCACCTGCCGAAACCGCATGACCCCTACACCGATCTCGTACCGCCGGCCGGTATCAAGCTCACACCGCGCCACTATGCGTATCTGAAAATCGCCGAGGGCTGCAATCACCGCTGTACGTTCTGCATCATTCCCTCAATGCGCGGCGATCTCGTGAGTCGCGATGTCGGCGAGGTGTTGCAGGAAGCGGAGAATCTGGTGAAGAGCGGCGTGAAGGAACTGCTGGTCATTTCACAGGACACCAGCGCTTACGGCGTGGACGTGAAATACCGCCCCGGTTTCTGGCAAGGGCGGCCGGTGAAAACGCGCATGGTGGAACTGGCGCAGGCCCTGGGCGGTCTCGGCGTGTGGGTGCGGCTGCATTACGTCTACCCCTATCCGCACGTGGACGAGATCATCCCGCTCATGGCGCAGGGAAAAATCCTGCCGTACCTCGACGTGCCGTTTCAGCACGCCAGCCCGCGTATCCTGAAACTCATGAAGCGCCCCGCGAATGCCGAGAACAATCTTGCGCGCATCCAGGGTTGGCGCGAGGCCTGTCCGGATATCACGCTGCGCTCGACCTTCATCGTCGGCTTTCCCGGCGAGACCGAACCGGAATTCAACGAACTGCTGGATTTCCTGCGCGCGGCGCAGCTCGACCGCGTGGGCTGCTTCGCCTATTCACCGGTGGATGGCGCCAGCGCCAACGCGCTGCCTAATGCCGTGCCCGGGGAAATCAGACAGGAACGCCTGGCGCGCTTCATGGAAGTGCAGGCAAAGATTTCTGCTGACAAACTGCAAGGCAAGGTTGGCAAGACCCTGTCAGTGCTGGTGGACAGCATTGAAGGCGATACGGTGGTCGCCCGCTCCAGCGCTGACGCGCCCGAGATCGACGGCGTGGTTCATATAGATGGCGCTGAGAATCTGAAACCCGGTGATTTCTGCCAGGTCCGCGTTACCCGTGTCAGTGAGCATGATCTCTGGGCGAAGATACTGTCCCGTTAGTGAAGTGGAGTTTGATCCCGATAAACATCACCGACATTCCATTCGGCTCAAGGGCTACGATTATTCCCGGGCCAGCGCGTATTTTCAACCATCTGTGTGCGGAATGGTGTGTGCCTGTTCGGTGAAATCGTGGATGGGACAATGCGGATGAACGACTACGGACGCATTGTCGCTGAGGCATGGCGTGATTTGGGGCGGCGTTTTAAGCACATTGAACTCGACGAATTCGTGATCATGCCCAATCATGTCCATGGCATTATTCATGTAGGGGCGCCATTCATGGTGCCCAGTGTCCCGGACGTGGTAAATCAGGGCGCGATAAATCGCGCCCCTACGTTGGGGGAAATGGTGCGGACGTTCAAGGCGGTCGCTTCACGTGCGATCTGCCGGAACGGCGCGGATTTTCAGTGGCAACGTAATTACTACGAGCACATCGTCCGCAACGAAAATGAATTGTCCCGCGTCCGGGGATACATTGTGAACAACCCCGCGCAATGGGCGCTGGATCGCGAGAATCCGGATTATGTAGGGGCGTGATTTATCGCGCCCTTTGATCGGCGATACACCAAGAGCGCAATGAATTGCGCCCCTACGATAAAGAAATCGCGTCGAAGTTCCGGATTTGCCGATGTGCCGCTTTTGTATCGAGCGCGCCATCCCGTATGAGCCATTTCACCGGCATCCCGGCCGCGCGCGCGGCGTCGAGTTCCTCCCGGATGTCGGAAAGAAAAAGTATCTCTCCGGGTGGCATGCCGATGGAATCAGCGATCTTGCGGTAGGATTCCGCTTCGCGCTTGCTGCCGATGGTGGTGTCGAAATAACCCGAAAATAGCGGAGTCAAATCGCCGTATTCCGTGTGCGCGAACAGCAGTTTCTGGGCCTGCACCGAGCCGGAGGAAAATATGTATAGTTTCAGGCCGGCCTGCTTCCATTTTTTCAAATGTTGCACGGCGTCTTCATATACATGGCCCTTGAAGTCGCCTTTTTTATATCCGTCCTCCCAGATCATTCCTTGCAACGATTTTAACGGTGTGATTTTCTTGTCTTCGTCAATCCAGCGAATGAGCTGCTCGATGATTTCGGAATCGTTCAAGTTTTTTCCGCTGAGCCGGCGTACTTCCTCCAGTTCCTTCTTTACGGAGGGCTCCTCTACATGTTGGCGCACGAACTCCACGATGCGTTCGCGTGCATACGGAAATAGCACGTCCTTCACAAAAGACAGCGAGGAGGTAGTTCCCTCAATGTCGGTCAGTATGACCTTTGTCATTGATGATTTCCTGATTGGTTAAAGCCGCTCGCGCCGGTCCTGCAGCGTGAACCCCGGTAGCGGTTGCTGCACACCGCGCCCGAAAGCGATAACTTTGTAGAGTTCCCCCATTTCATGCGGGAGTGTGAGTTTCTTGATCTGTTGAGTTAACGCCATATGTGAGTGCACGTCGCGGGGGTCGGACGCGGCCATGATCTGCTCAAGCCCGCAACCAAGCAGAAACGCCGCCTGCGAGGCGTAGCCCAGAAGGTCCAGGCCGGCATCGATTCCAGCCTCAGCGATGGCGCTGAAATCCACATGTGTAGTGATGTCCTGCAAGCCGACAAGTCGTAACGGTTCGTCATGCGCATGATGTTTGAAGTGGCACATCAGGGTGCCCTGCGTGCGCTGCGGGTGATAGAACTCCGCGGCAGGGAATCCGTAGTCGATGAGCAGCATTGAGCCCTGCTTCAAGATGTCGGCGATGCTGCGCACCCAGGCCTCGGCGCGCAGATTAATTTCCGAGATGTAGCCTGCCGCCAATCCAAGTGGCTCAACGCGGGCACGCAGAGAAGAGCCGGCCGGTTTCTCTCGCCACACGAAATGATTGTTTTCCCAACCGACGTAGAATTCGTTAACGCCGGCTTCCGTAACCTTGAAACGAGTAACGGGCATGGCATCCAGCAACTCGTTGGCCATCACCATGCCGCGAAATTTTTCGGGCAGCCCGGCGAGCCAGTGCACGCGCCCGAAAAGATGCGGTGCTTTCAACCTGATGGTTTCGGTCTGACGCGCGCGCAGGTCGGCGCTGAGTTCGAGAATGAGATAACGCTCCGGAAGCCGGCCCAAGGATTGAAGCTCCAGCAGCAGATCCGCGGCCAGTGCCCCGCTGCCAGCGCCGACTTCAAGGATGTCGCCACCGCCAAGCTGATTCAGCAGAGAGTGGCACGGCCGCGCCAAACAGCGCGCGAATACCGGGCCCAGTTCCGGCGCGGTGATGAAATCTCCTTTTTCGCCAAATTTGTGTTTCCCCGCGGCGTAGTAACCCAATCCCGGCGCGTAGAGCGCCAGTTCCATGAAGCGAGTGAAAGAAATCGCTTCACCCGAGGCGGTGATCTCCTCTCGCAGGCGGTGCGTGACTTTGTCCTGGTGCGCCTGTTCTTCGGCCGTGGGCAATGGAAATACGGGCGATACGGGCTTTTTGGAATGGCCGTTGTGAGGGGATGAGTTCATTCTGAAAGACTATTGGCTCAAAGGCTGGCAACCGGTATCTTGCAGGAATCAGGAACTATACTGGATATTCTATGATCGAGACGAACGAGCGCAGCGAGTAGGGCTTCCGTTATGCCGGACAATCCCCTCGAAGGCAAGGTGGCCCTGATCACGGGCGGTGCGCATCGTATCGGTGCCGCCATCGCACGCTTGCTGCACACCCAGGGCATGAAGCTGGTAATCCATTATCACACCTCGGAAAAGGCCGCCCACGCGCTGCAGGATGAATTGCACAAGTCCCGGCCGGAAAGCGTCATGCTGGTGCGTGGCGACCTGAACAACGGCGAACGGTTGGCGAAGAACCTGATTTTCGAAACCGTCGAATCCTTCGATCGTCTGGATGTCGTCATTAACAATGCCGCCCGGTTCTACCCCACGCCCGTGGGTGGAGCCACGGAGGCCCAGTGGGACGATATCGTGGGCACCAACCTGCGGGCGCCTTATTTTCTATCTCAAGCGGCGGTGCCGCACCTAAAAAAAACCGGGGGGTGCATCATCAACATTGCGGACATCTACGGTGATCGCCCCCTCATCGGCTATCTCATTTACAGCGTCGCCAAGGCCGGCATCATCATGCTCACGAAGGCGCTGGCCCGCGAACTTGGCCCGGAGATTCGGGCCAATGCCATTGCCCCGGGCGTGATCCTCTGGCCCGAGCACGACCTCGACGAGATGTCCAAACAGCGCATCATTTCGCGCACGCCGCTCAAGCGGTCCGGTGACACCGACGACGTGGCGCGCACCGCGCTGTTTCTCATTCGCGACGCCGGTTTCATCACCGGACAGGTGCTGGCGGTGGACGGCGGTCGCTGGGTGGTAATGTAGTAAAAACATGTTGCGCCTTTCCACTGTCTTGCTGACAGCTGTTTTTCTGTCAGGGGGCTGGCATCCTGTTCAGGCCGGCAAAGTGTACAAATGGATCGACGCCGAAGGACGGATTCATTTTTCGGATAATCCGGTTGGTGCCACCAACGCCGAAGAGGTGAAAATTCGCACCCTTACCGAAGCGAGCGATGTGGTGCTGGAGGGAGACGATTACGGACCGCGCGAGGTAAAAATACTGAGCACGACGTGGTGCGGTGTCTGCAAAAAGGCCAAGAATTATCTGGCAGCCAAGGGGATTTATTTCAGCGAGTATGATGTGGAAACCAGCGACATCGGCCGGCAGGAGTACAAGCGCCTCGTGGGGAAAGGCGTGCCGATTATTCTCGTGGGCAACCAACGGATGGACGGCTTCACCGCAAATAAACTCGAAGAAATGCTGAAAAATGTCGGTTACCCCTAGTCCTTGAAGCGGAAATCCACCACCCGCATTCCCTGTTTGTCGCCGCTGAGATGTTTCCAGATTTCGGAACAGGTCAATCCTGCTTCCGGATGTGTGACCTCGGGTGCGATATCCGCCAACGGGCGCAGCACGAAAGCGTATCGGAGAATGTCGGGGTGCGGCAGATCCACCTTGTCGTCGTGTCGTACGGTATCGCCGTAAAGCAACAGGTCGAGATCGAGCGTGCGTGAGTTGTATCGGTCACCCTGGCGCTCACGTCCAAAAAGCGTTTCAGCCTGGAACAGCCATTCTTTGATACGCTCGATGGATTCTGCGGATTCGAAACCAACCACGAGATTGTAAAAGTTACCGCCCTCGAACCCGAAGGCCCGGGTTTCATACACGGGGGAGAGCGTCAGCAGACCGAAGTGCCTCGCCAACTCGCGTACGGCGCCACGGACGCTGGTTTCCCGGTCGATGTTGCTACCGATGCCGACATACACCCGCGGCACGGCGCTCAGGCCTTCCCGCGCTCGATGATCACTCCCACGTTGCCGGCCCCGCGGACGGCGCCTTTCTTGTTGACGCGCACGCGCACCCATTGAATCTTGAATTCGGCGAGCAGGAGTTCCGCGATCTTTTCGGCCAGGGTTTCCACGAGCTGGAATTGCGAGTTTCCGACGAAATCGCTAAGACGCTTGGAAACGGCCTTGTAATTGAGGGTATCCCCGATCTTGTCGCTGACAGCGGCGCGACGAATATCCGCGGCCATGTCGAGATCGAGGATGATGGTCTGCTTGATGCGTCGTTCCCACTCCCAGACGCCGATGATGCACTCGATCTTGAGGTCGTGGAGGTAGATAATATCCATGGGTCGCCACTATAACGAAAAACACCGCTCACTTTAAACGATGTGGCTATATTTTCTTCCGTTGCTGGCCTACCTGCTCGGCTCGGTGTCGAGCGCCGTCGTCATTGCCGGCCTCATGGGTCTGCCAGATCCGCGCGAGACCGGTTCGAAAAACCCGGGCGCGACCAACATCCTGCGCTATGGCGGTAAAACCGCGGCCATCCTGACGCTGGCGAGTGACATCCTGAAGGGAGTGATCGCCGTACTCGTGGCGCAAGCGCTGACAGCAGACCCCATGATTATCACGCTAACCGGCTTCGCGGCGTTCCTCGGCCATCTGTTTCCGGTTTTCTTCGGTTTCCACGGCGGCAAGGGTGTCGCCACGGCGCTCGGTGTGTGGCTCGCGCTCAACCCCTGGGTCGGGCTGGCTTTAATCGCCACGTGGGTGCTGGTGGCGGTATTGTTCCGTTATTCTTCGTTGTCGGCCCTGATGGCGTCGCTGGCCGCGCCGCTGTACGTGGCATGGCTGTCACCGAGCGCGCCGTATCTTGCGACCATGATCGTCATGAGCGCGATTTTGATATTCCGCCACCGTTCCAATATCCGCAATCTGATGGCGGGCACGGAAGCCAAGATCGGACGCTAGGTCAGGCAGTCGCCGTGTCGATGTCTTCGATGCGCCAGCGCGCTCGCGCACCGAACGACAAGGGTTCATGTTGCCCCTTGGCCAGACGCAAATAGCCGGCGTAGGCGATCATGGCGCCGTTGTCGGTGGCAAATTCCAGGCGCGGGAAGTACACGCGTACCCGGATTTTTTCCGATAGCTGCTTCAGGCGCGCACGCAGTTTCAGGTTGGCGCTGACGCCGCCCGCCACCACCAGCTGTTTCGCGCCGGTCCGCTCCAGCGCCCATTCGCATTTGATGGCCAGCACATCCACCGCGGCTTCCTCGAACGAGGCCGCGACGTTGGCGATGAATTGTGATGTGAGGGATTGGTTCCGTATCGCGGTGACCACCGCGGTCTTGAGACCGCTGAAGCTGAAGTCGAGACCCGGATGCTCGCCCTGCGTCTTGCGCCGTTGCGTCATGGGGCGCGGGAATCTGAATTGTTTGGGATTACCACTCACAGCCGCTTTGGCGATAGCCGGCCCGCCCGGATAGCCGAGGCCGAGCAGCTTGGCGGTTTTGTCGAAGGCCTCGCCCACGGCATCGTCCATGGATTCACCCAGGATGGTGTATTGCCCCAGGGCCTGCACATCGGCGAGCAGCGTGTGTCCGCCGGAGACCAGCAGCGCGGTGAAGGGAAACGCCGGCGGGTCCGGTTCCAGCATCGGTGAGAGCAGGTGCCCCTCCATATGATGGACGCCCACGGCCGGAACGTTCCAGGCGTAGGCCAACGACCGGCCCAGCGCCGCACCCACGAGCAGCGCCCCGGCCAGTCCCGGGCCGGAGGTGTAGGCGATGCCATGGATCTGCTCGGGAGTGGTGTTGGCCTCCTGCATGACCCTCCGGATCAATGGCAGGGCTTTCCGAATGTGATCGCGCGAGGCCAATTCCGGCACTACCCCGCCGTAATCGAGGTGCAACTCGGTTTGGGAAAACAGTCGATGCGCCAGCAGACCGTCCTCGGAGTCATAGAGGGCGATGCCGGTGTCATCGCAGGAAGTTTCGATGCCCAGTACACGCATAGGGCGATTTTACACAGACGAGGCGTTATTAAACGTCTAAGATGTACAAAGCCGGCTGGAATCTATAGAATCGCCGCCTTTCCGTATCCGACCGGCCAGCCGCGTCAGTATTTTATTGACCCGACGCGAGGTACGGTATGTAACGAAGGTGCACCCTGAGCTGTCCGCCAAGACCGTATAACGGCGTGGACATGCCGGGTCAATAATGGAAATCATAAATGATTTTCAATTATTACGGCGGCATGAAGGCTTCGATTCAGAGCCACGAAGCGCCAGTTTGTGTACCTTTTCAAGAGACTTTTGCCGCCCTAATAATTGCGAGGAAAAAGATGCCTTCAGTCCGGGTTAAAGACAACGAACCATTCGAAATGGCTCTGCGCCGTTTCCGCCGCTCGTGCGAAAAGGCGGGCGTGTTCACCGAGATGCGCAAACGCGAGCACTACGAAAAGCCGACCGAAATCCGCAAGCGCAAGGCCGCCGCGGCGCGCAAGCGCGAACTTAAGAAGCTCATGCGCCGCACTAACCCGCGTCCTCCCGCGCCCGCTACAACTTCCACCCGCCCCTGATTTTCCTTCCTCTCTTGGGCGATGAGCCTTAAGGAAAAAATCAAAGACGACATCAAGCAGGCCATGCGCGACAAGAATGAGTCGCGCCTGGGCACGCTGCGCATGCTGAGCGCCGCGATCCAGCGGCGCGAAGTGGATGAGCGTATCCAGCTCGACGACTCGCAGGTCATCACCGTGATCGAAAAACTCGTGAAGCAGGGGCGCGAGTCGATCGAGCAGTACGTCAAAGGCGGGCGCCAGGAGCTGGCCGACAAGGAATCCAGCGAGATCGCCTTGTATCAGGCCTATCTGCCGCAACAATTGAGTGAGGCCGAGATCGAAAAACACGTTGCCGAAGCCATTGCTGCCACTGGCGCCGCATCGGTCAAGGACATGGGCAAGGTCATGGGCGTGCTCAAGCCCAAGCTTCAGGGCCGCGCCGACATGGGGCAGGTGGGCGGCAAAGTCAAAGCCAAACTCGGCGCCGGCTAAAAATTGATCTTTTGCCCGATTACGTCGTTGCGCCGTCTGCTCGAATGCTCATTAACCGCTCAAGTTAACCCCACTTCTCGCAAACGTCGCGCCTCGTACTCGGCCAAAATCTCTAATTTTTAGCTCTTTTTCAGCAAGCACAGATTTAGTTTCTCCGCTTCCCCGCGGCCTGTTTAGAATAGCCGCATGGCCGGCCGCATTCCCAAACCTTTCATCGACGAATTGTTGACACGCTCCGACATCGTGGATGTCATCGACGCGCGCGTGCCGCTGCGCAAGGCCGGCAAGGACTACAAGGCCTGCTGCCCGTTCCACGAGGAAAAAACCCCGTCTTTCACGGTGAGCGCCGACAAGCAGTTCTACCATTGCTTCGGTTGCGGCGCGCACGGTTCGGCCATCGGCTTCCTCATGGATTACGAGCACATGAGTTTCGTGGAGGCGGTTGAGGAGCTGGCCGCGCGCGCGGGCCTGACGGTTCCCAAGGAAGCCGGGGCAGCTTTCGAGAAAGACAAGGACACTGGCGCGGACCTGATCGAACTCATGCGCGAGGCCGCGCGCTATTATCGGCAACAATTGCGCGAACATCCGCAGGCGCCGCGTGCGGTCAATTACCTGAAGGGGCGCGGCATCACCGGTGAGATCGCCAATGAATTTAACCTCGGATTCGCCCCGGATGGCTGGGACAACCTGCTGCGTGTTCTCGGCATGGACGACAGCCGCCGCGAGGCCCTGGTGCGCGCCGGCCTTACGGTGAAAAAGGATAACGGCGGCTATTACGATCGCTTTCGCGACCGTGTCATGTTCCCGATAGAGGATCACCGCGGACGGATAGTTGCTTTTGGCGGGCGTATCATCGACCAGGGCGAGCCCAAATACCTCAACTCCCCGGAAACGCCGCTGTTTCACAAGGGGCGCGAGCTGTACGGGCTGTTTCATGCGCGTGACGCCATCAAGCGCGAAAATCGCGTGCTGGTAGTCGAGGGCTACATGGACGTCGTGGCGCTGGCCCAGTTCGGGATCGATTTTCCGGTGGCCACGCTCGGCACCGCCACCACCCGCGACCATTTAGAGCGTTTGTTTCGGCACGCGCCGGAAGTGGTTTTCTGTTTTGACGGCGACCGGGCCGGACGCGAGGCGGCGTGGCGTGCGCTGGAGAATGCCCTGCCCGTCCTGCGCGAAGGCCGTCAGATCAGCTACCTGTTTCTGCCCGAAGGCGATGACCCGGACACGCTGGTGCGCAAGGAAGGCCGGGAGGCGTTTCTCGCCCGTCTCCGAAAGGCGACTCCCTTACCAGACTATCTGTTCGATACCCTGTCGCGCCAAGTGGATCTGGGGCGGTTGGACGGGCGCGCCCGTCTGGTGGAGCTGGCCCGCCCGTTATTGTCAAAAATGCCGGCAGGCGTCCTGCGCCAGATGATGCTGGACCGGTTGGCCGAGCTGAGCCGCGTAGAAACTGATAAGTTATCCATGATCGCTGGGAATCCTGAATCTGTGGCGCATCCGCGCGAAATTCGCTCTTCCAGCAGCGGTCCGCGCGAGCCGCCGTCGATGGTGCGCCTGGCCATCGCCATATTGTTGCAGCGGCCGGAGCTGGCACGGGCCGTGAGTAATGAATGGATCTTGGCCGACCTGGAAATGCCGGGTGTCCCCTTGCTGATCGAAGTACTGGATGTTATCAAAGGGGCTGCAAATCTGAATACAGCCTCTATAATTGAGAATTTTAGAGATAGCGATCACAAACAGAATCTGGCCAAACTGGCCTTTTGGCAGCACCCGGCCCTGGATCACGATCTTGAGGCGGAATTTACGGGTGTGATGATCCGTCTCCAAGCGGCCTGCACTCGACAAAAAACTGAGCGGTTGTTGCATAAAAAGGAGGCCGGAGATTTGAATCAGGCTGAAAAAGATGAATTGGCACGATTATTGAGCCTCAAGAGAGATAATTCCCGCCTATCTCCCCCACGCCATTGAAAAGTTTGGGGCGCGTAGCCACTTAGGCTATACTTCCGCGTTTTTTGCGGTCATTTACGTTTCAACACAACACCTTATACGGCGGCAGACGCCAGCGGTTAATCACAATGGATCAGGAAACACAACGTTCACAGCTCAAAAAACTGATCATCCAGGGTAAGGCGCAGGGTTTTCTCACGTATCGTGAGATCAACGACCATCTGCCCGAGGATGTTCACGACACCGACCAGATCGAGGCGGTGGTGAACATGATCAACGACATGGGAATCGCGGTTTACGACGAGGCGCCGGATCCGGACACCCTGTTGCTCAAAACCACCGAAATTCCGCCCCCGGCCGAAGACGAGGAAGAGGCCGCGGAAGAGGCGGAACAGGTGGTGACCTCCGCCGTGGACAGCGAATTCGGCCGCACCACCGACCCGGTGCGCATGTACATGCGCGAAATGGGCACGGTTGAACTGCTCACGCGCGAAGGCGAGATCGATCTGGCCAAGCGCATCGAAGACGGCGTGCGTCAGACGACCGAGGCCATCGCCGCCTGTCCGGCCGCGATCGCCGAAGTGGTGCGCATGATGGATCTGGTCGAGATCGACCAGATGCGCCTGACCGACTTGGTGGTGGATTTTGTCGATCCGAACGCCGCTGACGCGCCCCTGCCCGAGGCCCCGGTCGTGAAGGCCACGGCCGATGACGACGATGACAAGGATGACGATGAGAGCAGCACTGACAGCGACGAAGAGACTGGCCCGAACCGGGAAGAGGCGCTGATCCGATTCGCGCGCATTCGCAAGCTGCATACGAACTTGCTCAAGGCCATCGAGAAAAAGGGTGATGACAGTCCCGGGGTCAAGCGGATTCAGGCCAAACTGGCCGACGAATTCATGCAGATCAAGTTTGTCTCCAAGCAGATCAACCGCTTGGGAGAATATGTGCGCTCGCTGGTGGAGTATGCGCGTGGCCAGGAAAAGGTTGTGATGGACATCTGCGTCAGCAAGGCGCGCATGCCGCGTAAGACCTTCATCAAGATTTTCCCCGGCCATGAAACCAACAAGCGCTGGGTGAAAAAGGCCATCAAGTGCGGCGAGGGGAACAGCTCAGTCATCGAACACCACACCGATGCCATTCACGCCGCTCAGGACAAGCTTAAGAAGCTCGAGGAACGCGCCGGCCTGCCGGTGTCGGAACTCAAGGAAGTCAACCGCCGCATGTCCATCGGTGAGGCCAAGGCGCGACGTGCGAAGAAGGAAATGGTCGAGGCCAACCTGCGTCTCGTGATCTCGATCGCCAAGAAATACACCAACCGCGGCTTGCAGTTCCTGGATCTCATCCAGGAGGGCAACATCGGCCTGATGAAGGCGGTTGACAAGTTCGAATACCGCCGCGGCTACAAGTTCTCGACCTACGCCACTTGGTGGATTCGCCAGGCGATCACGCGTTCGATCGCCGATCAGGCGCGCACCATCCGCATTCCGGTGCACATGATCGAGACCATCAACAAGCTGAACCGCATCAGCCGGCAAATGCTTCAGGAAATGGGCCGCGAGGCCACGCCGGAAGAACTGGCAAGCCGCATGGACATGCCCGAAGACAAGATCCGCAAGGTGCTCAAAATCGCCAAGGAACCGATCTCCATGGAGACGCCCATCGGCGACGACGAGGATTCGCATCTCGGCGATTTTGTCGAAGACGCCAATTCCATCGCGCCACCCGATGCTGCGACCGGCAGCGGTCTGAAGTACGCGACCTCGGAAATCCTCGAGACGCTCACGCCGCGCGAGGCCAAGGTGCTGCGCATGCGCTTCGGCATCGGTATGAACACCGACCATACGCTGGAAGAAGTCGGCAAGCAGTTCGATGTCACGCGCGAGCGCATCCGCCAGATTGAAGCCAAGGCCTTGCGCAAGCTGCGCCACCCGAGCCGCTCCGAGCATCTGCGCAGCTTCTTGGATTAAAG
>JANLIC010000281.1 GCA_024654125.1 Sulfuricaulis sp. | reverse complement strand
TCCAGCAGCACCACGTCCGGCTTCAGGGCCAGGGTCTGTTTGATGCCTTCTTCGCCGCTGCCCACGGAAGCCACCACCTCGACACCCCGGCTGCGCAGGAGTTCTTCGAGTCCCTTGCGGACCAGGGCGTGGTCATCAATCAGCATGAGGCGCAATCCGGACTCCTTTCGTTCCGTTATTTAGCCATCGCGATCTGACGCGGGGCGACCGGAAACGATAGTACTATGCGGGTGCCCTCGCCGGGTTCGCTTTCAATCGTCAACTCACCCGGCAGCCGTTCCGCGCGCTCGCGCATGACGGAGAGGCCAATATGTTCACCGGGCAGCGACTCGGATACAGGCGCAATGCCTTCGCCATCGTCCTCGATCAGCAGGGTATAAGTCCCGTGGCTGTTATTCGAGAGCAGGATGCGCGCGTTGCACGCGTGGCTGTGCTTGCGGATGTTCGACAAGGCTTCCTTGACGATATGGAAAACCTGGCTTTCCTGCAGCGGCGTCAGGGTGAACTTCCGGCATTCATTCTGGAAATAGACGTTGACCCCGGTTTCCTGGCTGAACCGTTCCACCATGCCGGCCACCGCCGGCACCAGCCCGCGCTCGTCGATTTTCAACCGGTAAGTGGCCAGCAATTCGCGCAGACTAACGTGTGCATCGTCAATCGCGATCCGGAGATGACGTACCTCGCTCTGCGCCGTGCGCAGATCCTTTTTGTGCAGGGACTCGCCGAGCATTTTCACCTGCAGGCGCATGCTGACCAGGCCCTGGGCCAGCGAGTCGTGCAATTCATTCCCGATGATGTTGCGCTCTTCCATGATGGCGATCTGGCGCGCCTGGTTGTCGAGGCGGGATTTTTCGAGCGCGAGGCCGAGGTGCTTGCCGACGCTGTTCAGCAGATCTTGGATATCTTCGCCCAGCGCCGACATGGGCCGGTCCAGAAACAGGTTGTAAACACCGACGATCCGGTCCTGGTACGTGACGGGAACGACGACAAATTCCAGACAATCGCGTTTGAGCATCGGCACGCCCAGCAGTTTGGCACAGGGTTGGGTCCCGCGCTGGGTGCGAATCCCGCCTTCTTTGGAGGTCCAACCGCACTGACACAAGCTGGTGTCCATCAAGCGGTCTTTTTCCACCACGTCGGCTGCCAGGCCGCGACTGGCGACCAGGCGGGTATGGCCGTCGTCGGTTAGCATGCGCACCGTGGCGGCGCGGGCATCGACGAGCTCGATGAAGGTGTCGAGGAAGCTTTCCAGCAGCTTGTCGAGATCGCCCGGCTGGCTGAGGCTCGAGGCGACATCGTAAAGAATGTCCAGTGACTGGGTCTTACGCGCCAGGCGTACGGTTTGGGCGCGGACGTTCGAGTCCATTTCCATGGTTAGCGACTTCAGTTCGTCGCTCAAGCGGTTGATGTCCTGGGCCAGTTCACGGAATTCACCCCGTCCCGGGACCGGAATCCGGGCCGAAAGATTGCCGCCATGCATGCGCAGGGACCAGTTCCTCAGGTCTGACAGGGGTTCCATCAGGTCTCGGCGTACGCGCGCGACGATCAGCCAGATCAGCCCGAAACCACTCAGTACCAACAGGCCCAGCACCGGATAGAGTACGACGGCATGTTGGGGGAAAGTTACTATCGCGAGCGCCCCCCCGCCAACGCCGGTAAAAATCAGCGCCAAGGCCAGCAGCGGCAGCGCCAGGAGCTTAAGAAAAATTCTGTGGGTCTTGCGCCGCCAGTCAGCGGCGGCCGGGACCATCAATGTGGGCGGCCGGGCATCGCCGGGGCCTGCCGGTTCCGAGGGAGAGCTCATGTGCTTGCCGCATCCGGGAGCGGCGGAAATCCTATGAACATTAGGTAGGTAGATTAGCCGTCGTGCCGGATGGCGTCCAGCCGGAAGATGCTAATCCCGCACAATCCGTGGGAAGCGTGTGCGGACGTCGAGCGATCCGCCGGTACAGCACGCTGCTTGCTTATCGACGGCACCGCCGACCATCACGACCGGTCACCGGAAGGCGGCGATGAATTATGCCCCGGGTCGTTGGGGTTAATGAAAATGAATTGACGCTCTCCCGGATTGATCTCGACAAAATCGAGCGTAGCTCCCTGGAGGAGTTCCTTGTTGGCGTTGGAGATGAGCACGTCGATCCCCTCCGAGACGAATTGGGTGTCGTCCTCACCCGGCACATCAAAACCCATGCCGTAGACAAAGCTGCCATCGTCCTCGCGCCGCACGGCGACACGCAGGTACAACTTTTCTGTCTTGTTCTGTTCCGCCGATCGATGGACCTGTTCAGCGGCTTCCGGAGTAATCTTGATCATGTTAATCCCCAGATGAATTTCAGACGTCAGACGTCTGTATGGCGTTCAATGAGCGAGTCTCTGTTTCGTTCCGGCGCACTGGTGGCGCACGAATTCGACGAAGCGGGCCGCCCAGTGATTATTTTCCAGGTCGTGCAGGTGCGCATAACAGGCAAATAGGTTTTTGTAGACGATCCCGTCGTGCTTGCCGTCAATACCGGTCCCGCGCAGCACCTCGTAGGCGTATACCGTATTCGCCGCGAGATTTTCCAGGCTGGAATAATGGAATTCGTGGGCGCGGATCTCGGCCGGAGAAATACCCGATGGTATCGCTGGCCATAACCCCCGGCCGGTATCGCGCAACACGACATAGCCACGCCCCATGGGACGGTCGTGCATCACCACGTCGCCCTGTATGACCCCCGCCATTTCACAGCGCTTACCGCGCCAGGAAAGACTGCGCGCCAGGTACATCAGGCCGCCGCATTCGGCGTACGCCGGCATCCCCGCTTCAATGGCCTGTCGCACCTGCTGCCGTAGGGATCGATTGGCTTCGAGCTGTTCCATGAAAACCTCGGGAAATCCGCCGCCGATAAGCAGGGCATCCATTGCCGGTAGTTCCTCATCGCTCAGTGTATTGATCGGTACGAGTTCCGCACCCGCGGTGCGCAGCGCCTCGAGATCGCCGGGATAATAGAAAGCAAAGGCGGCGTCCCGCGCAATCCCAATCTTAATGAGTTTTTCTTCCGAATCCCCTCTCCCGCGAAGCGGGAGAGGCCTGGGTGAGGGTTCCTTCGAGCTTCCCTCTCCCGCTTGCGGGAGGCGAGAAGGAGGAGTCGCGGATGTCCGGTGGACATCCGCGCCCTCGATCGGGTGCGCGTGATTTTCGCGCATCCCGGCGGGAACCAGTGAGGGAGACGGGGACAGGGACAGGGGTGAGGATGAGGGTGGAGCGATCGTCGCAAGCGCCGGCACCTTCGCTGAAATGGACAGCAGACGGTCGAGATCCACGGAACCGGCGACCTGCGACGCAATCGCGTCAATTTTGACCCGCGCTTCCACCGCTTCGTTACTGGGCATCAGGCCCAGATGGCGTTCGACGATGCTGAGGCGGTCGTCGTGATGCACGGCGCCGAGCACCGGTATGTCGGTGTAATGCTCGATGACGGCGCGCAGCTTGGCTTCGTGCCGCGAGCCGCCGAGTTGGTTAAGTATGACGCCGGCGATGCGAATGTCCTTGTCGAAGGCCTGATAGCCCAGGATCAGCGGGGCGATACCGCGCGTCATGCCGCGGGCATCGATGACCAATACCACGGGCGATTTGAGCAGGGTGGCCAGCGCCGCATTGCTGTTGCTGCCATCGAGACTCAAGCCGTCATACAGCCCCTTGTTGGCTTCGATCAGTGAAATGTCGGCGCCTTGGGAACGCACCGAAAAGGTACGCAGGATTTCCTCTCGGCCCATGAGAAAGAAATCGAGATTGTGGCAATCGCGGCCGGTGGCCAGCGACAGCCACATGGGATCGATGAAATCGGGGCCCTTCTTGAAGGTTTGCACGGCGAGGCCGCGTTGGCGCAGGGCGGCGCACAGGCCGATGCTGAGCGTGGTTTTGCCGGAGGATTTGTGGGCGGCGGAGATAAGCAGCCGGTTCATGCATTCACCTCCCGTAAATCATAACGACTCAACGCAGAGACGCAAAGGCGCAGAAATTTTAGGACAAAAACCCTCTGCGTTCTCCGCGTCTTTGCGTCTCTGCGTTGGGCTGTTAAGCGGCGGATTTAAAGTGCGGATCGGCGTCGGCGTCCGACAGGCTGTGCGGCAGGAACGGTAGTATCTTCAGGGCCACGACCACCAGGGCCAGCGCCAAAGCGATGCCGCCGATGCCCAGCATTGCCTCGGGCAGGCTGGGCACATAACTGGCCACGACTCCGTCGAAGAAACTGCTGCTGGCATCCTTGCCCGGCACCAGCGGCATGGGGTAGGCCTGCCCGCCGATGATGGTGACGTACATCTGCGCCAGCCCCCCGAGAATCACCAGCAGCGCGGCCAGCCCTACCAGCGTGCGCGACTTGCCGAGGCGCGAGAAAAGAATGACCAGGGGAATCACGCTGCCCAGGATGATTTGGCCGATCCAGAACATTTGCGTGTACACACCACCGTGCAGCAGGATGAAGCCCTCGATGCCGTGGCGCTGGGTGATGTACAGGTTGGTCAGGTGGTAGACGACGACGAAATACAGCACGGCGGCCACGAACACCCCGAGCAGGTTGCGCAATCGTCCGAACACCACGTCGCCCAGCTCCCGCTCGGTCCAGCGCATGGCGGCCAGCAGTACGATCATGAAAATCGCCAGGCCGTAGGAAAACGACATGATGATGAACATGGGGGCGATCACCGCCGTGTCGTAGGCGTCGCGCGCGACCAGGAAGCCGAAGATCGAGCCGGTACCGGTGGTGAGCGTGAGACGCCAGAGGAAGGCGAACACGCCGGCCGGCTTGGTGAAATCGTTCATGCGGCGCTCCATCATCATCCACAGATACACGACCACCACAGCAAAGAAACCGATGTAAAGGAAAATATTCCACGCAAAAATGGACTTGAAGTTGTAATAGAGCATGGCCTCGATCAGCCGGTCCGGCCGCCCGAGGTCCAGCACCAGCACGATCAGGCCACCGGCGAGCAGGGCGATGGCCAGCAGGCCCGAGAGCCGCGCCAGGGGTTTATAGAGTTGCCGGCCGAAGACCGAGGCGATGGAGGCGACGTTGAGCGCGCCCGAGGCGGCGACAATCAGGAACACCGCGAACACGTGCGGCGTGCCCCAAACGATTTGATTGGACATGCCGGTTACCCAGTGACCGTTATGTTCCATGTATAAGGCCGCCAGTCCGGCGGCGACGATGAAACCGCCAAGAATCGCGAGCAGGAAATAAAAGCCCCATCCGCGGCCTTCCATGGTGTCGAAATGTGCCTGTGCCATGCGTCAGATCCCCCGGTAGCGAACGCCGGTGTTGAGGTTAAGGTCCGGGCGTAGCTGGGTCGAAGGTCCCGCGGCCAGTTGCTGGCTGATGTCGCTGCTTCGGTCTTTGAGATCGCCGAACACCATGGCCTTGTTGCCATCCTTGTTACAGGCCTCGACACAAGCCGGAATCTTTCCGGCGTCTACCCGGTGCACGCATAGCGTGCAGGATTCAACCGTGCCCTTGCCACGCGGGGCATGCGGTTTCTGGTCGGTGGTATCTTCGTGCACGAACGAGCGCGCCTTGTACGGGCAGGCCATCATGCAGTAACGGCAGCCGATGCAAATGTGCTTGTCGACCAGCACGATGCCGTCGGCGCGTTTGAACGAGGCGCCGGTGGGGCAGACGTCTACGCACGGCGGTTCTTCGCAATGCTGGCACATGAGCGGCAGGGTCTGGACGTGACCGGTCTGCTGGTCCTTGAGCGTGACTTTGCGGATCCACTGCGCGTCGGTGGTGGGGCGTCCGTGTCCGTGAACACCGTTTTCCTCGTGACACGCGGTCACGCAGGCGTCGCAGTCGTGGCATTTGTTGATGTCGATCAGCAACCCCCAGCGCTGCAGGCTGGTGACGGCCTCGTCTGGTGAGCGCGCCTGCGCCAGGTCGATCAGGCGCAGCCCGGGAGCAAGTGCCATACCGGCCGCTGCGGCGCTTCCGATGCCGATGAATTCGCGCCGGCTGAGACTCATGGTTTCCTCCCGGAAGTCGCGGTGCCTTTGAAGGGTGCGACCGCCACGGCGTTCTTGTCGCGCTTGTCGGTATGGCAGCTGAAGCAATCGATCTTGACCGAGGCAAACTCATGGCAGGAAGAACAGAAACCTTCCTGTCCGAGCACGCTGTTGGTTTTGGGATCGGCGTGGCAGTCGACGCAGTTTGTCAGGCTGTGCGGCTTGGTGCGGATGCCCTGGTGCACGGTTTTGTCACGCTGGTGCAGGATGTGCTGCATGTGATTGCGCCGCATGTCTTCGGTCGGCTCCACGCACTGCTCGCCGCGGTGGATCTTTACGGTCGGACCGATTGGCGCGGATTTGGCGCCGGACGTGTCGGCGGCAATACTCACCATGGCGGAGAGCAGGCCCGCTGCCAGTGCCGCGGGAAACATCCATAACAGATGCTTTGTAATGCGTCTCACGCTCATCCCTCGTGTATGACGGACTTAGTGATCGCCCATGCCCATCTTGATGTAGCCGGTCGGACAGACGTCGGCGCAAATGTGGCAACCGATGCACAGGTCATAATCGGTATACACATAACGCCCCATGGTCGATTCCGTCTTGGGCGTGCGCTTGACCGCGATTTGCGGGCAATAGATCACGCAGTTGTCGCACTCGAAGCACATGCCGCAGCTCATGCAGCGTTTGGCTTCCTCCACGGTTTGCTTCTCGTCCAGGCCGAGCATGCGTTCCTTGAAGTGGCCCAGCACCTCATTGGCGTCTGGCACCATCTCGGTGCGCTTCAGGCGCGGTGTATATTGGAAATGTCCGAGGAACAACTCGTTGGACTGGCATACCTCGGCATCCGCGCGGTCTTCGTAGTTGTGGATCGCGAATCCACCGACGGCCTTGCCTTGCTCGTCAGTGCCGCGCAAGCCACGATCGATAGGGCGTTCGTCTTCCGGGCCGTCCGGCTTGAATGCCTGCGGCGTAAGGCCGACTTCCTGCAATTTCTCCAGCAGGTTGAAGTGGCGCACGTCCACCTTCGGGCGCTTGGCCATCTCCTGCTTCTTGAGGTAGTGATCGATGCTGTCAGCGGCGATCGAACCCTGGCCAATCACGGTGGTGAGCAGGTGCGGACGGATGATGTCGCCGCACACGAAGAAACCGGGCTTGCCCGGGACCTGGTAGAACTTGTCGGCGTTGATCAGCCCCTTGCCGTTGTTGAAATCCTCCATGCCGCGGAAGTCGCCCATCTGGCCGATGGCGGAGACGATCAGGTCGGCCTCCAGGTCTATCTCGGTGCCGGGTTTCTCCACCGGCTTGGCGCCCCCCGAAAAATCAAGTTCGACGACTCGCAGCGCCTTGGCACGCCCCTTCTCATCAAGGATGACTTTCACCGGCTGCAGTGAGCCGCGGATGGTCACGCCCTCACGCTGGGCGTCCTCGATCTCGTGCTTGGCGGCGTTCATTTTTTCCACCGGCTGGCGTGAAATCAGCATGACCTCGGCGCCTTCTTTCTTGGCCGTGATCGCGACGTCGTGGGCCGTGTGTCCCATGACGATATATTCCGGACGTTCGGTTTCGGCCATTTCCTTGATGTAACCTAGACGACGCGCCACCGAGACCACGTCGATGGAGGTATCGCCGCCACCGATCACGACCACGCGGCCGGACACGGCTTTCAAGCGGCCCTGGTTGAAGGCCTCGAGGAAGGCGACACCGGTTATGCAGTTGGGGGCCTCCGCGCCGGGTACCGGGAGGCCACGGCCGGATTTGCAGCCGATCGCGAACAGGATCGCGTCGTTTTCCTTCTCCAGGTCGGCGAGCGAGATGTCCACGCCGATGCGGGTCTTGAGCTTGACCTTCACGCCCATGTCGATGATGCGGTTGATCTCGCCGTCCAGGGAATCGCGCGGCAGACGATAGCCGGGCACGCCGTACTTGGCCATGCCACCGAGCTCATCGTGGTCGTCGAACAAGGTGACCGCGTGTCCCTTGCGGCGCAGCTGATAGGCTGCCGCCAGGCCGGCCGGCCCGCCGCCGATGACGGCGACTTTCTTGCCGCTTTCCTGCTCGGCCGGTTTGAAGGCGATGTTGTTTTGCAGTGCCCAGTCTCCGATAAACTGCTCTACGGCATTGATGCCGACGTAGTCTTCCACCACGTTACGATTGCAACCGGTCTGGCACGGTGCCGGGCAAACGCGGCCCATCATCGAAGGGAAGGGATTGGCGTCGGCGGCGCGCTGGAAGGCGTATTCCTGCCACTTCACGTCCTTGGGCGGCTTCTCGATACCGCGCGCGATATTGAGCCAGCCGCGGATGTCCTCGCCCGAGGGACAACTCGCCTGACACGGCGGTGTCTTGTGCACATAGGTCGGGCACTTGTCAGTCTCGTCGGCCGTGAAAATGCGCGATTGGAAAGAAGGCCATTCCTGGTCATCGTCCTTGAACATGCGGAACGTGAAACCGGCCTTACCCTCTTTAGCCTTGTCTGCGGGAGTTGCCATTACGAATCTCCTGTCAAAAAACTTTATGTATGAATATGGAACCACAGATGAACACGGATCAACACGGATATAACAACCCATCTCTTTTCTTTATCTGCGTTCATCTGTGTTTATCTGCGGTTTCAAAAAATATTAATGGGTATCAGTTTTTGGCGCCGAGCTGAATCGCCCGGCTCACCAGACCGTGCACGCTGCCGACCATGTCCATCGGGTATTTGTAATACGGCAGAACCTTGGTGAACTGGCTCTTGCAAATGGCGCAGATGGCGGCGACGTGATTGACGCCGTACTCATCCACCACCTGCTTGAGCGCCTGCATGCGTGGTTGCGCGCCCTTGACGCGCAGTTCCATCAAATCGTCGGTCAGCAATCCGCCGCCGCCGCCACAGCAGAAGGTGTTCTCGTGTATCGTTTCCGGCGCCATGTCGTAAAATTTGTTAACGGAGGCCTTGATGATCGCGCGAGGAATCATGAACTGTCCGCCCGGCGTATTGCCCATGCGCGAGGCACGTGACACGTTGCACGAATCGTGGAAGGTCACGATCCTGTCGTCGTTGGCGGACTTGTCGAGCGTGAGCGCGCCGCGCTGGATCAGGTCGTAGGTGAATTCGCAGATGTGCTGCGGGATGGGGTAGCGCTGGTCCAGGAAATCGAACGGACCGATGAGCGTGTTCCAAAAGCTGTAGGCCACGCGCCAGGCATGCCCGCATTCGCCGACGACGATGCGCTTGACCCCCAGGTCGAGCGCCGCTTCGCGGATGCGCATGGCCGCGCGATGCAGATTATCGTGCGAGCCGATGAACATGGAGAAATTGGCGGCCTCGGAGGCATGCGATGACAGCGTCCAGGATATGCCGGCCTGGTGAAACACCTTGCCGTAGCCGATCAGCCCGTCGATGTGCGGCTCGGCGAAGAAATCGGCGGAAGGGGTGACGACCAGCACCTCGGCGCCGTTCACGTCCACCGGGTATTTCACGTCCACGCCGGTTTCATCTTTCACGTCTTCCTCGAGACCCGCGAGCGTGTCCGCCAGCGCCAACTCCGGTAATCCCAGATTGTTGCCGATCTTGTGGACTTTGCCGATGATTTCGTTCGAGTACTTTTGGCCCAGGCCCACGGTGTCCATCACGTCACGCGCCGCCATGGAGATCTCGGCGGTGTCGATGCCGTAGGGGCAAAATACCGAACAACGGCGGCACTGCGAGCATTGGTGAAAATAGGTATACCACTCGTCGAGCACGTCCTTGGTCATGTCGCGCGCGCCGACAAGCTTGGGGAAGAATTTACCGGCGAAGGTGTAATAACGGCGATACACGCTGCGCAACAGGTCTTGGCGCGCCACCGGCATGTTTTTGGGGTCGGAGGTGCCGAGATAATAGTGGCACTTGTCGGTGCAGGCGCCGCACTTTACGCAGGAATCCAGGAACACCTGAAGTGCGCGCGATTGCGAAACCAGGTCGCCCAGTTTTTTGACGGCGACGTTTTCCCAACCCGGCGCCAGCTCGCCCGGAAAACCGACGCCGGCCTGAATATCGGGTTTGGCCACGAACGGCTTGCTGTTGACCATCGTGTCCGGATGGACTTCCGGGATAGTCTGATATTCGCCTAGGACGGGGGTTTCAAAATTGGCCATCGCTTAACTTCCGGCTGTCTTGGTGTTGTCGATTTTGGCGCTCCAGCCGGCGACCCAGCGTTTTTCGCGCGGGTTGTCCACCTGGTTGAGGGTGGGGCTGAAGAACACGCCCGGGGCGTGGAGCAGTTTGCTGACAGGGAATATGATCATGAGCGTCGCGACCAGTGTCAGGTGAATCAGCAACACCGGATCGGCCGGCAACGGCTGCCACTGGAACGTCATCAACCCGAGGAAGAACGCCTTGAGGGCGACGACATCCGTGTGGACGAGATACTTCATGACCAGGCCGCTGGCGCCGATCGCGATCAACAGGGCCAGCATCAGGTGATCGGACGGGCTGCTGATGTAGCGCACGCGATCCACCAGGAAGCGCCGCCCCCACAGGCCGAGCAGGCCGAGCACCATGCCGTAGCCGGTGAAATTGATGAACCACTGGAGCCAGGGGAGGAATACCAGCACCGGTTCGGTGAAATAGCGCAGGTGCCAGATGAGTTCGACCAACAGGCAGAAATGGAAAATCCAGCCAAACAGCCAGGTCCACTTGTTGGATTTGAACAGGCTTTCGAACACGGTGACTTCGCGCAGCATGCGCGCGGCCACCCCGAGGCGGGTGGTCGGTGCCGGTGTGGTGGGGATTTTCAATGGCTGCGGCGTGCGCGCGTAAATGAAAATCTTGCGCGCCAAGCCGATGACGAGGACAGCCGTCGCCACATAGAAAAGCAGCGTAAATATCACTGTCACAGCCGACATCGTTGACCCCGCTCGTTTTCGGAAGGGGAGAACCCCTGCCGAGGGTTGTCGAAAGCGTTAGACGCAGCCGGTCGGCTTGGGCAGGCCGGCGTATTTGCACGCCTGCTTGGCTGGGCCGTACGGGAACAGCTCGTACAGGTACTTGCTGTTGCCCTTGTCCGGGCCGAGCTTCTTGCCGATAGCCTTGGTCAACACGCGCACCGCGGGCGCGATCTGGTATTCATCATAATATTGACGCAGGAAATTGATGACTTCCCAGTGATTCTGCGACAGGTCGCAGTTGTCGACCTTGGCCATTTCCTTGGCGATTTCCTCGCTCCAATCGGTACGGTTGGCGAGATATCCTTCTTCGTCGGTTTCAACGGTTTTACCCGCTACGGTGATAGGCATGTGAGCACTCCTCGTCAGTTAAAGAATAAAAATATCTAAAGCCAGGCTTGCACGCTGGGGTGTTCCACCGCCAGGTCCACAAACCCGCTGTAGTCGACCAGCTTGATGCCGTCGATGACCCGATCCTGCATTCCGCGTGCTTCGATATCGGGATAAAGCGCATAGATCGGATGATTCTTGAGCGCCTGTTCGACCATCTTGGTGCTTGAGGTGCCCTTGAGGGCGCCGTAAACACCGTCTTCGATCAGCAGAACGGCGCATCCCTTCTTGAGATGCTTGAGACAACTCTCCAGGGCGTTGCGTTCCGTGGGCGATTTGTTAACGGTATGCAGCATCGATCTTTCCTCTAAAAGCTCAAAATTACGTCTTGCGATTGCATGAGGTCCGTCATTTCCTGCGTGCCGATAACCTTCACGGGAACGATGAAGTCCTCTTCTTTCAGGCCGCGGGCTTCCATGGATTCCTTTTCCACGAAAAGTTTCTCGATGTCATAGCCTTCCAGTGCGCGATACGCCGGCGAAAAATTCTTGACGTCGATCGGTTTCGTGTGCTGGCCCTTGACAATTTGATATACGCCATCGTCCAGGAACGCCAGACTCACGTCCTGATCGAATGCCGCCGCGATCAGCACCACCTCCAGAGATTCCAGGGCATAAATAGTTCCGTACGGCGCCTTGCGGTTCACGTACAGAAATTTTTTAACCTTGCCGCCCACACCTTCTTCCATCTCAATGCCGCCCGTTGCTTCGGTCATTTTACTCCCCTCAATGGTTCCGGATTAATCGCCAAAGGTCACCATCCTGTCCGACTGGATTCCCGTCTCGATCAACTGGCCCAGGCCGGAAATGCGGAAACCTTCCTGCAAATTTTCGTCCTTGATGCCCCGGCGGAGCGCCGCCGCCACGCAGACCACCAGATCGACGTGGTGATCCTTGGCCAGCTTCTGCCAGCGATTGACGATATTACGGTCGTCCTGCGGCGGCTCGGCATGCCGGTTCGCGTTGTAGACGCCGTCGTGATAGAAGAACACACGGTGAATCTTGTGTCCTTTCTCGATCGCGGCTTTGGCAAACAGATAAGCCGTATCCGACGCTTGATGCGTATACGGACCCTCATTGATCATGATACCCAGCTTCATCAGCGTACCCCTTGATATTTATCAATTGCTAACCCCGACGATTTACAAACAGACGCCGGGAAAACCCGGCGTCGAGCGTGATAACTGCGCTTGCTCTGGAACTAGAAACGGATGTGTGCCGACTGGTTCAGCATGTGCCGTGAGCCGCGCCAGTTGTCGATGTGGAACTTGGTGAACGGCAGTTCCGTCAGTTCAAAGAATCGCGGCCAACCGATGCGCTCGACCCAGTCTCCCACGCGCTCCCAGTCTTTGGCGTCTTGCTTGTAGACGCGCAGAATTTTCTTGACGATCTCGCCTGCTTCCGGCCAGCGCGGCGGATTGTTTGGAACCCCGGCGGCCACGAGTTTGTGGAACATCGGCTTGGAACGGGCATTCGAGTTCTTACCACCGACCCAGATGGCGAGTTTTGAATGTTCGGGATCGTTGATCTGCATCGGTGGGCAGGGCGGGAAGCAGGCACCGCAGCAGATGCACTTTTTCTCGTCGACTTCGAGCGACGGCTTGCCGTTCACCATGGCCGGGCGGATCGCCGCCACCGGGCAGCGTGCCACCACCGACGGGCGCTCGCACACATTGGCCACGAGATCGTGGTTGATCTTGGGCGGCTTGGTGTGCTGCACGTTGATGGCGATGTCGCCCTGGCCGCCGCAGTTGATCTGGCAGCAGGAGGTGGTGATGTGCACGCGGTTCGGCATGTCTTCCTTGATGAACTCGTCATGCAGGTCGTCCATCAGCGCCTTGACCACGCCCGAGGCGTCGGTGCCGGGGATGTCGCAATGCAGCCAGCCCTGAGTGTGGGAAATCATGGTCACCGAGTTGCCGGTGCCGCCGACCGGGTAGCCGGCGTCGTTCATGGCCTGGATCAGCGGTTCGACTTTGCCCCAGCTCGAGACCATGATCTCCATGTTCGAGCGGATGGTGAAGCGCACGAAACCTTCGCCGTACTTGTCGATGATGTCGCACAACAGGTTGATTTCGTACGGGCCGAGCTGGCGCTGGGTGCCAACGCGCACGGTCCAGATCTCGTCACCGCTCTTGGCGACGTGGTGCAGCACGCCCGGGCGCGGACGGTCATGATACGCCCAGTTCCCGTAGTTCTTGATCATTAGCGGATGCATGTACTGAAAGCCGTCAGGGCACCCGGACTCGATCGGTGAGCGCGGGGTCGCTGCTTTCTCGGTAGTTGCTTGCGCCATCTTTATCTCTCCAAAGCCTGTTACATGTCGTGTTTAGAGGTGGGGCCCGCCCGGCTGACGGCTGCGGACCCGTTTTATGTCGCTAAGGCGTGATCAGCCCGCCGCCTGCTGCTTGCGGTTCTTCCACTTCTCGGCTTCCTGATCCCACTCGTCCAAGCGGACGTAGGAGCTGGTGCGCGGGTGGTTGATCATGTTCGGATCCACCTCGAGGCCGATGCCTTCGAGGAAGTTCACGAGGCCGATACGTTCGATCATCTCGCCGCAGCGTTCGTGTTCCAGACCGTTTTCCGCCCAGAAGTCGATGGTGTTGGCGGCAATCTCGCGAATCCGCTCGTAATCCGCGTCGGTATCGAGCTTCATGAACGGAATGATGACGGTGCCGAAGGTGTCGCCGATCTTCAGGGTGCGCTTGCCGCCGATGAGCAGGGTGATGCCCTTGTCATCGCCGGGCTTGAGTGCCTTGGTCATGACGTTGATGCAGTGCATGCAGCGCACGCAATTGCGGTTGTCCACGTCCAGCGTGTCATCGTCGTTCAGCGACAGCGCCTTGGTCGGGCAGCGGTTGACGACGTTGTCGATGACATATTTGCGGCTCTTGCTCTTAATGAAGGCTTTGATTTCCTTCTGATTGACCTTCATGTCGTCGCGCCAGGTGCCGATGACCGCGAAGTCGGCGCGCTGGATTGAGTTCATGCAGTCGTTCGGGCAGCCCGAGACCTTGAACTTGAATTTATACGGCAGTGCCGGGCGGTGCATGTCGTCGATGAAGTTGTTCACCAGCGTGCGGTGAATTTTCTGCTCGTTGGCGTTCGACTGTTCGCAACGCGCCGCGCCCACGCACGACATGGCGGTGCGCACGCACGGACCGGCGCCGCCGAGGTCGAAACCATACCCGTTGATTTCGTCGAAGAAGTGCTGCGTGTTTTCGCTGGAAGAACCGATGAACATGATATTGCCGGTTTGGCCGTGGAACGCGATCAGGCCCGAACCCCATTTCTTCCAGGAGTCGGACAACTGACGCAGCATTTGGGTGGTGTAGTGGTTGCCCGCGGGCGGCTGTACGCGGAGTGTGTGGAACTCTTTCGAGGCGGGGAACATGGCTTTGCCGTCGCTCCCCATCAGTTCGGTGAAGCGTGGAATGATGCCGCCACCGTAGCCGAATACCGAAACCGTTCCGCCTTTCCAGTAGCCTTTGCGGGTAGTGTAGGAGTATTCGAGCTGACCCATCAAGTCGACCATCATGTTGTTGTCGTGCGCCAGGCGCTTGAGCCCGGTCACGAAACTCGGCCACGGACCGCTTTCCAGCTGGTCCAGCATGGGCGTTTTATGGAACGGCTTGGTGGATTTTTTATCCTTCGGAATAAAGGTCGAATGTTTATCCGGATTCTTCGGTTGCTTCTGGGCCATTTAATCTACCTCCTGCGCGTAGAAGGATATAAAATCGGCCTTCCGGGCGAAAGTCGCGCCGAAAGGTTCAGCATTTCTGCCTAACAAGTTTTTGCCAAGGTTCAGTCTAATCAGGACTTTCAATAAGAAAATCATACGTTAGAGAGAGCCTTCACTGGTTTATCCCTCCCGAAAGGGATATAAGAAAGTGCCGAAAAGCACCCGCGTAGCGCCATTGATTATACAACTATTTGATTTAAAATACTATTGTCTTCCCAGCAGTTCTGTTTTGCCCAAGGTCGAGATCGCCAGCGTTTTTTATTTAATAATTCTCGCGTGCCCCCATATCACTCTTTCAGACAATCAGGATTTTAAGCATTGAAGAATCCCGTCAACCTTAATCGTGCCAGTGATGCGCCCGAGGGCAGTCCTTTCAGTCTGCAAAACCAAGCAGCCTATCGCCGCTGGCGCGAGGCGAAACTGAATGCCTATCCCGTTTCCGCAGAGGCACTGATGGTGGAAGTTGCCAACCCTCTGGCACTGACCGACGTCGAGGCGAGCAACATGCTGAAAGTCTGTCGTAAGACCAACATGGTCATCTACACGGGCCAGACAGGTCGGGAAGACAAGGAAATCCCGCGTGCCGTGGGTGCGCGCTTCGGTCTCAGCCGCCTCGACAGCAACTTGCTGGCCGATGATGACGGCATCACGTCCTTGCAGGTGGTGCCGGGAAAGTCTCAGCGCGGATACATTCCTTACTCCAACAATCGCCTGCTGTGGCACACGGACGGTTATTACCATGGCAGCGAGGCGCGTCTGCGCGCCTTCGTGTTGCACTGTGTGTCGCCGGCTGCGGAAGGCGGGCAAAACAGTCTGCTGGACCATGAGATCGCCTATATCCTGATGCGCGACGCCAATCCGGACCATGTGCGGGCGTTGATGGCGCCGGATGCCATGACGATCCCGCCCAACGCGGAAGCCGGACTGGAAACCCGTGCGGCCGTGACCGGGCCGGTTTTTTCCGTCGATCCGGTCGGCGGAAACCTGCATATGCGCTATACCGCGCGCACGCGTTCCATCGCGTGGAAACAGGATGCTGACACGCTGGAGGCCGTGAAGTTTTTCGAAAAACTGCTGGCCGGCGAATCCCCATATATTTTTCGCCATACGCTGAGTGCCAACCAGGGTCTGCTCTGCAACAATGTGCTGCATAACCGCACCGCGTTTACGGATGATGTGGACAAGGGAATCGCAAGACTGATATATCGGGCACGCTATCATGACCGCATTGCAGGAACAAATCTAAGCGAGATGTATGGATAGTATTTCTTGGCGCACCCTCACCCTCATTCCCTCTCCCGGAGGGAGAGGGCACCCTCACCCCGACCCCTCTCCCGAAAGCGGGAGAGGGGAGTTTTGTATGATTGGAGCCGATGCGCGCCATGCGCGCATTCTTTCACTCTGGGGGAGTTGGAAATGAATCCTGATAAGGTCTGGCCATGTTGCATCTGAGCGAAATCCTGCTTCAGCATCATGACATCATGACGTTCGAACAACTGCTGGAAGTGGTGCGCCAGCGGGCGCAGACGGAAATGTTTTTCCGCATCGACATCAAACCGACATATCCGGACACGCCCGCTAACTGGGAGGATCAACTGGAAGGCGCCTTTGTCGGAATCCATTCGGTGACTAAATAATTGTAACCACGGATGAACACAGATAAACACAGATATGCTAATTAAAGAAACCGGGTATATTTTTTTGATTTTCATCCGTGTCCATCCATGTTTATCTGTGGTTCCAAATTCTTAAAAATTTATGAAATATCTCAAAGACGAAAGCTTCAAGACCGACATGGACAGTGCGGAAGACACCCAGGAATCTTCCGTCCTGCTCGAAGCCCAGCTGGCGGAATTCAGACGCCAGATGCTGGAGCTGCCGCCCAATTATGATCCGCCGGCACGCGCCGATCTTCTGCTGCAGATTGGCCGCACGCTCATCCGTCTGGAGAAAAACGAGGACGCCTGGGACGCCGGCCGTGAGGCCTTCGATATTTACTTGGCGCGCGAGGCCTGGGAGGGTGCGGTGCAGGCCTGCGACATCATGTTCCTGTCGGATCAGCCGGAATCGCTCGCGGCGCTTGGGCAAGGTATCTGGCTGACAGTCACCTTTCCCATGGACCCCGAACTTTCGGTGGCCATGTTGCAGCATGTGGTGGACGAAACTCCGCCGGAGTCCGATGGTGCCGCGGTGGCGGCGACCGTGGCGCATTATCTCGTGGACCTGCGCGCCGAGGGGCGCCAGCGCGAAGACCTGATGTTCTACAGCAACCAGCTCTTGGCGACGGTGGCGCGACGCCACAGCGACGCACACGACCAGGAGGCGTTCAGCCGCTGGTTCAAGAAACTCGAACTCGACGATCCTGCGAAATTCCTGCCACGCCTGCGCAATGTGGTGGACGTGCTGGTGCAGGAGGAGTGGTGGATCGACCGCGACGCCATACGCGAGAAACTCCCGGTTAACTGACAACACGGACATGTACTGGCAAGAAGCCAAAGAGAATGAAAATTATAACGTCCCGGACGATATCGTGGATGTGGTTTTCAGCATCCAGTGCCGTACCCTGCCGGTGGATCATTCCTACGCGTTATCGCAGGCCGTCTCCGAAGCACTGCCCTGGTTTGCGGACGAAGCGCTTGCCGGTCTTCATACCATACACGGTGCGGAATCCGGCAATGGCTGGATGCGTCCGGATAAACCCGACGCCCTGCTGCACCTGTCGCGCCGTACCAAGCTCATGTTGCGCCTGCCCAAGCAACGTATCGAGGATGCCGGCATACTGACCGGGCAAACGCTGAGTATCGACGGTAACTCGATGCTGGTGGACAAGGCCGTGGTCAAGCCGCTCAGCACGCTTACGACACTTTTCTCGCGCTACATCGTCGCCAGTGAAGGACTGGACGAAACGGTTTTCATGCGCGAGGCACAGGCGCTGCTGGCTGATATCGGAGTCCATCCGAAAAAGATGCTCTGCGGCATAGAGCGTGTCATCACCACGCCCGACAGGAAAATCCATACACGCAGCCTGATGCTGGCGGACCTGGACGTGGAGGAGTCGGTCAGGGTCCAACAGCGGGGTTTGGGCCCGGGGCGGACGCTGGGATGCGGGCTGTTTCTGCCGCACAAGGATATCCATGAAGTCCGGCCCGTTTTGGATTGATGAGGCGGCATGCAGGAACCTGGTTGTGTCTGTTCGGATGCAACCGCCGTGGCTTTGGTATGAAATCTTCTTGCCGCCTCATTAATCGAAAGTCATAATATTTTTTTTTATTGACTCGGCACTCCTTACGTTGTTTCCGGGACTAGGTATCTGTAAAGAATTGCCCCGAATCAAGTACAATCGTGCCGGGTCAATAAATGCCGACGCTTTGTATCATTCGCTTTTTTTCGACGTCACTAAAAACATCCGCCTGAATTCGAGGGGAACTTAATTATGAGTTATGAGTTTAATGGCAAGACCATCGATACCGATGCCAACGGATTCCTCACCAGCACCGAAGACTGGAGCAAGGAACTGGCTGAACATATTGCCCAGCTGGAGGGAATTTCATTGACGCCAAAGCATTGGGATCTCATCGACTACTTGCGGGATATGTACTTCAATCACGGTGGCGAGCAGCCCAACACCCGCCATATTGTGAAGGCGATGTCGGACAAGTGGGGCACCAATGCCAGCCAGAAGGATATTTACGATCTGTTCCCGAAGGACCCGAGCAAGCAGGGCGGACGCATCGCCGGCCTGCCCGAATCGCGACGCAAGGGCGGCTATTAGAATACGCACACTCCGGCTGTCTGCTTTCAGCATTCAACCCGCCTCCGGGCGGGCTCACTGAAGTCTGAGTGCTGACAGCCATGCTCACCACCCTCGTCGATACGGAAACACTGTCCCGGCATTTGGGCGACCCGCGCTGGGTGGTGGTGGATTGCCGCTTCGTCCTGACCGACCCGGAAGCCGGGCGGCGTGCCTATGAAGCGGGACACATCCCCGGCGCGCGCTATGCACATCTCAGCGAGGATCTGTCCTCTCCCATCACGCCCGGCAGTGGCCGGCATCCGCTTCCCTTCCCCAATACGCTGGCGGAAAAACTCGGCCGCTGGGGCATCGATAAAAACAGCCAGGTGGTCGTGTACGACGATTCCTTTGGCGCCATGGCGGCACGTCTGTGGTGGCTGCTGCGTTGGCTCGGACATGAAGCCGTGGCGGTGCTCGATGCCGGTTACCAGAAGTGGATACGGGAAAAGCGGCCGGTCACGACCGAATTGTCCGAGATCAAGGCAACGCAATTCCATCCGACGATAAATAACGCGCTGTGGGTTGACGCCGATCATGTATTGGAAATGACGCGCGCCAAGGAAGGGCTTCTGATCGACGCGCGCGCGGAGGAGCGTTTTCGCGGCGAGGTTGAGCCGCTCGACAAGGTGGCGGGTCATATTCCCGGCGCAAACAATATGCCTTATGAAGACAATCTCGACATCACCAGCGAATTCATGTCTGATGAAGCCTTGCGCGAGCATTATTTATCGCTGCTGGACAAGGTGCCGCCGGATAAAGTCGTGCACATGTGCGGGTCGGGTGTGACCGCCTGCCATAGCATCCTCGCGATGGAACACGCCGGGCTTTCAGGCGCAAAATTGTATGCCGGCAGCTGGAGCGAGTGGATCACCGACCCGACACGCCCGGTGGCCAATGGCGAGTTTTAATTAATGTGTAACAGGATGCAAAAAAAAGTCAGGAAAACACCTGAATCCGTCATTCCGGCGCAAGCCGGAATCCAGCTTATTCCTGCTTTCTCTGGTGTTTTCCATTCTGGACCCCGGCTTGCGCCGGGGTGACGTAAAGTTTTTTTGGCAATCTGATGAAGATATCCTAATCGTCCAATGAAACGCGTTGATGATTTTCGTCTGAACCTCGGCAAGCAAGAGCTGGTACCAATCATGACCGGCGGCATGGGCGTCGATATTTCGACCGCGGAACTCGCGCTGGTTTCAGCGCGTCTCGGCGGCATCGGGCACATTTCCGATGCGATGGTGCCTACGGTTTCCGACAGACGTTTCAAAACGGGATTCGTCAAGGAGAAGCAGAAAAAGTACAAATACAACGTCGCCAACCTGAACAAATCAGACATCCATTTCGATCTCGAACGGCTGGCCGAGGCCACCAAGCTGCACGTGGGTCGCACCATGGAGGCCAAACAGGGAGACGGCCTCATTTTCATCAACTGCATGGAAAAGCTCACCATGAACAGCCCGCGCGACACATTGCGCGTGCGCATTACCGCGGCCATGGATGCGGGGATTGACGGCATCACGCTGAGCGCCGGGTTGCACCTGGGATCGCTTGCGCTGGTGCAGGACCATCCACGGTTCCGCGATGTGAAGTTTGGTATTATCGTTTCATCGCTGCGCGCGCTGCTGCTGTTCCTGCGCAAGAGCGCGCGCCTCAACCGCCTGCCGGACTACATCATCGTGGAAGGCCCGCTCGCCGGCGGGCATCTCGGTTTCGGCATGGATTGGGTGCAATATGACCTCAAGACCATCGTTGACGAGATTCATCAGTATCTCAAGCAGGAAAATCTGGATATCCCCGTTATTCCCGCGGGCGGTATTTTCACCGGTAGCGACGCGGTGGAATTCCTTGAAGCCGGCGCGGCGGCGGTGCAGGTGGCGACGCGCTTCACGGTGACGAAGGAATGCGGACTGCCGGACAAAATCAAGCAGGAATATTACAAAGCCGAAGAGGAAGACATCGAGGTCAACCTGATCTCGCCCACCGGCTATCCGATGCGCATGCTGAAGAAGAGCCCGTCGATTGGCGCCGGCATCCGCCCCAATTGTGAGGCGTATGGTTATCTGCTCGATGCGACAGGAAACTGCGCCTACATCGAGGCTTACAACCGCGAGCTGGAGAAACATCCAGACGAGGAAGATATCTCGGTCAAGGACAAGACCTGTCTTTGTACCCACATGCGCAACTTCGATTGCTGGACCTGCGGACACTATACCTACCGGCTCAAGGACACTTCAAGGAAATTGCCGGATGGAAATTACCAGCTCCTGAACGCAGAGGACGTGTTCAAGGATTACCTCTACAGCACCGATCACCAGATTGTTTTGCCCTCCGCCTGATATGGTTTGACGGTTTCCCTCAGCGGTCAATGACCTCGCGGGTTTTGTCATGCGCGGGATCGTTGGTGGGCAGCGTATCAGCAACCCATTCACCCTTCTTCCAGCCGGGCACGGGAGTGGGGCACTGTTTTTTCGGCACGAAGCGCGAGCGCTGCACCAGTTTCATCTTGTGAATGTAGCGCGGGCAGTTGGCGAACACCTCGCGCGCCCGCACGCGAACGATGAACTGTGCCTCGGGGTATTCCTGCATCAAGGGATCGTTCTGATGTGTCGACGCCTCGCCGTTCAGGCGCATGCGTTTCTGGTTTTCGAAGTCGATGAACAACATTCCTACCTGACGTGTTTTGAGAATATTTCCCATGGTGAGGTACATGCCGTTACCGTCGTAGTTGGGGAAGGCCAGGGTATGTTCATCCACCACGCGCACGAAGCCGGGTTCGCCCGCCTTGTAGGAGCAATTCGCGTGGCCGCGATCGTCTACGGTGGCGATAAAAAACATGTCCAGGCGCTCGATGAAGTCCTTGTCGCTCGGCGCAATGTTGTCCTGCACGATGGCCTCGTCAAGCCGGTCGGCGAGACGCCGGGTATCGAACCGGTCCTGAAGCTCACGGTGACTGTCGTTATAGATATTCGACATTTGGAACCTCCTGGTTTTTAGTACGTCAGCGCTATTTCATCAAACGGCTGCCCGCATTGTGAACGATTTGCATGAAGCCGAGCAATTTTTCCTCTGGCTGTTCCACCTTCGTGAGAGCAGCATATGGCATGATCGCGCCGGTCCAGCCTTGCGTGTGCCAGATCGCATCCGGTGGCAATTTCATTTTCACCAAGTCCCCGGGCAATGGATAGGCAGTAATGTAGAAGTAGGCATGATTAATACCGTCATCGCCGGTGGAGAAACCGAAGTTCATCTGCTCTTCGGAGGCCTCCTCGTCCGCGGGATCCGCGCCCGGCACTTTCCGCCCGCTGAACCAGTTCATGGCGAGATCGAAATGATGCGGCCAGAGCTGTACCGGGCTGGTATTCGCTCCGAGGTTTTCATGAAATCTTTTAATGGTGGCATCGATGCGTTGCAGCGCGCGCCAGAAGTGCTCGACGGCCGCGCGGTCGTAATGCGCGGGTTTGGCGTCGCCCAGTTTGGCTTTGTCGATGTCAGGTTTAATTCCAAGATACTCTAGCGCGGTCACGATCTGCGCGCCGAGAACGGCGGACGATTGTCCGCCGAGCGGGATGTGTGGGGGCTGAGCGTGATTGGCCTGAATGACCAGGCGATGGGCTGTCAGATCTAGGCACAGTGCAAAGTGTGATTCACCGGCCGGGATATCCGTGGTCGTGAGTCCATCGGGCGCCACACGCAGGCTGATATGCCACCAGCGTTTCTGTTTCGGGGTGATCGCGGCGCGTATGGCGCCGAGCACCCTGGCGTAGCCGTGCAGGGTGTCGCGGGTCGCGCGCCAGTCGGCAAGCGCGAGGGGTGGGAATCCGTTATGCGCCATGAGCGCGCCCTCGAGTCAGTTTTCCCCTGATGTGGCGCCTTAGTCGCTGTCGCGATACTGTTAATGTTTCTTGTCGGTATGGCTCTTGGTGCCTTCGGCGACGCGGTCCATGATCGCGAACAGCACGCCGGACACGATCAGTACGAAATGGATGCCGACCTTCCATGCCAGCTGCTTGTCTGCCACCGTCCAGCCCGCCGCGTCGCTGCCAACACCGATGTTGGAGACATTCACAAATGCCTTCAAGAGTTCGATGGCGGAGATCGCCACGATCGAGGCGATGAGTTTTACCTTGAGCCCCGAGAAATCCACCTTGCCCATCCAGCTGGGACGGTCCTCGTGGCCGGCGGTATCGATCTTGGAGACGAAGTTCTCATAACCACTGAAGATAATAATGAGCAGCAGGTTGGCGACCAGCGACATGTCCACCAGTGTCAGGATGGCCAGGATGACTGCGCTTTCGCTCATGGTGAAGATATTCGGCAGCATGTGAAAGAAATCCTGACCGAATTTGACCAGCAGCAGGGCGATGGAGGCCACCAGGGCCAGATAAAACGGTGCCAGCAGCCAGCGGCTGTTGAATATCACGACCTCTATAGCGTGCTCGACTCTTTTCATGTGAGTAAATATTGATTTATGCGGAAGTGCATAGCTGGGCGGCATTATGTCGGGATTGCCAGAACAATCAAGCCCCGCACTCCAATCTTTGGAGCGCGGATTATTTCTTGTCCAGCTTCAGCGAAGCCGAGTTGATGCAGTAGCGCAGGCCGGTCGGGTCCGGGCCGTCGGGGAAGACATGCCCGAGGTGTGCGCCGCACTGGTTGCAATGCACCTCGGTGCGTTTCATGAAAAAGCTGACATCTTGCTCCTCGGCCACGTTCTCGGATTTCATCGGGGAGTGGAAGCTGGGCCAGCCGGTGCCGGAATCGAACTTGGTGTCCGAACTGAACAGCTCGGCGCCACAGCAGCTGCATTGGTAGGTGCCCTTGTCCTTGCAGTCGTGATAGACGCCGCTAAAGGCGCGCTCGGTGCCTTTCTGACGCGCGACCTTGTATTGCTCCTCCGTGAGGATTTTTTTCCATTCCTCGTCGTTCTTGTAGACCTTGTATTTCATGGCAGCATCTCCTTATCTGTCATTCCGGCGAAAGCCGGCATCCAGGAAGAGTAACTTGTCTGGATTCCGGCTTTCGCCGGAATGACGAAAGCTTGTTTTTCAATTTTTCACCTACATATCGCCCCACATGCGGATCAGGTTCATGTAGGCGGCGTTGACCTGCGCGGTTTCCTCCGCGTCGGGTGAAACCTTGAGCAGTTTTTCCCGCGCCAGATGCAAATCGTACAACAGCTCGCGCCGCGCCGGATCGCGCACCAAGCTCTGCACCCAGGTCACGGCTACGAGGCGTTCACCGCGCGTGACATTGTTCACGTGATGCAGACTGGAAGCGGGATACATCACGCCATCACCGGCGGCGAATTTGACTGTGTTGTCGCCGAAGGCGGTGCGGATCACCAGTTCGCCGCCGTCGTACTGATCCGGTTCATTCAGGAAAACCGTGATGGCGATGTCCGAGCGGTACAGCTCGCCATTGTTTCCCATGATCGGATCGTCCAGATGAGCCCCGTAAGCCATGCTCGGTTTGTAGCGTGCGTAATAGGGGGAGGCCACGCGCAGGGGCAGGGCTCCGGCGCGGTATACGGGGTGCTGCACCAGCGCGCCCATGACGAGATTGTTCAGCAGGTCCATCTGCTTGGTGCCCTTGTCCAGTTCCTGATTGTGCTTGACGCGTTGGGCCGCCTGCCCGGCGGAAAGTTTCCCGTCCACGAATTTCGCATCGGCCAGCAGCTGGCGCACGGTGTCGAGCTGATTTGGGTCGAGGACGGCAGGGAGACGCAGCATCATGGGCGTTATTGTGGGTGATGGTTCTAGGTGTCGATTCTCGCTGAAGCATAAACCAGGGACTCAACTGTTGAAACTGCTGCACCTCATCCTGCTCAAGCGCCAATGGGAATTTCTGCCTGTTTCCCCTCTCCCTGCGTGAGAGGGGAAGGGGTGAGGGGTAGGTTATACACCCTCATTCCCATCCTTTCTCCCTGGGGGAGAAGGGGGAGAGCCGTGGCGCGCCTGCGGCGCGCACGTTCCCTCACCCTCATTATTTTCCTGCCGGGGTGCACGAACAGCTCGTGCGCCCGCTCGAGGGCGCGGATGTCCACCGGACATCCGCGACATCTCCCTCTCGCCTCCCACTTCGCGGGAGAGGGAGGCGAGCCGTGGCGCGCCTGCGGCGCGCATCTCTTATTACCGGTAAAAGAGCGAGAGTCCACCTAGGAGGATCATCCACGCCACGACTTTTCGGAAGACTTGCTCGTTGATATGCAGGTGTAACTGGTTGCTGAACCACAGCGTTACGGCGAGAAACGGAGCACTCACCAGCATCATCCACAGGATTTCATCGGTATAGGTGCCGTGGACGGCGTACTCGGCCGCACGCAGTCCGTTCATGGAAAGGAAAAACGCGAAGGCGTAATGGCGCACGGTGTTCTTGTCGGGGAAGGTCGCGAGCAATCGCGTCATGGTGATCGGCCCGCTGATGCCGAACAGCGCCTGCGATGTGCCGGCGAGTATGTCCATTACGCGCATGCCGGCCGGGTTGAACTTCGCCCGGTGCGGGGCGATTACGAGGAACAGCCCCACCGCTGTGATCGCCGTGGCCAGCAGCATCTGGAACGCGCTCACCGAGAGGTAATAAAAGAGGGCGAAGCCGACAACGGCACCCGAAAATGCGAATACCAGCATGCCAGCCATGAATCGCCGATCAATCTTCTTCGGCGAACGCGCCAGCCCGATGACCGCGACCAGTATCTGCGGCAGCACGGAGTAGACGACCAGCGTTTTGATGGGGAAGAGAAAACTCAGCAGCGGCAGCATCAAAATCGTCCCGGCGAGCCCGAAAACAATTTCAAAGGTATAAGTAAGGGCGCAGACGAGAGTAAGTATTATTATGGCGAACATTGTTATTATAGTGTCGTCTGCGATGATAAGTGATTTTCCATATCTGTAAGGTGCGTGACTATCAATCAGGGAACATAAACGCCGTATAATCTACTTTTAGATCAAAGCATGTTTGTGTTTTTCGTTTCTTGAGTCAAGCAGGGTGCGGGGCAGGAGACTCGTGATGAATTACAACAGCCAGGCGTTCACTCGCCGGAGGTTTCTCAAACAACTGAGCGGTCTGAGTGCAGCGTTTTTACTTAAGCCCGGCGCGACGATTGCGGCAGAGCGCGCGACTATATCCAAAGCCATTCCCTCTACGGGCGAGCGCCTGCCAGTCATCGGCATGGGGTCGTGGATCACTTTCGATGTCGGCAACAATTCCCACGAGCGCACGGCGCGGGCCAGGGTGTTGCAGGCATTTTTCGACAATAGCGGCGCACTGGTTGATTCGTCGCCCATGTACGGGTCCTCGGAGGAAGTGATCGGAGAGGGCCTGAAAATAATCAAGAACAAAGACAAGCTGTTTGCCGCAACCAAGGTCTGGATACTTGGAAAGAAATCCGGCATCAGGCAGATGGAAGCCTCGCAGCAATTATGGGGCGTGAGACGTTTCGACCTGATGCAGATCCACAACATGCTCGATTGGGAAACACACTGGGAGACGCTGAAGGAATGGAAGGCTGAAGGCCGGATTCGCTACATCGGCATCACCACTTCGCACGGCAGCCGGCACGAGGCGCTGGCAAAAGCCATGGAAAAGACACCCTTCGATTTCGTTCAGTTCACTTACAATTTGGCAGACCGCGAGGTGGAGCAGAGGCTGTTGCCCTTAGCCCAAGAGCGGGGTATGGCGGTATTAATCAATCGACCATTTGATGGTGGGAGTCTATTCAGCCGGGTGCGCGAGAAATCGCTGCCGCCATGGGTCGTGGAATTCGACTGTCGGAACTGGGCGCAGTATTTCCTGAAATTCATTGTCTCGCATCCGGCCGTGACCTGCGCCATCCCGGCGACGTCCAAAGTCGATCACATGCTGGACAACATGGGCGCCGGCTTTGGCCGTCTTCCCGACGCCGCCACGCGTCGGCGCATGCTCGAATACTTCGAACGGTTATAGTCGGCAAGTTTACTAAGCGAAGTTAACCCAGGTAGTTGCCATATATTTCACGCCTATCTCCATCGTCACGGCGCGGTGAATGTGTGTCCAGAACGGCGGGAATAACACCAGCTTGCCTTCCTCGGGTTTGACCGAGACTTCCTGCAAGGCGAATTCGGTCTCGCCGCCCGGGCCTTCGACGTCGTTGAGATACCAGATGGCGACCAACTGGCGCTGGCTGAATTCGCCCGGACCGCCGTCCACATGCCAGTGGTAATACTCTCCCGGCTGGTAGCGCTGCATGTTGTAACCGATATCCTTGAATGAGTTGGCGGCGAAGAACGGGAAGGCCTGGCCGATTTCGTTGAAATACTTTGCCAGCGACTGCATCAGCGCCTGGTCCACATCCTTCCAGTCGGCGCGTCCGCTGATGCGCAGGTCAGTGGTCTTCTTGATGCTGCTTTCCTCGGACTGTCCCTGACCGATACGACCGGCGTATTGCTGGTCGGTGTTGGCCTCGAAGCGGCGGATCATGTCGCGGCACAGCTCACCTGGCAGGGCGTTCCTGATTTCGTATATAAAGGAGAGTGGCTTAACTTCTTGCATGCAGGAAAGTTAGGGAGAGAAGTTTTCTAGAATGTTGGTGTTCTTGAGTATTTGGGGCGCGCACCATGCGCACCATGCGCGCCAGGGGGGCTTATCCGGTTAACTCGTCGAGGCGGTGCTTGTAGGCCTGCATGCGTTTCTCGTAGGCCTCCTGCTCGGTCGGCATCGGTCCGGATTCGAGCCACTCGCCGGTCTTGAGATCGCGCACCGCGAAGCGGTAGCTTTTGCCGACCGGGTACACCTTGGTGACATCTTTGCCGGCTTGTTCCATGGCCTCGACCTTGCCGAATTTCTGTGCGCGCGCTGGCGTGGCTGACGGCGTGGCGGGCGTGGCGGTACTCACGGGTTTTTCATAGAGCAATTCGGTGTGGAGCATTTCCCCGGCGGTGTCAATACGCACGCCGGTGACACCCGGCAGCTGCTTGAGAATATAGCCGGCCATGAGCGCAATCATGGTTTCATTGGCGGTGCTGAGCGAGGTGAGTAGCTTGTTCGCGGCAATCTGGCAGCGCTGCACCTTGTCCGGGCTTTCGATGAACTCGGGACCCATCTGCCAGCCTCGGTCCATGTCGCTGTCCATCTTGCGGTAGAAATCCTCCGCCTCGTGCAGCATGTGCGGCGGCACGTCCACCGCCAGCGCGCGTTCATCGACGATGATGTTGAGCTTCAAGAGCAGATCCTTGCTTCATACATAACTGTATGCCGACCTTGTACCATCTTCAGCTCGTATCATGCGCCCCCTCACCCTGGCAGATCCCGCCGGGGCGCACCGGAACCGTGGGGCGTCTATGTCTATTCGGTGGCGCGAATGTCCCCCGGACATTCGCGACTGCCCCACCCCACCTCCCGCGAGGGGAGAGGGGGAGTCGGTTCGCTAAAGCGTCTCATGGAGCGGACGCGGTTTTCGACGGGGAGCAGACCGTTGCCTTCGTCTCCGGTTCGAGCAGGTTCTCGATCGCCGTGCAGGCGTCCTTGCCCTTATCCTTATATATTGCGAGCAGGGCGCGCGCCGTATCGAGCCAGCGACGTTGACCCTCGTTTACGAGTTGGCGCAGCACGTCGATGTCATTCTCCGCGACCCAGCGTTGATAGGCCGCCGTTGCCTCGGGATAAAGATGCTTGCGCATGCCGCTGAAATTGGCGAAGTAGAAATTCAGCGAGGCGGTGTTGTTCGCCGCCAACAGGGCGGGCAGGGTGGACAGGCAATCCGCCAGGATGTCACGCACCGCGCGGATCATGATTTCCACCTTCGAGCGCGAAAAGGCTGTAATCATCTTGTGCCAATCACCACCGAGTTTTTCGCCCGCGAGACCCTCGCCGAGTTCGTGCAGGATCATCGCCTCGGTTTCGTTGTCAGTCATGCGTTCGAGCGCCGAGTTCACGTCGAGATCGAATGAGTAGCAGTCGAGCGCACGCTCCATGGCCCGGTTCTTTCGACTCCAGCGCCATTCCTCGATTTTCTCCCACAGGAAGCGGCGTACCGATTCCTGCCGGATGTAAATCGTCTTGCCCTGCAACATCGCCGGCGGGGCTTCGAGATCGCGCGCGTATTCGCAAGAAGAAATGTAGATGGTATAGCCGGCACGCTTTTCCTTTTTGAGCAGCGAACCCAGAAAGAAATGCGGCTTGGAGAAACGCCCGTAACCGCCGCTGTACACATAGCCCTGGGGGATCAATTCACGGTTGATGTTGTCCGCGTCGAAAGGATCGAGTTGTCGGCCTTCGAGCGAAAGCGATTCGAAAGCGTCGGATTCGAGGCCGGACCACAACCCCTCGCGTTCCTGTAGCCAGGCCCCGACTTCCTCCTTGGGCAGGTTGCGTGTGAACGGAATGTCATTTTCCCAGCGGAAAAACTCGCGCATCTTCAGGAGAAAAATGCACATCGTGAAGTCGCCGGCGTGCCGCGCGTCAGAAATATGGCAGTTTTTCTGAACCGTACTGACCAATTGACCGAGATTCAGCATGACGTGATGTCCAGCGCGATAATGAGAAAGTATAGGTCGATAGCGCCCCCGGCGACCAGCAGCAATTGGAAAAACCCTTGGCGGAGCGCGTCTAATTCACGATTTGCCTTCCGCACTTAAAGCCGGTTCAAGCGCTTATTGCTCCATAGAGTCTTGCCATTTATGGCCCCATAATCCGTGCCGGTCTCGCAAGGCATGTCTGGAAATTGATCTCGGTCCTTGAAAACCCGACTTCAATGGGTAATATATGCGCCGCTTCAACGCAGTCCTATTGTCTGATTTCTCTGAGGAGCAGCGTTTCATGAACAAGGTTTATTACGACACCATCAGCGCGATGGAAAAGAAGGGCGTGGACAGAGAGTACATCAACGGTTGGGCGTGCGGATTTCTGCACAACCCCAAGCGCGAGGAGCAGCGCCTGAACGACGCCTACAGCGCTGGCTACGAGGACGGCCACGTGGGCAAGACCGACGGTTATTCAACCTGGGCCAAGAAGTAATCTGACTGCGGCACCGGCTGTGTCTCGCACGGCCCGTGAGCCGCCGAATCTCAGGTACAGGGTTTTTCGAGACGGCGGCGGTAGAGCTCCAAGATACATCGCTCATTGCGGCTCCTGCGCCCATTGCCGAAGGGGCCGCCACCGCACGAGGCGTGAACTCTTTCGGCGGTGGCGGCCAGGCGACTCAATCAACTCAGTTCCTTGTAGCGGCCCGGCGAACTCCCATCGAAGGAGCTTCGCCTCGGAAGGGAGTCGCCCTTTCGCCTCGGGCACTGGGCCGCTACCCTCACGAATTTTTCTGCGCCTTTTCATACCACTTGCGGGCTTCGGACTCGTTCTTCTCCACGCCGACGCCCTGCTCGTAGAGCATCCCCAGCGTCATTTGTGATCCAGCCAGCCCCTGTTCGGCGGCGCGGCGGAACCATTCGGCCGCCTGCTTTTCGTTTTTCGGCGCGCATTCACCCTGCATGTACATGAATCCCAGGCCGTGCTGGGCCAGCGCGTCGCCTTGTTCGGCCGCGGCGCGCATCCACTTGAGCGCCATCATCTCATTGCGCACGTGTCCGAGACCGTTCTGATACATGACGGCGAGGCGATATTGCGCCAGGGCATTTCCGGTTTCCGCCAGTGGCGAGAGAAATTTGAATGCCTTGGAAAACTCCTTGGCCTCAAAGGCGGAAATACCGCTGGCGAGATTCATATCCAATTCCGACATAGCAAAGCTCCCTGACAGTTAATCCACTATATTGCCAGAGACGCGCGGCACGCGCGAAGCATAACGGACATTCCGTGCGGTATCTGCGTAATTCCTTGCCGCGCTGAATCTCCCTTATAATGCGCGCCATGGCAATTCGTCTTAAAACGAAATTCCGCAAGAAAGGCCCCAAGACGCTGGAAGACCGCGCCAGCGTGGTCGCCACCAACATCTGGCGCATCGCGCAGGAGACCGCGCGCCACATGGAAAAAGAGGGTTATGCCATGGGCGGCGATCGCCAGGTGGCCGCGGTGATCACTGAATTCATCGCTTTTCTGATTCAGATCGCGGATCGTATTGTCTACGGACAGCTGACCGAAGAGGAGCGCGGCCGCTTCATCAACGCGCTCGGCAAGCACACGGCGCGCATCACCTCGGTCAACCTGGCGGAGTTTGTCGGTGAGGGCCGGTACGCGGAGGAATTCGTGACCACCTTGAACGCCCGCCTTGCCGATTATTCAGAGATGGAATTCAATGGCCGCGACCCGAGCTACTCGGTGTTGCGCTATCTGGGTCTGAAGGTATCCATCGCCATGGAGCAGACCGACAGCAAGTGGGTGCTGGAGCAGGTAGTGGACATTGAGGCGCTCGAGGCGATCAAGCTGTTCAAGAAAGCAGTGGGGGAGATCCTGGGCGTGAAGGTTGCCTAGAGCCTATCCCAAAATATCTTCATCCGCAGAGTAACGCAGATTTTATTAGGATGAACGCAGATAAAATCAATAATTCCTGTGGCAAATCTGCGTTTATCTTCATTCATCATCCGTGTTCATCTGCGGTTGCTTTGTCTTTTTTGTTTTTGAGGTGGCTTCTGGACAATTTTGTATTTAAAAAGTATCTTAGCAAGAATCCGTAAAAATCTGATTACTAGAACTAAAGTTACTAAATTTATTCGGGCACAAAACCCATGGAAGACCTCAACCCGCTATTCAACAAGCTGCGCGATCTGCACGACCGGTCCCAGGTCTTACGGGGGTATCTTTGACTTCGACACCAAGCAGCAGCGTTTGACCGAAGTTCAACGCGAACTCGAACAACCCGAACTTTGGAATAATCCTCAGCGCGCACAGGAACTCGGCCGCGAGCGCGCCAAACTCGAATCCGAAGTCGGTACGCTCACGCGCCTGCACACCGAACTCGCCCATTCACGCGAATTGCTGGAACTGGCGCGCGACGAAGGCGATGCTGACGTCGCCGCTTCCGTGGCCGGCGACCTCGAGAAACTGGAAAATGAGCTGGCCGGGCTTGAGTTTCGTCGCATGTTCTCGGGCGAGATGGATGCCAATAATGCCTTTCTGGATGTCCAATCGGGGTCGGGTGGCACCGAAGCGCAGGATTGGGCCAACATGCTGCTGCGCATGTACCTGATGTGGGGTGACCGGCGCGGATTCAAAACCGAAGTTCTGGAAATCTCCGAGGCAGAGGTGGCCGGCATCAAGAGCGCCACGGTCAAATTCAGCGGCCCCTACGCTTATGGCTACCTGCGCACGGAAACCGGCGTGCATCGCCTGGTGCGTAAATCCCCGTTCGACTCCGGCAACCGCCGCCATACCTCATTCGCCTCGGTTTTTGCCTATCCGGAAGTCGAGGAAAACGTGGAGGTGGCCATCAATCCGGCCGATCTGCGTATCGACACCTACCGCGCCAGTGGCGCCGGCGGGCAGCACGTCAACCGCACCGACTCCGCGATTCGCATCACACACATTCCAACCGGGATTGTGGTTCAATGCCAGTCTGACCGCTCCCAGCATCGCAATCGGGCAGCGGCCATGGCGATGTTGAAATCCAAGATATTTGAGCGCGAATTACAGGCGCGCAACAAGGAAAAGCAGAAGCTGGAGGACAGCAAGTCGGACATTGAGTGGGGCCACCAGATCCGATCGTACGTGCTCGACCAATCGCGCGTGAAGGATTTGCGGACGGGGATCGAGAGCGGCAATCCTGAGGCGGTGTTGAATGGAGATCTCGACAAGTTTATTGATGCCAGCCTAAAAAGCGGGCTGATATCTAGTTAATGCATAACTTTGTTAAACATATATAACTATTTGATTTATTAATTAAATGTCTGACGACCTAGACGAGAACGAACAGATCGCTCAGCGGCGTTCCAAACTCGCCGAGTGGCGCCAGCTGGGCAATGCCTTCCCCAACGATTTCCGGCGCAACGTCATCGCCGGCGAGCTGCACGCCGAATACGGCGAAAAGGATCCGGCCGAAATCGAAACCCGCAAAGTCCGGGTCAAGGTGGCCGGGCGAATGATGACGCGTCGCGGGCACGGCAAATCGAGTTTCTGCGACCTGCAGGACATGTCCGGACGTATTCAGCTTTATGTAAAGCTTGATTCCGTGGGCGAGCAGATCTACGAGGAGTTCAAGAAATGGGACATTGGCGACATCGTCGGCGCCGAGGGGGGGCTTTTCAAAACCAAAACCGGCGAACTGTCGGTCAAGGTGGACAGTGTGCGACTGCTGGCCAAGGCTTTGCGGCCGCTGCCGGAGAAATTCCACGGCCTGACGGATACTGAGACCCGGTACCGCCAGCGCTATCTCGATCTCATCATGAACGAAGTGGTGCGCAAGACCTTCGGTACGCGCACCGCCATTATCCGGTATATCCGAAATTTCCTGGATACGCGTGGCTATCTCGAGGTCGAAACCCCAATGATGCAGGCGATCCCGGGCGGCGCGGCGGCGCGCCCGTTCGTGACCCACCATCACGCGCTCGACATGGGGCTGTACCTGCGCGTGGCGCCGGAGCTGTATCTCAAGCGCCTGATCGTCGGCGGCATTGAGAAAGTCTACGAGATCAACCGCAATTTCCGCAACGAGGGCCTGTCCACGCGCCACAATCCGGAATTCACCATGCTCGAGTTCTATCAGGCCTTTGCCGACTACCAGGACCTGATGAACCTCACGGAAAAGATGATGCGCGGACTCGCCAAAGAAGTGCTGGGCAGTGAAACCATTACCTACCAGGGCGAGCAGTACGATTTCAGTAAGCGTTTTCGCCGCATGACGATGAAGGAATCTATTCTGCAATTCAACACAGAGCTGAAAGATTCTGAGCTGAATTCGGTGGAGGCCTTGCGCAAGATTGCCGGGAGCATGGAAATCGCGGTGAAGCCAAGCTATGGAACCGGCAAGCTGCAACTGGAAATTTTCGAGAAAACGGTCGAGGCCAAACTGAAAGACCCGACCTTCATCACTTCCTATCCGACGGAAGTTTCGCCGCTGGCACGCCGCAATGACAAAGACCCCGCCATCACCGATCGTTTCGAATTTTTCGTCGGCGGTCGCGAAATTGCCAACGGGTTCTCCGAGCTGAACGACGCCGAGGATCAGGCCGAGCGCTTCCGCAAGCAGGTGGCGGAAAAGGAAGCCGGCGACGAAGAGGCCATGCATTTCGACGAAGACTACATCCGCGCGCTGGAACACGGCATGCCGCCGACGGCGGGCGAGGGTATCGGCATCGATCGGTTGGTGATGTTGCTCACCGATTCACCTTCAATCCGCGATGTGCTCCTGTTCCCGCACATGCGACCAGAGTCAAAAGGCTAATATTCTGGAACCGCAGATAAGTGCAGATAGAAGTTAAAATTTAAAAGAAGAATCTATATTTGTTTTTATCTGCGTTCATCTGCGGTTAAAGTAATTATTTATGGCCGATCATCCCCCCGCTATTTTTCTGATGGGCCCGACAGCGGGGGGGAAGACCGCGCTTGCGCTTGAGTTGCACGACGCGTTTCCGGTGAAAATCATCAGCGTCGATTCCTCGCAGGTGTATCGCGGCTTGGACATTGGCACCGCCAAACCGACGACCGCAGAACAGGCACGTGCGCCACATCGTTTGATCGATATCCGCGACCCGGCGCAAGCCTATTCCGCAGCGGAATTCTGTACTGATGCCGCGCGCGAGATGGAGGCCATCACGCGCGCCGGTAAAATACCGCTATTGGTTGGCGGTACCATGTTCTATTTTCATGCGCTGGAATTCGGGCTTTCCGACCTGCCGTCCGCCGATCCTGAAATCCGCGAACGCTTGAGTGCCGAGGCTGCGCGGAAGGGCTGGGAAGAATTGCATCGGAGGCTCAAGGAAGTTGATGCTCAATCCGCGAAACGAATCCATCCGAACGATGCCCAGCGCATCCAGCGTGCACTGGAAATTTACGAACTCACCGGCCAGTCTTTGAGCGAACTGGCCTCCGCAAAACATCGAGTTTCACTGCCATATCGTCTTATAAAAATTGCGTTATGGCCGCAGGACAGGGCGCCATTGCACGCTCGAATTGAGCAGCGTTTCCACGCCATGCTCGAACAGGGGTTTTTGCCGGAGGTTGAGAAACTTTATGCACGCGGCGATCTCAAAGCTTCGATGCCGTCGATTCGTACCGTGGGATATCGGCAGATATGGGAATACTTGACCGCAAAGATCAACTATAGTGAAATGATCGAGCAGGCGCTGGCAGCGACGCGCCAATTTGCCAAGCGACAGATCACCTGGCTGCGCAGTTATCCTGAATTAAAGGCCTTTGACAGCAGTAATTCGATCCCGTTGAGTGAAAGTCAGGACTATTTAAGGGTAATGATCCGTCAACAGGGTTCGGTCTGAGGTTATACTATTACTAACCGGTCAGGATTGAGACCGGACAACCAAAAATGCCGCAAGGCACGACGAACATAAGAACAGGAGAACTGTCATGAGCCAACAAAAAGGGCAAGCACTACAAGACCCTTTCCTTAACGTTTTACGCAAGGAACATGTCCCCGTATCCATCTTTCTGGTCAACGGCATCAAATTGCAGGGACAGATCGAGTCCTTCGATCAGTTTGTGGTACTGCTCAAGAATTCCGTGAGCCAGATGATTTACAAACACGCCATCTCCACGGTGGTGCCCAGTCGTCCGGTGAAATTTCATATCGAGGGTATGGAAGCCATCGACACTTCGAAGGGCCCTGGAAACGAATAATCCTGCCATGACAACGGCATCCGGGGTGCGAGAACGCGCCCTGCTGGTGCAGTTGCGTCTGTCGGGACGGCTTGAACCGGAGGCGTTGGAGGAATTGCGCTTGTTGGCAGTATCCGCTGGCGCGGAGGTCTGCGGAACTATTTTGGGTAGCCGGCAAGTGCCAGATGCAGCAACTTTCGTGGGCAAGGGCAAAGCCGAAGAAATCCGGGATGCCGTGGCGCGCGAGCACGCTGATTTAGTACTCGTCAACCACGATCTATCTCCCGCCCAAGAACGCAATCTCGAAAAGATCACCTGTTGCCGCGTGCTGGACCGCACCGGCTTGATCCTGGATATCTTTGCCCAGCGTGCGCACTCCGCCGAAGGCAAATTGCAGGTCGAACTGGCCCAGCTCGAGCACTTGTCCACGCGCCTGGTACGAGGCTGGACTCACTTGGGACGGCAAAAAGGTGGTATCGGCTTGCGCGGTCCCGGCGAAACGCAGCTGGAAGTGGACCGCCGCCTGATTCGTGACCGCATCAAGAAACTTAACGAACGCCTGGAACAGGTGACCGTCCAGCGCCGCAGCCGGCGCCGGGCGCGGCACAAGGTACCCATCCCCACGGTTTCCCTGGTCGGTTACACCAACGCCGGCAAGTCATCGCTGTTCAACCGGCTGACTTCTGCCACCGTGTATGCGGCCGACCAGTTGTTCGCCACGCTCGACCCCACCATGCGGCGCATCGAACTCCCGGGCAAGGCCTCGGTGATTCTCGGCGATACCGTCGGTTTCATCCGACGGCTGCCGCACGACCTGGTGGCGGCTTTCAAATCGACGTTGGAGGAGGTGGCCGAGGCGGATGTACTGCTGCACGTCGTGGATGCTGCCAGTCCCGATCGGCTCGAGCAGATTCGGCAGGTGAACAATGTGCTCGCCGAAATCAACGCGCTTTCGATCCCGCAAATCACGGTGTTCAACAAGATCGATGTGACCGGCGAAGCGCCGCGTTTCGAGCGCGATGCCGGCGGGAAGATCCTGCGTGTGTGGGTTTCGGCGCGCACCGGCGCGGGCATGGACCTGTTGTTGCTGGCACTGGCGGATCATTTTCGCCTCCAACGGCAGCACCACCGCCTGATTCTTCCGCCCGAGGCTGGACGCCTGCGCGCCGCCCTGTATGACCGCTTCGATGTCATGCGAGAAACGGCACTGGAGTCCGGCGGCTGGGTGCTCGACCTGGCACTGGAACCCGCCCAATTCGCCTGGTTGCGGCAGCAGCGCGATTTTCGCGAGTCATTTATGATTTCGGAGAACGAATCCGTTCTTGCTCCTACCGGGTCCTGACCCTAAAATGCCGCTCTTTGTGGAATATCGCGCAATATCAGCCCTAGAGATAAATCATGGCATGGAATGAACCCGGCAAGTCCGGCGATAAAGATCCGTGGAGTCAGCGCCGCAAACCCGGCGCTGGCGGACCGGACATCGACCGCATCGTAAAGAACATCCAGCAGAAGTTCGCCGGCCTGTTTGGCGGCCTGTTCGGCGGGGGAGGCGGTGGGACGGGAGGAGGCCGCGCCAGCGGATTCAGTTTCGGCCTGATCGTCGTGGTCGCACTGGGTGTCTGGCTGCTCACCGGTTTTTACATCGTCAATCAGGGCGAGCGTGGTGTCGTGCTGCGTTTCGGCAAGCAAGCGGAGATCACTGAGGCCGGCCTGCGCTGGCACCTGCCGATGCCCCTGGAGAGCGTCGAGAAGGTCAACGTGGAAAAGGTGTCCAACATCGAGATCGGCTACCGCAGCAATGCGCGCAGCGGCGGCAAGACCAAGGTGCCGAAGGAAGCCCTGATGCTGACGGAAGACGAAAACATCATCGACATCGAATTTGCCGTGCAATACAAGATCAAGGACGCCGCCGATTATCTCTTCAATGTTCGCGACGTCGAAACCACCATCGGCCAGGCCACCGAATCGGCGGTGCGCGAGGTGGTCGGCAAAAGCACGCTGGATTTCGCCCTGACCGAAGGGCGCGATCAGGTGTCGCGCAGTGCGCGCGATTTGTTGCAGCAGATACTGGACCGTTACAAGATCGGCGTGCACATCGTGACGGTGGAAACCCAGAAGGCGCAACCCCCGGATGAGGTCAAGCCGGCGTTTGACGACGCCGTGAAGGCGCGTGAAGACGAGCAGCGTCTGAAGAACGAGGCCGAGGCCTACGCGAACGATGTCATCCCGCGCGCGCGCGGCGGCGCCGCGCGCCTGATACAGGAAGCCGAAGGCTACAAGGCGAGCGTGATTGCGCGCGCCGACGGCGATGCACGCCGGTTCAGTCAGATCGCCAACGAATACATGAAGGCGCCCAACGTGACACGTGAGCGCCTGTACCTGGAAACCATGGAGCAGGTATTGTCCAGCACCACCACGATATTCATAGACCAGAAAGCCGGCAACAATTTGATTTATCTGCCGCTTGACAGGCTCGTGCCGATGGGCCCGGCGGCCGCCACGGTGCCGTTTGTTCCGCCGCTCACGGAGGCCGACGCGACAGCGGCTGAAGCGGCGAAAGCTGGCGCCAACCGTGGCCGTTCCGATCTGCGCACGCGGGGGACGCCATGAACCAGACCAAATTGCTCGCGCTGCTCGGTATTCTTTTGCTGGTATTTATTACGGCGAAGTCCGCCGTTTATATGGTGGACGAGCGGGAAAAAGTCATCATCGTCCGCTTCGGCCAGGTGCTGCGCTTCGATGATGTGCCGGGCCTGCACTTCAAGACGCCGTTTCTCGACGAGGCGCGCTTTTTCGATTCGCGCATACTGACCCTGGATGCGGACCCACAGCCGTTCCTGACCAAGGAAAAGAAATATGTGGTGGTGGATTCTTTCGTCAAATGGCGTATCGAAGACGCGCTCAAGTATTATCTGACGGTCGGCGGCCAGGAATTGGACGCCCGGCGGCGCCTGGAACAGGTCGTCAACAGCGGGTTGCGCGATGAATTCGGCAAGCGCGAGGTGCAGAAGGTCATTTCCGCTGACCGGCACAAGATTATGGAGATTCTGACCGAAAACACCGACCGCGAGGCGCGTAAATTCGGGATTGTCGTCGTTGACGTACGCATTCAGCGCGTGGACCTGCCGGCTGAGGTCAGTCAATCGGTTTATCAGCGCATGAAGGCCGAGCGCTCGCGCATCGCCAATGAATTGCGTGCGCAGGGCGCGGAAGCCGCCGAGAAGATCCGCTCGAATTCCGAACGCCAGCGCGATATCCTGCTGGCCGAGGCCTATGGCAAGGCCGAGCGCACCCGTGGCGAAGGCGACGCCAGGGCGACTGAGATATACGGCAAGGCCTACAGTCGCGCGCCCGAGTTCTATTCACTGTATCGCAGCCTCAATGCCTACAAGGAAAGCTTCAAGAGTAAAGAAGATATCTTGATCGTGGACCCGAGCTCGGATTTCTTCCGCTACATGAAGAAATCCACCCGCTAGTCCCCATGGCCCGGTCCGGCTATGTGGCATGAACTGTGGATTGCGCTGGCGCTGCTGCTGATACTGGAGGGTGTTTTACCCTTTCTCAGCCCGGACGGCGTGCGCAAGGCCCTGACGGCGGTTCACCAGCTGAGCGATTCTCAGCTGCGCTTCGCGGGCCTGACCAGCATGCTGATCGGTGTGGTTTTGCTGTACATCGTCAACCGCTAACTGAGACCCCTGAAAAACTGCGCGCTTTGCCTTTATACTTCGTTGCGGCTTGTCTGCGCGGCTCACGTACTGGCGTGTACGCGGCGCTGCTCGACGACACCGCGCCACGTCTAAAGCCAAACCGCTTGTTTTTCAGGGGCCTCAACAATCTGTAACGGTATATTCATGTCAAACAAAGAACGCTGGCTGCTGCCCGATGGCGTCGAAGAAATCCTGCCCGCCGAAGCCCGGCGCGTGGAAACTCTGCGTCGCCGGCTGCTCGACCTGTTTGTCTCCTGGGGTTATGAATTCGTGATGCCGCCGCTGATTGAGTATCTGGAATCGTTGTTGATCGGCGCCAGCCGCGACCTGGATTTGCAGACGTTCAAGTTCACGGATCACCTGACCGGACGTCTCATGGGCGTGCGCCCGGACATGACGCCGCAGGCGGCACGCATCGACGCACATTACCTCAAGCGCGGCGCACCGACGCGCCTATGCTACATGGGCTCGGTGTTGCGCACGCAACCGGACGGTTTCGGCGGTTCGCGCGAGCCGCTGCAGCTCGGAGCCGAGCTCTTCGGTCACGCCGGCCCGGAAGCCGACGCTGAAATACTGGGTCTCATGATCGAGGCGCTGCGCCTGGCGGATATCCGCGATGCGCATTTCGATCTCGGTCACGTCGGCGTGTTCCGCGGGCTGACGGCCCAGGCTAAGTTGAGCGCCGAGCAGGAAGGGGATCTGTTTGACGCGCTGCAACGCAAGGCGAGCAGCGATGTAAAGGCCCTGCTGGCGGGAATCGATGCGCCAGCGGGTTCGAAGCGCATGTTGGCCAGCCTGCTGGATTTCAGCGGCGGGCAGGAGGTGTTGGCCCACGCGCGCCAGCAATGGCGTGAGGCGCCGAAGCCGGTCATGCGCGCGCTCGACGAGTTGGAGGCGGTTGCCAGCCTGGTGACTAAGCGTGCCGGCGCGCCGGAATTGAATTTCGATTTGGCCGAGCTTTCCGGATATCACTACTATACCGGTGTGGTATTTTCCGCGTTCGTGCCGGGACATGGACAGGCTTTCGCGCGCGGCGGCCGCTATGACGGCATCGGTCGCGCCTTCGGACGCGACCGTGCCGCCACCGGTTTCGGCGCGGATATGCGCCAATGGCTGCGAGTCTCGACCGCGCCAGCTTCTGTCCTGACGGGCGTACTCGCCCCGAGCGGCGACGATATTGCCTTGCAGAGTGAAATCGTACGCCTGCGCGGTGAGGGTGAGCGCGTGGTGGCGCGACTCCCCGGAGACAAATCGCCTGCCTCCGAGTTCGGTTGCGACCGCGAACTGGCCAAGCGCGGCGGCCGTTGGGTGATAGAAGAAATTTAAATATTGTTGGAACCGCAGATGAACGCAGATATAAGGCACAAGAAACGACACATGTTGGCGAGCAGTGTTTCTTAATCTGCGTTCATCAGCGTTCATCGGCGGTTTCAAGAATCATATAGAGAACTTTCATGGCAAAGAACGTAGTCGTGGTCGGCGCCCAGTGGGGTGACGAGGGCAAGGGCAAGATCGTCGATCTCCTGACGGACAAGGCCCACGCCGTGGTGCGCTTCCAGGGTGGGCACAACGCCGGCCACACGCTGGTCATCCACGGCAAGAAAACGGTGCTGCATCTTATCCCGTCGGGCGTCTTGCGTGACGGCGTGATGTGTCTGATCGGCAACGGCGTGGTGCTGTCCGTGGCCGCGCTGTTCGAGGAGGTGGATGAGCTGGCGCGCAACGGCGTCGAAGTCGTCAAGCGCCTGCGGGTGAGCGAGTCATGCCCGTTGATCCTCCCGCATCACGTGGCGCTGGATCACGCGCGCGAAAAGGCGCGCGGCAAGGCCGCCATCGGCACCACCGGGCGCGGCATCGGTCCGGCCTACGAGGACAAGGTGTCGCGTCGCGGCCTGCGCGTGGGCGATCTGCTGGACACGAAGACTTTTCCAGACAAGCTCAAGGGCGTGATGGAATATCACAATCACGCGCTCAAGAATTATTTCCACTACGACACGGTGGACTACGCCAAAACGCTGGATGAATGCCTGAAACTGACCGAGCGTCTGCGCCCATTGGTGGCGGACATCCCCGAGCTGTTGTATGAGTACGGACGCGCCGGTAAACACGTGATGTTCGAGGGCGCGCAGGGTGTGTTGCTGGATATCGACCATGGCACCTATCCCTATGTCACGTCTTCCAATACCTGTGCCGGCGCTGCCGCCACCGGCAGCGGCGTCGGTCCGGGCCAGCTGAATTACGTCCTAGGCATTTCCAAGGCCTATACCACGCGCGTCGGCGCGGGTCCGTTTCCGACTGAACTCCATGACGCCGTCGGCGAACGGCTCGGCGAGCGCGGCAAGGAGTTCGGCGCCACCACCGGACGCAAGCGCCGTTGCGGCTGGTATGACGCCGTGATCATGCGCCGCTCGAACCAGCTCAACGGCGTCACCGGCCTGTGCGTCACCAAGCTGGACGTGCTCGACGGGCTCGACAAGATCCGTATCTGCACGAGTTACCGCTACGATGGCAAGACGCGCACCACGCCGCCGAGCGGCGCAGATACGCTTTCCAAATGCGAGCCGGTTTACGAGGAAGTGCCGGGCTGGACGGACTCCACCGTGGGCGTGCGGAGTTTCGAAAAGTTGCCGGTAAACGCGCAGAGGTATCTGAAGAAAATCGAGGAGTGCACCGAGGCGCGCATCGACATCATCTCCACCGGTGCCGAGCGCGACGACACGAT
>JANLIC010000278.1 GCA_024654125.1 Sulfuricaulis sp. | reverse complement strand
GAAATGTCCGCCAAGAATCTCCGCGGTGACTCCATGGCCGATGTCATCTTTAATGGCTCCAACTCGCGCAAGCCGGTGGCCATGGCCTCGGTCGAGCTTATCTTCGACAACAGCGCAGGCCGCGCCGGTGGCGAATACGCTAAGTACGCCGAGATTTCCATCCGGCGCGAGGCCGGGCGCGACGGGCAGTCCGATTATTTTCTGAACAAGACCAAGTGCCGACGCAAGGACATCACCGACATTTTCCTCGGCACCGGCCTGGGACCGCGCGCCTACTCGATCATCGAGCAGGGCATGGTCACGCGCATCATCGAGGCCAAGCCGGAAGAGCTGCGCGGCTTCCTGGAGGAGGCCGCGGGCGTGTCCAAATACAAGGAACGCCGGCGCGAGACCGAGAGCCGCATCAAGCACACGCGCGAGAATCTGACGCGCGTGGAGGACATCCGCAAGGAATTGGAAACGCAACTCTCCCGGTTGCACCGGCAATCGCGCGCCGCGGCGCGATACAAGGAGCTGAAACAGGAAGAGCGCCTGACCCGCGCGCAACTGTTTGTGCTGCGCTGGATCGAATTCGACACGCGCGTGCAGAGCCAGGACAGGCTGCTGGCGCAGCAACAGACGGCGCTCGATGCCGTGCTGGCCGTGCAACGCGGCATTGAAACCGAAATTGAGAAAATCCGCTCCCTGCAGACCGAGACCGTTGACCGGTTCAACACGGTCCAGGCGGAGTTCTATACCGTCGGTGCCGAAATTTCGCGCCTGGAGCAGGCCATCCAGTTTGCACGCGAAACACGCGAAAACCAGGAACGCGAGCAGGAGCAGATCAATCGTGCCTGGAGCGAGGCCGCCGAACATCTGCAGTCGGACGTTGCGCGCATGGGTGAACTGGTACGCCGGCTCGAAGAACTGACACCGCAACTGGAAGAGCTTACCCGCGCGCGCGATGCCGCCGCGGAGAAGCGCGCGCAAGCCGAGCGTGCGATGCAGGACTGGCAGAGTGGGTGGGAATCCTTCACTGCGTTGGCAGCCGAACCGGCCCGGGTGCGCGAAGTCCAGACGGCCCGCACTCGCCAGTTTGAGAACCAAGTTGAACATCTGCGGCAGCGTCAGACGCGCCTGGAACAGGAGGCCGCGACCATTGTGGCAGAGCTGGGAAAAGAGCCGGCCGATGTACTGGCCAAGCAGGTGGCGGAACTGGATGAAAACTGCGAAGTGCAGGAGCGCTCGATCGGAGAAATAGAAAAGCGTTTGCGCGAGGCACGCGACCGGCGCGATGAGCTCGACGACGAACTGGCGGACATGCGCGGACAGAAACAGAGTGGCGAAGCGCGCCTGGCATCGCTGGGCGAATTGCAGGCGGCGGCACAGGACGAGCGCGATGCGGCACTGGGCGATTGGTTGCGCGGACAGGGTCTCGATTCAGCTCCACGGCTGGCGCGTCTGCTCAAGGTTGAGTCCGGTTGGGAAAAGGCCGTGGAGCGGGTGCTCGGCATCAATCTCGGTGCCGTGTGCGTGACAAAAATGGAACAGATTGCGGGAGCCGCCTCCGGTTTCAACCATTCACAGGTTTCCTTTATCGAGCGCGGTGAGACCCCCGCGCGCACGCCGGCCAATCGTCCCACGTTGCTGGACAAAGTGCAGGGTGAGATCAACCTCACGCCGTTGCTCGAAGGCGTTTATATCGCCGAGAACATCGATCAGGCGCTCACGCAACGCCATGCGCTTGCCGAGCGCGAGTCTATCGTCACGCGTGATGGTGCCTGGCTTGGTCCCAACTGGTTGAGCCTGGGGAGCGAAAAAGGGGCGCGTGCCGGATGGCTGCTGCGCGAACGTGAAATCGAGACACTGCAGGCGGAATTGTCCGGATGGCT
>JANLIC010000256.1 GCA_024654125.1 Sulfuricaulis sp. | reverse complement strand
CGATGAGCCTCTCCAATGCCGCAAGCTATAAAGGCAAGTATGTGTCCTCTGTCGGCTATGCAACCACAAGCGGACTCATTACAGTTCAGCTGACCAACGCGAAAGAACTGGGTACGGCGGCGGGAGACACCGTCATATACTCTCCAATCGACCGAGGCGGCACCCTGGAGTGGATCGTCAAGGGTAGCACGCCCACCAAGTATCGTCCGAAGAAATAAACTGACCGACTCGGTTATGCGGTCATACAGGGGCGACGCGAGTCGCCCCTGTTTTTTTGTGTGTCGCATCGATCATCGCCAGGACTGTGCCCACAACGGCCGGCCTTTTCATGTGCCACCCGGCTGCAAAATAAGCTACCCTAAACTCAAAGGGCGGCTACATGCCCGCGACACTCAGGATACCCGTCCGTCCAACCCATGACACCGACCAATAGCCTTCACTGGCGAACCACGCTGTTCTCCCTGCTGGTAGTATTCTCCGCTGCAGTCTTCCTTCCGGGTAGTTCTGGACCATTCATTTTCGACGACTACAGCAACCTGTTCGATAACAGCTACGTCAAGGTCACTACCCTCGATGCCGAGGCGCTGCACCGTGCCGCCTACTCGCTCGAGGCCGGCCCACTCCAGCGTCCGATCGCCATGGTCAGCTTTGCGCTGAATTACTATTGGACCGGCAGTCTATATAATTCGACGCCATATAAATTGACGAACATTGCGATTCATGCCGTAAACGGACTGCTAATACTTTGGCTCGTACGCCTCATCCTGGACCGTTTGGCCGAAACACCCACGACCCCTGGAGTGAGACGGTCAACGCAGGTGACGGGTTTTCTGGCTACCGCGGCAGCCGTGCTCTGGGTCATCCACCCGATCCAGGTATCCACTGTGTTGTACCTCATCCAGCGTATGACCGAGCTGTCGGCGCTGTTCACGCTGCTCGCCATTGTGTGCTATCTCATGGCACGTCGCGCCTTGCAGAACGGAAGACGCTGGGCGCCCTGGCTCCTCGTCGGCGGTCCGGTGCTCTTCGGCACGCTCGGGATGCTGAGTAAAGAGAACGCGCTGCTGCTGCCGCTATTCATCGGTGTGCTGGAGTTTGTGCTCTATCCCGCCGAACGCCCATGGAGCTTCTGGAAACACCTCGCGCCCAAAACCAGGCGCGTCATCGGTGTGGCTATCGTCGCGGCGGTGATCGCCGCGGCGGTCGGTGCCATCCTGTACGCGCTACCGTCATACGCGCAACGACGCTTCACCATGACAGAGCGGGTTTTCACAGAAGCACGCGTTGTGTTCTTCTATCTGTCGCTCATCTTCGTTCCACGGATCGATCGGTTCGGCCACCAACACGACGACATCGGGCTTTCCACTTCGCTCATCAGTCCGTGGACAACTATTCCTTCGCTTGCGGGCCATGCCGTCATCCTGACCGGTGCGCTGTTGATTCGCAGACGGCAACCCTTGATTGCGCTCGGCATTCTGTGGTTCTACATTGCACACCTGCTCGAATCCACCGTCTTCGGGCTCGAGATCGCCTATGAGCACCGTAACTACCTTGCCCTTCTAGGCCCCATTTTGGTCATCGTCGGCATGCTGGAGTCCGCCCGGGCCGCGTTCGCCTGGCAACGCGTCAGGTGGCTCATCCCGGTCATTATCGCGATATTTGGCGGGGTCACGCTGCTGCGGGCGTCACAGTGGGGGGACGTGAACTCGTTTTACCGCTACGAGGCGCAGCATCACCCGCGCTCGCCGCGTATCCAGGTCGGCATGAACATCCTGCTCGAAGCGCAGGGTCGGAACGAG
>JANLIC010000254.1 GCA_024654125.1 Sulfuricaulis sp. | reverse complement strand
TATCCTGGCCATCGTCGGCGGCCTGCTGTGGGCCTACGGCCACGCGCAATATGAATCCGGTTATCAGACCGCCACGCTGGACCAGCGCGCGGCCGCCGATAAAATCAAAAAAGATGCCGAGGACGCCAAGGCCATCAGCCAGAAGCGCATTACCGCCCTGGGCCAGCTGTTGGCGGACAAATCCACCGAACTGGAAAAGGTGAAAACCCATGCCCTCAAAACCGACCCGACCTATCAATCCTGGCGTGCGACTCGCGTGCATCCTGTCGCTGTCTCTCGTATTTGGGGCGTGCGCGACCCGCCCGTCGGTGATAGTAGTCTGCGAACCTCCCGATCCGGCGCTGCTGGTGAACCTTGAGTTACCCCGGGCGGAAACCCTGGGCGAGCTCGAGGACACCCTGACCCGCTTTGCGCGCGAAACCCTGCCGCTCGACAACGCGCGTAAGGAAGAAATGCGCCAGCAGATTTTTAAGCTGCGCCAATGAGCGCGCGTAAATAAACCATCCACACTTTTTCCACACTCATGAACTTTGATGTTCTGATAAGTGCTTATATATAGTGTGAAGGTGTGCGGAAAGTGTGGATTGCCCGAAGCTGCGATAACTGCATAACTCATTGATTAATCTGGTGGGCGATGCAGGGTTCGAACCTGCGACCCCTGCCGTGTGAAGACAAGTGTTCATATTCTGATATGGCCTGATATAAAGGGAAATTGAATATTTCCCGGCGCCGATCCACAATTCTTCCACAGTGGCGACGATTCGAGCGAAAGGCAACGGCTGGGAGGCGATGGTCCGGCGCAAGGGCCATCTGCCGATTTCCAAATCCTTCCCCAAGCGCGTCCTGGCCGAGCGCTGGGCGCGCGAGCTCGAAGCGCAGATCGACGCCGGCCGCTACCGCGATACCCGCCTCGCTGAAAAAACCCCGCTGTCGTCGCTGCTGACCCGCTACGAGCAGGAAATCACCCCGCACCGGGAGCCGAGCTCGCACGTTCCGGAAAAATCGCGCCTCAAGACGCTCAAGGGTTTTTTCGGTGATTACATGGCCGCCGGCACCAGCAGCGAGCACGTGGTTCACTATGTGCGCCACCGCCTGGCGTCGGTCAGCTCGGATGCGGTGCGCAAGGAGCTGCAGCTGCTCTCCGATCTGTTCGATTGCGCGCGAGCGATGTGGGGCCTGCCGGCGGTCAATCCGGTGCCGGATGCGCGGCGCATCGTGCGCAAGCTGCGGCTGCTGGAGCCCATCAACCGGCGCACGCGGCGATTACGGCCGGGGGAATACGAGAAGATCCGGAAGGCCAGGCACCGGCAAGTGACGGTGATCAACCAGTTGGCGCTGTTTGCGATCGAGACCGGCTTGCGCCGCGGCGAGCTGGTGTGCGCGCGGCTGGAATACGTGCATCACGATACGCTGGATGTGCCGCGCTCGAAAACCGACTGGATCACCGGCCGGCGCGGGCGCGTGGTGCCGCTGTCGGGGCTTGCTAGGGCAATCGCAAAATCCTTGCCGAAGCGGAAGGACGGTCTGCTGTTTGGTCTGCAACCGCGCTCGATGACACAGGCGTTTGCGCGTCTGTGCGCGGGCGCGAAGATAGAGGATCTGCACCTGCACGACCTGCGGCACGAGGCGATCTCGCGTTGGTTCGAGATGGGGTTTTCGATCCCGGAAGTGGCGACGATGTCGGGCCACGCGGACTGGCGCTCGCTGAAGATTTACACGCAGATCGATCCGCGGCGCCTGGCGGCGCGGCTGGGCGGGTAGCGTCGAGAAAATCGGCCAGGTCGCGCACGTCGGCGTAGCGCGGCGCGCTGCGACCCTCGCGGGTCTTGGCGGTGCGGATCGGGAAGCTGCCGGCGCTGATCCGGTTGCGGATCTCGGCGGGGGTGGTTTTCAAGACCCGCGCGAGGTCGGCCGTGGTCAGGCGGAAGCCGTAGCGGTCGATGAGATACGTGAGGATTGGTTTGCTCATACTGACCTCCGGTAAGTTTTCGTCAGCGCAGGGTTCAGGCGGTGGCCGCGGCTGCGTAGGATCTGCGCGATGCGTGTGCGATCGTGATGGCTGTGCGTGGCCTGGCGCAACAGGCCGAAGTAGCTGTTGCCGGATTCGAAGAGATCGGCTGCGGGCATATGCTCCATGCGGTGCAGGGCGTCGTTGAGGGTGCGCCGGCGCAGGATGCGGCGCCAGGGCTTGATCACTTGGCCGGCGAAGTCGATGCCGCGTTCGATCGGCTGCAAGATGGTTTTGGTCTGGTTCAGCTGCAGTTTCAGCGTCGCCAGCAGGATGGTCTCGATGCGGGCGCGCGCGTCGTTCAGCCACTGCGGTGATTCGTGCAGCAGCACGAAGTCATCGACGTAGCGGATGTAGTGGCGCGCGCGCAGGTGGTGCTTAACGTGCTGGTCGAGAACGTCGAGGTAGACGTTGGCGAAGAATTGGGACGACAGGTTGCCGATTGGCAGGCCTTTGTCCGCTGGTTGGTTGAACAGGCTCTTGTGCGGCGGGATCAGGCTTAAGCGCGCGTGGTGGCTGTGCAGCCGCACGTCCTGGCGTGGGTCGTGGAACAGGATGGTATCGGCAAGCCCGCGCCACCAAAGCTCGCAGATGCGCGTGGCCAGGCGCGCCTGCAACAGCGGCTTGTCGATGCTGACGAAGAAATTCGCGATATCTAATTTGAGGTAGGAGGCCGGGCGCGTCCAGTTTTGAGTGATGCTGCGCACCTTGGCTTCGAGGCGCCGCGCGGCGTAGAGTGTGCCGCGCCCGGGGATGCAGGCGCACGAGTCGGCGATAAAGCCGGCATAGAACCGGGGGGCCACGCGGTTGTATAGCAGGTGGTGCACGATGCGATCGCGGAAGTCCGCGGCCCACACCTCGCGCGGCTTGGGACGGGTGATGACGAAACAGATGGATGATCCTGGGCGGTAGCTGCCGTCCTGCAGATCGTCGTAGAGCTGCGCCAGGTTATGTTCCAGGTCCTGCTCGAAGGCGAGCGCCGAAGGTTTATTGCGCTTGTTCTGCCGGCAATCGAAATAGGCGGCGACCAATTCCTCGAAAGAAAAATCAGCATGGGGAGTCTCTGCGCCGGAGTGATCTGCGGACGGCTCGCGCGCGATAGTCATTCGACTTGTGGTTGTTGTTCTGTTTGCCGTTGCTGAAGTTCTGCATCCAGGCATAGTCGGGGTTCGCGGCATGCTGCGTTGGTTCGCGCTTTCCACGTCGCCCCGCCGAAGGCTTGCGCCGATCAGCGTGGAAACTGCACCGGAAGACTCCCGTGTGTGCATGTCGTTGGCCTCATGGGCCAGCGGCGCGACCAGATCAAAATTCGCGCGGTCTTGACCGCCATGGCGGTCAAGCGGCAGGCGACGGCGCATAAGATTTTCTCCATCCGTTGGCCTGCTTGCCGATGCTGGTGGTGATCTCGATGGCCTTGGCGTATTGCCCCTTGGAAATGAAACGCTTGTCCTGGCAGAGCCGGAGCAGCAGGTTCGTTTCTTCGAGGCGTTCGAGCAGGGTGTCGAGAGGTGGCACCTTGTTCTTGACGCTGTTGGCTTTGGCGATTAGCAACACCAGTTCAATACAAAGAATGCTGACGCGCCCACCGAGTGTGGCCTTAATCGGACGTGGCATATTCTGTACCAGGTCTGTGGCCAAGCTCAGCAGGTCGTAAGCGACTTTGTATATCGGCAATGTGGTATGAATAGCCATGCTGAAAAAATCGAAAAATAATTAAATTACTGAATAATTAATCTGCGGACGGCTCGCGCGCGAAAG
>JANLIC010000246.1 GCA_024654125.1 Sulfuricaulis sp. | reverse complement strand
GTCTACGATCTTGACGACAACATGTTTGATATCTCGCCCCTGTCTCCGCATTACAGGGACTTCGGCATCATGCCGGTGGAGTTCGACGCGGTAGGAGGCGGCAAGGGCGACCTATGGAAACAGGGTACGGGCGGATTCGATGTGCTCCGCAACCGTCAGATGAGGAAGTCGTTCATCGAGATCATCCGAAGTGTGAGTTGTGTAACTGTAACGACCGAGCCATTGGCGAAGATTTACAGACGCATGAACGACAACGTGCGCGTCATACCAAACTCGTTAGACTTCGGCGTTTGGGAGAAACCACCGATCCAAAGGGTAGGGGACGAGGTTAGGCTACTGTACACCGGTGCCGCGAACCACCAGGAAGATTGGATGTTCGTGTCCACCGTTTTGGCCGATTTACAGAAGGTCTACCCTCAACTGAAGATCGTTTTAGTTGGCATGGACTGGAACAACATAAAGAACGGAATCGACTACAAACGGGTTGAAGTTGCCCCGTGGACCGATATTGAGGCGTACCCGTACCTGTTGCAGACGTTGTGTTGCGACATCGGGATCGCGCCTGTATCTAAGATCGCCTTCAACGAGTGCCGCTCATCGATTAAGTGGTGCGAGTATTCAGCGTTGAAGATGGCTACCGTAGCGACCAACTACGGTCCCTATAAGCGGGATATGCAGGACGGCGTAACCGGCCTGCTGGTGGAAGAGAAGGCCGATTGGAAGGCCGCGCTGTCCAGGCTCATAGAGGACGCACCGTACCGCAAGCAGTTGTCGGAGCAAGCGTTCAAGCATTGCAAGGCGAACTACGATCTTGATTACGTCGTGGATCAATGGATGTCCGCGTTCATATCAGTCACAGGGAGGAATTAGTCATGGTATTTCCGGCAGGCGGTCCGACCCCTCAGAGGGTGATTGAGATGTGGGATTACCGGTACAGTTCTACCTCGGGGTCTGTCTGCGCTGTCCCGGCCCCGTGCGTCCTTGGGTCGGTGAGCATTTTGGGCGGCACGTTGGGCACGTTGACGATCTACGACAACACCGCCGCGTCTGGTACGGTGATCGGTGCGATTACCGCGCCCTCCGGGGGACAAGTGTTCTGGTTCAATGCACGTACCAAGGTGGGCCTGTCTATTCAAGCCGCCGCCGCGACAAACTTCGTTGTAACTTACGCGCTGTAGGAGGAAGACATGGCATTCATCTTCGGCAATCAATCAGACACGTTCTCCCTCTCGGCTACGCTGGCGAAGGGCAATATGATTCTGCGGGTGCTTGCGCCCAGCAACTCTAGCGGGTTCGCCGCGCTGTCTGCGGACATGACCACGGCATCGTTCCAGTATTTATCGGGCGGCGGTTACGCGGACGTTACCATGAACCTGTCCGCGTGGAGCGTACCGGTGTTTAGCGCGAACAGCGCGGAGTCCTCGGCGGTCGGTCCTACAGCGGGCGCGGGGTTCCTATTCGCGTTCTCCGCTGTGCCAAGCACTCAGACCGCTTCCGGGTTCGCGCTTGAAACCTCCACGAACAAGTTGTTCTATGCGGAGTATTTCAGCGACGGGCCGTACTACCTGACCAACGCGGGCGATACCGTCGAGATCAAGCCGGTAATTCGGAGCACGTAATTTGTCCCCCATCCCCGACTGGACGGTGGCGTAGATGGCCCTATTTCTCATATATGGCAAGAACAACACTCACGCCGATCCTATCAAGGATGCTCGTGGATGCTACAAAATTGGCGACATTGTAGAGGTTCTTGACGACTCCAAGCATGACGGGGATATCATCAAGAATCCCATCGCGCCGCCGTTCTATCTCGTTCGGATTACCGGCGTCACGAAGGCGCAGGCGGAGAAGTACATGGCCCCGTACATCGATCCCGCCACGGTCGGCACGGAGAATCCCGTCACGCTCCGCCGCCGACAGTTCAATGTGGAGGTCGCGTCTATCCCCTCCGCCATTCGGAACAAGTTGCTCACGGATCGGTACGTCTCCGTGTCGTGGTCGCAGGTGCGGAACTACATACGCAACCGGATGACGAACGCGACGGCGGGGGCGACTCCATGATAGGTTTCCTCCTCTGGAAATTAAAGAACAAGTTGTCGAACGTGCTGTGCCGATGGCGGCATGAATATCGGTATATCTATAGGGGTGTAAGTTAGTGGCCAGCACCAACATCAGGTATGTCGATCCGAACTCCACAACCGGTGGCGATGGGACCACCAACGCCCTCTCCGGTGCCGCTCGCGCCTACGTCTCCCTCTCCGCTTGGGAGGCCGCTCGTCAGGCCGACCTTGTTACCGGCGACATCATCGAAAGAGTCATCTGCTCCTCCGACGACGCCGGGGCTACGCACGCCGCCGACACCACCGCCTTCACCATCACCGGCTGGACTACGGACGCAACTCGATATATCCAAATCGAGTCGGCTTCTTCGCACGGCGGGAAGTGGAATGCAAACATATACCGCTTGGAAGTAACAAACTTACATGGTCTCCAGTTCACCGAAGACTACGGATACATTAACGGCATTCAAACTAAATTAACGATCACGGATCACGCGACAACACGCAGTGCATTCAGGATTACCGGAGGGGCTACTTCAGGTATCATATTAAGCCGTTGTATTGCTTTAGGTGTTATTAGCGGGACGAATACGGCTTCTGCTGTCGGGTATAATTACAATGGGGGGACAGCAAGCAGCAGGAATTGTGTTGCATACGATTTTATTAACGGAGCCGAGACCCATTACGGCTGGTTTATGGCGGCGGGGTCAGTCTATAATGGGACGGCCTACAACTGTAACGTAGGGTATGCCAGATCCGCCGGGACTCCCGTAGCCACCAACTGCGGCGCGGCGGCTTGCACCACGGCGTTCTCAGCAACGATAACGCAGACCACCTGCTCCTCCTCCACCCCGACCTTTATCAACGAGGGTGCGGACGACTTCCATTTAGCATCCAACGATACAACTTGGATCGGCCAAGGCACCGATCTGTCTGCAATATTTACGGTCGATATCGACGGTGAAACCCGGCCCACGGGTGCGGGAACGTGGGACATCGGCGCGGATGAGTATGTATCAAGTAGTACCGCCCACTCCTACACGGGCGGAGTAGGCGATGGCGCAATAACACGCAACGCAGGAACGCAACGTACACGCGGGATTGTCCGTTCCCTCGGCGGTTCGAAAGTGTACGGGGCGGGGACCGTCAAGGCGCGGGGCAAGATTCCCTCGGTTGGTGGTGCCTTCTCGCTCAACGCCGCTACGGTCCGGGCGCGAGGGAAAGTTCCAATGTCGGGCGGCACGAGAGTATTCAACGCGGCATCGGTGATTACCCGTGCGAACCTGTATCTGTATGTAGGCGGAGGTTCGCAGGTATACGATTCGGCTACACAGAAGGCGCGCGGAAAGGTTCCTGCTGTCGGCGGGGCGTTCGTACATTCCGCCGCGTCCATTTACGCCGCTGTCGCTTCCCGAGCCTACTCCTATGTAGGTGAAGGCGTCCTTGTATTAGATAGCGGGGCGACTCACTCCCTCGGCAAAGTGTACGTCGGAGGCGGGGCGTTCCATTTCGAGTCGGGGTCCATCTATTCAAAGACTGCCGGGGCGGGTGCGACCGCGTACTCCTATACGGGTCTTGCATCCGGCTCTATCGTCTTTGGCGCGGCAACGCTGGTTCTATTCGACAAATGCTACATCGAGAGTCTTCCGATAACGGTGTGGTCGCTAGAGGGTAAACCATTAGGTAGTTATACGGCAGAAACAATCCCTAGCAGACCTGCCGCACAGGACGGAGCGTACACCGATCCGACGCAGGACGGCGTTTGGGATGAGTACCCCGTAGACGG
>JANLIC010000242.1 GCA_024654125.1 Sulfuricaulis sp. | reverse complement strand
TTCGTTGAACCAGCGGTACCAGACGTGGTTATGGCGATTGCGATCGTACTTGAAGTCGATCATCAACTTGCCGCAGTAAGCATGGTAGAGGATCAGGATAATCACCAGCGCCAGCTTGGCGTGAAGCCAGCCCCCGGCGAAGCCGTAACCGAGCCACAACCACAAGCCGAATACAATGGTAAAAATTCCGCCGGGCGTCATGATCCCGAAGAACAGTTTGCGTTCCATCACCTTGAAGCGCTCGACGCCCTCCCGGTCGGTCGGTGCCGCCATGCTGTGATACACGAACAATCGTGGGAGATAAAACAGCCCGGCGAACCAGGTGACCAGGAAGATGAGGTGCAGCGACTTGACCCAGAGCATGGCAGGCAGCGGATTCTTTCAGGCGGTGGAAATCAGGAACCGGTTTCTTTCAGATAACGCGAAATGATACGCCGGGCCTTGGCGATATCCAATCGGCCGGTATAGTTCAGTTCGGTTTTTCCATTCGGGGCGATAAGAAAGGCAGTCGGAACATAAGGCACGCCGCCGAAGGCGCTGGTCACCTTGCCCTGCACGTCCAGCGCGACCGGATAAGGCACGGCGTGTTGTTTCACGAACTCCTGCACGCGTATCGGCGGATCGTAGGGCATGGCCACGGCAATCAGCTCGAATCCCCGCGGCTGCCATTCCTGGTATAGCTTAATGAGATCAGGCAGCTCTTCCACGCAGGGTGCGCAGGTGGTGGCCCAGAAACTCACCAGCACGGGGCGACCGCGCAATGACTCCAAAGTAAGTTTATTTCCGTCGAGCAGGATGAACTCAGTTTGCGGCGGCACGCGCGGAGACGGAGGAAACAACAGTGTTGCCAGCCCGGCGAGCACCGCGCCCGCCGCCAGGATGATCAGCAGTCTGGTGCTTTTTTTCATCTACAACATCTGAGCCAACAGCGTGGCAATGCCCAGAAAAGAAAAAAAACCGACCACATCGGTGACGGTTGTCAGGACGATGGACGACGACTGCGCCGGGTCCTGCCCCAGGCGCGTGAGCGCGATCGGGATGATGGCGCCGGAAAATCCGGCAGCGATCATGGACAGCACCATTGAAATGGCGATCACCAGCGAGAGCCCGTAGGAACCACTCCAAAAATACACCGCCACCGCGGTGGTGACGGCGATCGCCAGGCCGTTGAGCAGACCGACATTGACCTCCTTGAACACCACGCGCCCCCAGTGGCGCACGCTGATCTCGCGCAGGGCCAGCCCGCGCATGGTCACGGCCAGCGCCTGCGCCCCGGCGTTTCCGGACTGGCCGGCGACCACCGGCATCAGCACCGCCAGCGCGGTAAATTGGGCGATGGTGCTTTCGAACAACCCGACGACGGAGGCCGCGAGGAACGCGGTGAGCAGGTTGATCTGCAGCCACGGCAGGCGTTTGATCACGGCGAACGGTACTTTTGACAGCGCACGCTCGTCCTTGCTCGCACCGACCATGGTCTGGATGTCGAGGCTGGTTTCCTGTTGCAGGGCCGTGAGCACGCCGGCCTGATGGATGACACCCACCAAGCGTCCGCTGATATCCACTACCGGCAGTACCAGCAGTTTGTGCTGCTCCAGCGTCTCGACCACTTCCTCGCGCGGCGTCAGGCTTTGCACCGCCGCCACGATGCGACGCATGATGTCGGCCAGCGTCTGGCCCGGCTCCGCCAGCGCCAGGTCCTGCATTTCCACGCGACCGTTCAGGCGTCCTTCTTCATCGGTGACGTAGATTTCGCGCAACGCCCGGGCCTTGCTGCGGCGCAACCGCGTGAGCGCCTCGCGCGCGCCCATGTCGGCATGGAAAGCAATCACGCGCGGGTCCATCAGGTGTCCGGCGGTGTCCGGCGGATAGGCCATCAATTCGCCGAGCTCCCGGGAAATCTCGGGATTGAGCGCGGCCAAGTAGCGCGTCCGCGTCTCGGGGTCGAGGCGATTGAGCAGCGCCGCGCAGGGCGAGGGATCGAGCTCCGCCAGCAACAGGGTGCGTTGTTTCTCGGGCAGTGCCGCGAGCAGCCGCTCCTCCATGTCCTGGGCCAGGTGCTGCCATACCGGCACCACGACATGCACCGGCTGTTGCGCCAGAACCTCCGCCGCCTTGGCGGTGGACAAACCCTCCACATGCTGTGCCGCCTCGCGCGGATAGTCGGTGAGGAAGCGCCGATTTAGCGCATCGATGGCAATGGCGGCGTCAGGACTCATCATGTTTATTATCCGCCAATGGGCGGACGGCCGGCAGTAAGGTGATCAGGGCCTGTAGCAGGTTGGCAAACACCTCCCAGGTAGAACGCGCCAGCAGCGACAGGCTGTCCGCCGGTGCCGGCGCCACCTTGTCGGGAAGCGACTGCTCCATGGCGCGATGCAATACCGCGAATTCCAGCGCGCCCACGAAGCGCGCTTGGCGCTCCAGCACCGGCAGCGCGTGGTATTCCTGCCACCCAATATGTTCGTGTGCCGCCGCCAACGAAGCGCGCGCGCTTAAGTGATGCCGAATCGGCCGCATTGTCTGGGCGACGGTGACGCCGCGCCCGGCACGCAGCAGGTCTGTCAGCATAGACATCCCCTGAAGACGCTGATCGGCATCCACCACGTAAAGATAACTGCTGGTCGATTCCGGCGATTGGCGCAACCGCTCGAGCACCTCGTTCACCGGCGTCTCCGGCGTGACTGCCAGGGAATGGGGATTGATCCAGGCACCGACCGTGTCTTCCGGGTAGGTGAGCAGGAGACGAAACGCCAGTGCCGAGGCGGTCGGTAATTGCGTGATCAGCTGATCACGCCGCGGCTGTTTGACGTAGCGCAGAATGGCAGCGCCGGTCTGAGCGTCGAGATCGCGCACCAGGCCGGCGGCGGCCTCGTCGTCGAGCTGCTCCAGGCAGTGCGCCGCCGAGGTCGGCAACATGTGACGCAGCACCGGCGCGCCGAGCCGCGT
>JANLIC010000235.1 GCA_024654125.1 Sulfuricaulis sp. | reverse complement strand
GGCCTTGCTGAAATCTGGAAACGCGTAAAACGTTCCCTGTGACGGCAAGCAGCGCACACCACGGAGCCGGTTGAGGCGGCTGACAACATGGTCGTGGCGCTCCTTGAATGCCCGCACCATGGTGGCGACGCATCCCTGGTCGCCATTCAGCGCCGCCTCGGCGGCCACCTGGGAAATCGAGGTCGGGTTCGAAGTGCTTTGCGATTGGATCTTGCGCATGGCCGTGATCAGGGCCTTAGGCCCGGCGGCGTAGCCGATGCGCCAACCGGTCATGGCGTAGACTTTCGACACGCCGTTCAGCACGATGGTGCGATCTTTGAGATCCGGGCAGGCATTGAGAATGTTGCTGAAGGGTTCATCGGCCCACAGGATATGCTCGTACATGTCATCCGTGGCGATCAGCACATGCGGATGCTTAAGAAGCACCTCGCCGAGCGCCGCCAGTTCCGCGCGCGTGTAGGCGGCCCCCGTCGGGTTGGAGGGGCTGTTGAGCACCAGCATCCGTGTCTTGCGGGTGATGGTGCGTACCAGCTGTTCCGGGCGGATCTTGAATGACTGGTCGATGCTGGCCGATATGGAAATGGGGTTGGCGTCGGCCAGCAGTACCATGTCGGGATAGGACACCCAGTACGGCGCCGGGATGATGACTTCATCGTCGTTGTCGAGTAGCGCCTGCGCCAGATTGAAAAAGCTTTGCTTCCCGCCGACCGAAACCAGGATTTCCTCGGGCGCGTAGTCGAGACTGTTGTCGCGCTTGAATTTGGCGATGACGGCCTGCTTGAGCGAGGGAGTCCCGTCGACCGCCGTGTATTTGGTGAAACCCTCGCGTATGGCGCGGATGGCCGCTTCTTTGACATGCTCCGGCGTGTCAAAGTCGGGTTCCCCCGCGCCCAATCCGATGACGTCCTTGCCTTGGGCCTTTAATTCCCGGGCGCGGTTGGTGACGGCAAGCGTGGGGGAGGGCTTGATGCGGTTGACGCGGCCTGACAGGCGGATAGTGGACAACGGAACCTCGTGAAATCAAGATTTGAAAAACGCGGTAATATACCTGCATCTCAGCCGAAAAACGATAGCACATGAGCCATCGATTCGAACTGGTCAGTTCCTTTTTGCCTGCCGGCGACCAACCCCAGGCGATCGAGGCGCTGGTCACAGGGCTTTCAAAAGGCGAGATTTCCCAGACCCTGCTGGGTGTCACCGGTTCCGGCAAAACGTTTACGATCGCCAATGTCATTGAGCAGGTGCAGCGTCCGACTCTGGTGCTGGCGCCTAACAAGACGCTCGCGGCCCAGCTTTACTCCGAATTCCGGGATTTTTTCCCGCGCAACGCCGTGGAATATTTTGTTTCGTATTATGACTATTACCAACCTGAGGCCTATGTCCCCTCCTCGGATACTTATATAGAGAAGGACGCCTCGATCAATGAACAAATCGAACAGATGCGCCTGTCGGCTACCAAGGCACTGCTCGAACGCGAGGATTCCATCATCGTCGGCACGGTTTCGGCTATTTATGGCCTGGGCGACGTGGACGCCTACCATGGCATGATTCTGCATCTGCGTCAGGGCTCGGTCATGTCTCAACGCGCCATACTCCAGCGTCTCACGGAAATGCAGTACACGCGTAACGATATCGAGCTGCACCGCGGGACGTTCCGCGTACACGGGGACGTCATCGATATCTTCCCCGCCGAATCGGAGAAGCTGGCGGTGCGTATCGAGTTGTTCGGCGACGATATCGAGGGGCTGTCCGAATTCGACCCACTGACCGGCGCAGTCGAAAACCGTCCTGTGCGGTTTACTATTTATCCTTCATCGCACTATGTCACGCCGCGTGAGACCATCCTCAAGGCGATTAACGAGATCAAAGCCGAATTGCGCGAACGCTTGGAGCAACTGCGCGGCGTGGACAAGCTGGTCGAGGCGCAACGGCTGGAGCAGCGCACGCTTTATGACCTGGAGATGATGCGCGAAGTGGGTTATTGCTCCGGGATCGAGAACTATTCGCGTTACCTGTCCGGCCGGAAAACAGGCGAACCGCCGCCGACGCTCATCGATTATTTTCCGAAAAACGCACTGATCGTCGTCGATGAAAGCCATGTGACCATTCCCCAGCTCGGTGGCATGTACAAGGGCGACCGCTCGCGCAAGGAAACTCTGGTCGAGTACGGGTTTCGCCTGCCTTCGGCCCTGGACAACCGCCCTTTGCGCTTTGATGAATTCGAGCGCCTCATGCCACAAGCCGTTTTTGTGTCGGCTACGCCAGGACCGTACGAACGGCAGCGCTGTCAAGGTGTGGTCGTCGATCAGGTGGTGCGGCCCACCGGACTGATCGATCCAGAGGTTGAAATCAGGCCGGCGACGGCGCAGGTGGACGATTTGCTGTCCGAGGTCAGGGCGCGCGCCGTGGCCGGCGAGCGCGTGCTGGTCACCACGCTGACCAAGCGCATGGCGGAAGACCTCACGGAATATCTCCATGAACATGACGTGCGCGTGCGCTACCTGCATTCGGACATCGAGACCATCGAGCGCGTCGAGATCATCCGTGACCTGCGTGCCGGCATCTTCGACGTGCTTGTCGGAATCAACCTGTTGCGCGAGGGGCTGGATTTACCCGAGGTATCGCTGGTGGCCATCCTCGACGCCGACAAGGAAGGATTTCTGCGTTCGCCCCGTTCTCTGATCCAGACCATCGGGCGTTCCGCCCGTCACATCCGCGGCAAGGCCATACTTTATGCCGACCGCATGACCAACTCGATGCAGGTGGCAATAGACGAAACCGAACGTCGCCGCGAGAAACAAATCGCCTACAACAAGGCGCATGGCATCACGCCCAAGGGGATTATCAAGGCGGTCAAGGAGATCATCGAAGGAGTAGCGCCGACGCACCCAATGTTTGGCGCTAAAGATTACGGAGCGAAAACTGATCACCCCGCGCGCGAATTTCTGCGCGCCGCGGAAGAAGAGGCCACGTACGCGGCCATGGCGCCGAATGCGCTGGCGAAACTGCTCAACAAGCTGGAAAAGCAGATGTACGCCCACGCGCGCAACCTGGAATTTGAAAAGGCCGCTGCTTTGCGTGAC
>JANLIC010000234.1 GCA_024654125.1 Sulfuricaulis sp. | reverse complement strand
TTCGTTGCCGAAGAGAATAATTGATTTGTTTGGGGGATGCCATCCACTTGAGAAACCGGGACGGTTGAAAACCCGGGCAGACGCAACGCCAGCCCGGCTTGGTTCAATACCTGTCAGCTTCTTTATTACTCGCGATACCAATCAATCTCAGCAGTCCGGGCCCTAACAGTTACACGGCAGCGGAAAGGCAGCCGTGGCAATTCGCTCGCGGAACCCGTCAAGGAACTCAGCCAAATAGGGCTTTGAGTTTATCCACCCACGACGCTTCGCGCGGATTGTGGCGGGGAGGCCGAGCGCGAGCAGGAAGCCGGGGCCCCGCGAAGCGGGGATGCGACCGTAGCGAGTCGCTCGCGGAACCCGTCAAGGAACTCAGCCAAATAGGGCTTTGAGTTTATCCACCCACGACGCTTCGCGCGGGCTATGGCGGGTTCCCCCTTCCTTCATCATCCGGTCAAATTTCTGCAGCAATTCTTTTTGATTGGCTGTCAGGTTCACTGGCGTTTCCACACTGAGGCGGCAATAGAGTTCTCCGGTATGGCCGGTGCGGACGTTGCGCACACCCTTGCCCCGGAGGCGAAACATTTTTTCACTTTGTGTACCGGCGGGAATCTTGATGGAAGCACGTCCGTCCAGCGTCGGAACTTCGAGTTCGCCTCCCATCACGGCGGTGACAAAACTCACAGGCATTTCGCAATAGAGGTCATCCTGTTCACGCTTGAACAGGGAATGGGGCTTGAGCCGGATCTGCACGAAAAGGTCGCCTGGCGGTCCGCCGTTTTCGCCGGCCTCGCCTTCGCCCGCGAGACGGATCTGGTCGCCCTCATCCACGCCCGCGGGAACTTTCACCGACAGCGTCTTGGTGTGTTGTACCCGCCCGGCACCGTGGCAGGTGGGACACGGATCGGTGATGACCTTGCCGGCACCATGACATTTCGGGCAGGTTTGCTGAACCGAAAAGAACCCCTGTTGCATGCGCACCTGGCCGTGGCCGGCGCAGGTGCGACAGATAGTGGATGAAGTACCGGACTTGGCGCCACTGCCTTGACAGGCGTCGCACTTTTCCATCGCCGGGACGCGGATGCGAACCTCGGTGCCGCGCACGGCGTCTTCCAGCGAGAGCTCCAGGCTGTACCGGAGATTGGCGCCGCGGAAGACCTGCGCGCCGCGCGCGCGTCCGCCACCGAAGATGTCGCCAAATACGTCGCCGAAAATGTCGGCGAAGTTTCCGCCACCCGCGGAGTAGAATCCGCCCGCGGCGCCGGCGGCGGCTGAGGAATCGACGCCGGCATGCCCGAATTGGTCGTAGGCCGCGCGCTTCTGCGCGTCGGAGAGAACCTCGTAGGCCTCTTTCGCGTCCTTGAACTTGGCTTCCGTGGTCTTGTCACCCGGATTGCGGTCCGGGTGATACTTCATCGCCAGACGCCGGTAGGCCTTCTTGATATCCGCTTCCGAGGTGTTACGCGCGACGCCGAGCACCTCGTAGTAATCCCGTTTCGTCATGCCAGCTACCCGTACTGTCTGTCACTCCGCACATCAAACAGCAAGGGCGCTGTGGTCAATCTCTACAGACCGCCCACCGTGCCCTCGTTCCCTGGGACAAGAGGTTGTTACTTTTTGTCCTTGTGTTCCTTCACTTCCTCGAATTCGGCATCGACCACATTTTCCTCGGCCTTGCCGGCGTCATCATTTTTGCCAGCATTGCCCGTACCGCCTTCCGCCGTGGCGCCCGCTTCGGCGCTGGCCTTGGCATACATCTGCTCCGCCAGCTTGTGCGAAACCTCCATCAAGGCGTCGGTTTTGCTCTTGATGTCATCCATGTCCTCGGTGCGCGCCGCCTCTTCCAGTTGCTTGATGGCCGCCTCGATCTTGTCTTTTTCCTCCGTGGCCAGTTTATCGCCCATTTCCTTCATGGACTTGCGCACGCTGTGGACCAGGCTGTCAGCATGGTTACGCGCCTCGGCCAGTTCGCGCGCCTTGTGATCTTCCTCGGCATGCGCCTCGGCATCTTTGACCATTTTCTGGATTTCCTCCTCGGACAGTCCCGAACCGGCCTTGATGATGATTTTGTTTTCCTTGTTGGTGGCTTTGTCCTTCGCCGAGACATTGAGGATGCCGTTGGCGTCGATGTCGAACGCGACTTCGATCTGGGGAACACCGCGCGCCGCCGACGGAATGTCGGTCAGGTCAAACCGGCCAAGCGACTTGTTGCCCGCGGCCATCTCGCGTTCGCCCTGCAAAACATGCACCGTGACCGCCATCTGGTTGTCATCGGCCGTGGAAAACACCTGCGAGGCCTTGGTCGGAATCGTGGTGTTCTTCTGGATCAGCTTGGTCATTACACCGCCCAGGGTCTCGATACCCAGCGAAAGCGGGGTCACGTCGAGCAGGAGCACGTCCTTCACCTGGCCGCCGAGCACGCCACCCTGGATGGCCGCACCAACGGCGACGGCCTCGTCCGGGTTGACGTCCTTGCGCGGCTCCATGCCGAAGTAATCCTTCACCACCTGCTGCACCTTGGGCATGCGGGTCTGGCCGCCGACCAGAATGACGTCGTTGATGTCCGCCGCCTTGAGTCCGGCGTCCTTGAGCGCGATCTTGCACGGCTCGATGGTTTTCTGGATGAGGTCCTCGACCAGCGACTCAAGCTTGGCGCGAGAGATCTTTAAATTGAGATGCTTGGGTCCCGAAGCGTCCGCGGTGATGTAGGGCAGATTCACCTCGGTTTGCTGGCTCGAGGACAGCTCGATCTTGGCCTTCTCCGCCGCGTCCTTCAGACGTTGCAGTGCCAGCGGGTCCTTGTGCAGATCGACGCCATTCTCCCTTTTGAACTCGTCGGCGAGATAATCAATGATGCGCTTGTCGAAGTCCTCGCCCCCGAGAAAGGTGTCACCATTGGTGGACAGCACCTCGAACTGGTGCTCCTTGTCCACCTCGGCGATTTCAATGATCGATATATCGAACGTTCCGCCACCGAGGTCGTAGATGGCGATCTTGGAATCACCCGGCTTCTTGTCCATGCCGAAGGCCATCGCCGCCGCGGTTGGCTCGTTGATGATGCGTTTCACGTCGAGGCCGGCGATGCGACCGGCGTCCTTGGTGGCCTGGCGTTGGGAGTCGTTGAAGTAGGCCGG
>JANLIC010000222.1 GCA_024654125.1 Sulfuricaulis sp. | reverse complement strand
GTTTGACGTCCAAAAATCGACACCGACACCTTGAGCTTGCTCTTCTCGTAATTGACATCCTCAACCGTGCCGTTGAAATCCTGAAACGGGCCGTCAATCACGCGCACCTGCTCACCGGCCATGAACGAGAATTTCGGCCGCGGTTTCTCCACACCCTCTTGCACCTGCCGCAGAATCGCATCGGCCTCCTTGTCGGAGATCGGCGTCGGCTTGCTGCCGGAACCGCCGATGAAACCGCTGACCTTGGGCACGTCCTTCACGAGGTGCCAGGTTTCGTCGTCCATTTCCATCTTCACGAGCACGTATCCCGGGAAGAATTTGCGCTCGCTGGTACGCTTCTGGCCGCTTTTCATTTCCACGACTTCTTCGGTCGGCACCAGAATTTCGCCGAACTTGTCCTCCATACCGGCGTTGCGAATGTGTTCCTTCAGGGAACGCACCACGGCCTTCTCGAAACCGGAATAGGTGTGCACGACATACCAGCGCATGGTCATGAGTTCCACTCCTATCCCGTAACCACTTTGACTATTTTGTGCAGACCCCAGTCGATGACCCACATGTAAACGGCCACCAGGATGACCATGACAAACACGATCAAGGTCACCTGCATCGTTTCCTTCCGGGCCGGCCACACCACCTTGCGCAATTCAAGCCGCGAACCCTTGGCGAACTCCCAGGCACTGCGCCCGAATTCCGTCTGCGCGGTAAAAATCACCGCCAGCACGCCCGCCGCCAACAACACGGCCACCCGGATCAGGTCGGGTTTACCCTCAAAGTAATAGAAACCCCCGATGCCGCCTGCAACGATCAGCACCGCGAGTATCAGTTTCAGTTTGTCCGCTGTCACTACTAAATTCCTTCGTTGCCAGTTGTCTGGCAGGCCAGGAGGGACTCGAACCCCCAACCTGCGGTTTTGGAGACCGCCGCTCTACCAATTGAGCTACTGGCCTAAATCTATATACCAGTGATAAGTGTTCAGTTTTAAGTGTTAAGTAAATGAGGCGCGCTGCGCGCGCCACAATGACTAGACACTTCACACTTCACACTTAACACACGCTTCATTCAATCACCTTCGCCACCACCC
>JANLIC010000201.1 GCA_024654125.1 Sulfuricaulis sp. | reverse complement strand
CCAAGTACCGGGGTTGTCCTTATAACGGTCCCGCGCCGCCAACACCACAGCATAAGCCGCCGTGATGCCGATCGCCGGCGCCCCGCGCACCACCATGTCGGTGATGGCCCGGGCAGCCTCCGGGAGATGGTCGAGATACAGGTGTTCGAGTTTACCGGGGAGAATTCGCTGATCAATCAGCTTCAATCGGCCGTTTTCCCATTCGACAGCGCGGATTTTGTCGTAAGGGATTTCTTTGGAAGCAGGTGTGCTCATGGGAGGGAAGTATAACGTAATTAGTAATGTCGTCATGCCCGCGAAGGCGGACATCCAGGCTTTAAAGGGTATCGCGCGCCTTGCGCGCGATCTCAAAATCTAATTGCGGGTGGCTCCATCCCTGTACCCTGAGTTACCTTTCTTCGCTCGTGCAAAGAAAGGTAACCGAAAGAAAGCACGCCTGAAGCGCGCGACCCCTTCTTCGGGCCCGGGGTGCGCCGATCCGCGGCGCACCCGTTCGACGGCGCGGAAGTCCACCGGACTTCCGCGAATACCCCACCTCACCCTCGCCCCACCGGGCGCTCGCCAACTCGCCGGGCGCTAAATACGCGCCACGGGCTCGAACACGGTCTCGCTTAAAAGCTCCCGGTGGGGCTGCGGTACTCGGCGCGCGCTACGGGGCGGGTTAGCAAAAGCTGCTATGAGCTCAGCTCGCGACGACGGGTTTCTAAAGAATCTTCGCTACCACGCAGGTTGTCTAGCGCGCCCGAATCGGGCCGACTATTTCAGTCCGCACCGCGTAACCTTCGAGCACGCGTGGCAGGGCCGCCTGGGTCAGCGCGTGCGGCTGGTCGAGGCCAACCACGATCGCCGGCCGGCCCTGGTCGTCGCGCCCGATGCCGACGGATACTACTCCGGGCTGGGCCAGCAACTCGCGCTCATGGGCGGCCTTCACCTGTTCAATGGTCAGTGGCATGCGATCTCCGTTAGCCGACAAGCCCCCCGCTGCCAGACACAACAGTATTGCGACAACCCAATGCTTCATAACGCCAGTCCGAGGGCGGAAAAGACGTGCTCGATGCGGTTGATGATAGTGCTGTTGTCACTGCCGGCAAAGAGCAATCCGACGAGGCGCTTGTCACCGTCCAGTACCGCCGAACCGCTGTCGCCGCCTTGGCTCATGGCGCCGGCCATGAGCTGGTCGGTGAAGCGCGCCACGCGCCCTGTCCCGTAACTTACATCGATGGTGACCGCCACCTGCGTGACCTCGCCCCGGGTAAGACCCGTGGTGCGTCCGCTCTTCTGCAAGGCCATGCCGAGTTCGCCACGTCCCAGACCCGCGATCCTTCCAATCTCCAGAATCTCGTCGCTCACGTCACCGGCCTTCAACGGGCGCGCGATGGCGGCGTCCACCAGGTTTTCCATCGCCTGGATGCGATGGATGCTGTAGCGCGTGCGGCTGCCGATGACACTGCACCCGGCATTCAATAGCGCGATCATGCCGTTCGCAAATTTGCAGTCGCTCGGAGGTGGGGGATCGCCGAAGTTAATCGGCACGAACTGGTGCAATTCGGCGATGAGGTCGGCGGGCAATTTGCCACCGTCAATCGGCCCGGGTTGCAGGATGGGATCGCCGACTTGCGCGTCATTGCTGTTGGCCAGCACGTGGTTGTTGGAAAGAATCATGACCTGGCCGTTTTTCTTCACCAGACACCCGAGGGTCCCGGCGGTAATGTCACGGTGGCCGATCGACACCCCACCCGGCGCCGGCCGTTGTCGCTCGGTGCGCGTGGCCAGCGCGCGGATGACACCGGTCTGAATAACATCGGTGGGGACACCGTCGATTTCCTGCGGAACGCGGTCGCCGGCCGCGAGTGATTCAAGCGGCACCTTCTGGGCAACCGAGCACACCAGCGAAAGCTCCTTGGTGCGCTTCCCGCCCTTTACCTTGTAGCCCGCGCCCGTCGCCACGACATTGGCCCGGCCGAGGAGCCCCTTGGAGTGATCCTGCAACCTCGCCCTGACTTCGTCCATGTGCGCCATATAGCCTCCTTGCTTTTCCATCTCCGGTCAGAGAGAGACATCTTAATAGAGTCACGTCACGCGGGATAAGATCAGGCCGATTGATGGCACGAACAATAGGATTGGCGGGCATTGCGCCTACCCGACATGGAAGGGACATGCCATTGGAACCGTTCAAGGGGTCAGTGGGAACCGTTCAAGGGGTCAGTGTAGAATGGCACTTACTTAAGAAAAAAACTTCTGTTTATGCCGTCATTCCGGCGAAAGCCGGAATCCAGGGTTTGAAAAAGCATCGGCCGATAGGCCGATTCTGGATGCCAGCTTTCGCTGGCATGACGGAGTTTTTGTATGCGGGGCCTTAAGTAAGTGCCATTCGGGTCAGTGTACTTGAAAGCGAAAGGCCACTTTAGTTTTCAGCTACTCCGGTCCCTCGATTCCGAGCTGGTCTTGACACGCTCGTAATATTTTCCGCGTTCGAGCTTCTTAAAGTCAGAGCGCTTGTACTCGGCTCGCAGATCGTCGGAGACAGATTTGGTCTTCTTCATAAAATGAATGTAGGATTTTGCCTTGAAATATGACTATGCCTGTTTGTCCAACAGCTTTTTGATTTCGCCGATAAATCCTTCAGCCTGTTCCAACATTTCCGCGACTTGGGCTTTCTCGAACTCGTAAAGCACAAGATAATCGCCGGCTTGTCTGTTCTCGAACAGGTGATCGAATGCTTTTCCCCACTTTGCATCAAGCGTGCCGGACCTGACCAAGTCTTGATGGATTGCACCGCGAACTCCGCTATGTTTGACGAATTTTTTACCGAGCATCAACAGATACGCGCTGGCTGCGTAGAAGCATGCGTAGTATGAGCGATTAACGGCAAAATCCAGACGGCCTGCGGAAAATTCGGAACGCGCGGAAGCCAGAGAATCATCGGCTTTGCGCATCCAGTACTGAACGACGGAACTACGCGCTTCGTTTTGTATCATGCCGCCACGCCGTAGCGTTCTATTTCATCGTGGATAGGTAATACGGAGTAACGACCTTCCGACCATTCGCGGGTTGGAACAATCAAGGTGCTGATCACTACGCCATGAGCAAGCTGAATATCATAAAGGGCGTCCGTGATGGCATTACGCTCGCGCCATGTCAGCTCATGCTTTGTAAGTACGAGCAAATCAATATCAGACTCGGCATCGTCGGTACCTCTGGCTTTCGACCCGTACAAAATGATCAACTCAACAGGATATTTCTGCACGAGCAAATCTTTGGCGGCTTCTATCGCCTTTCGGTCATTGGTTTTGAGAGATATATGGGCGAGCGTTTTCATATGGGGTAACTATAGCTTTTTGGCCGGATATGGAATAGATGCACGGTTTGTTCGGCGGGTTACGGCAAAAAACGCCTAACCCGCCCTACATTTAATTCCTGGATTCCGGCTTCCGCCGGAATGACGAAAAGGCCGGCAGCTTTCGCCGGGATGACGACCCTCGGGTATACTCCCCCGACTAAAATAAACCCTCCCCCCATGCAAACCATCGACACCTTAATAAACGCCCGCTGGGTGATCCCCGTCGAACCCGACGGGCTGACACTGGAACACCACAGTATCGCCGTCCACGGCGGGAAAATCGTCGAAGTTCTGCCCACGAAAAGCACCGCGAAAAAATATCGCGCAACGGAAACCGTTGACCTCCCGCATCAGGCCCTGATCCCGGGACTTGTCAACGCGCACACCCACGCCGCGATGACCCTGTTTCGCGGGCTGGCGGACGACCTGCCGCTGATGGACTGGCTGAACCATCACATCTGGCCGGCGGAAGCGAAATGGGTCAGCGAGGCCTTCGTGCGCGACGGCACCGAGCTTGCCATCGCCGAGATGCTGAAAAGCGGCACCACCTGTTTCAGCGACATGTATTTCTTTCCCGACGTCACCGCGCGCGTCTGCCACGACGCCGGCATGCGCGCCTGCGTCGGGCTGATCATGCTGGATTTTCCCAGTGCCTGGGCACAAAACGCGGACGAATACCTGCACAAGGGCCTCAAGCTGCACGACGAGCTGCGCAACAGCGAGCTCGTCATCACCGCCTTCGCCCCGCACGCGCCCTACACCGTCTCGGACGCGCCGCTGGAAAAAATCCGCATGTACGCCGACGAGCTGGACATCCCGGTGCACATGCACGTGCACGAAACCGCGCACGAGGTGAGCGAGGGGCAGAAACAACACGGCATGCGCCCGCTGGCGCGCCTCGCCAAACTCGGCCTGCTCGGCCCGCGCCTGATCGCGGTGCACATGACCCAACTGCTGCCGGAGGAAATCAAGACGCTGGCGCAGGACAATGTCAGCGTCGCTCACTGCCCGGAATCGAATCTCAAGCTCGCGAGCGGCTTCTGCCCGGTGCAGGCGCTGGTGCAGGCCGGCGTGAATGTAGCCCTCGGCACCGACGGCGCCGCCAGCAACAACAGCCTCGACATGCTGGAAGAGATGCACATCGCCGCATTGCTCGCCAAGGGCGTGAGCAACGATGCCACCGCCATCCCGGCGCGCACGGCGCTGCGCATGGCCACGCTGAACGGCGCCAAGGCGCTCGGGCTGGAGGCGCGCACCGGCTCGCTCACCGCCGGCAAAGCGGCGGATATCGCTGCGATCGATTTATCCGCCATTTCCAGCCAGCCGGTGTACGAACCCTTGTCGCAGATCGTCTACGCCACCACGCGCAACCAGGTCTCGGACGTGTGGATCAACGGCAAGCACCTGCTCGCGAACTACCATCTGACCGGCCTGGACGAAGCCGCGCTGCGGGACAAGGCCGTGCAATGGCATGATAAGATAAAGACCGGATAGACAGGATTAACAGGATTTTCAGGATTAATCTGAAAATCTGAATCTTGGGAACCTCTGAAAAAGCAATTTGCCGTCATGCCGGCGGAAGCCGGCATCCAGGATCATAATTAATTATCTGGATTCCGGCTTTCGCCGGAATGACGATCATGTTGATCAGGGTCTTCTTGTTAAACGTATTCTGAATTTATATGTCCCATACTGCCCAAAACGTTGACCCCGAGGAAATCGCCAAGTTCGAGGCACTCGCGGCGCGCTGGTGGGACCCGCACAGCGAATTCAAACCGCTGCACGACATCAACCCGCTGCGCCTCAACTATATAAATGATCGCGTCCGACTCAAGGGCAAGACCGTGCTCGACATCGGCTGCGGCGGCGGCATCCTGGCCGAGAGCATGGCGGCGCTCGGCGCCAACGTCACCGGTATCGATCTGGGCGACGCCCCACTCGCGGTAGCCAAGCTGCATCTGAAAGAATCCGGGCAGCAGGTCGAGTACCGCAAGATCAGCGCCGAGGACCTGGCGCGCGAAAAGCCGGAATCCTTTGACGTCGTCACCTGCATGGAAATGCTGGAACATGTGCCCGAACCGTCCTCCACGGTCGCGGCCTGCGCGCAACTGGTGAAGCCCGGCGGCAAGGTGGTCTTCTCCACCATCAACCGCAATCCCAAGGCGTGGCTGTTCGCCGTTGTCGGCGCGGAGTACGTGCTGAACCTGCTACCGAAGGGAACGCACGAGTACATGAAATTCATCAAGCCCTCGGAGCTCGAACGCTGGGCGCGGCAGGCGGGGCTGTCGATGCAGGAGTTCATCGGCATGCATTACAACCCGCTGACGCGCCGCTACTGGCTGGCGCGCGGGGTGGACGTCAACTACATCGCCTATACCACGCGCGGTGACGCCTAATTATTACTCCCTCACCCCTGCCCTCTCCCCCTTTCAAGGAGAGAGGGTTTAACGAATATGACTTCTAAGATTCGCACGGTTCTTTTTGATCTCGACGGCACGCTGGCCGACACCGCGCCGGACATGGCGCAGGCGTTGAATGCGCTACTGGCCGAGAAAGGCAAACCTAACATGCCCTACGCCACCATTCGCCCGGAGGTGTCGCACGGAGCGAAGGCGATGGTCAAACTCGGCTTCGGCGTGGCGTCGGGCGCGGAATTCGACCGGCTGCGGAAACGATTCCTTGAACTCTATGCCGAAAATCTCTGCCAGCACACGCGTCTGTTCGACGGCATCCCGCCGCTGCTGCAAGCGCTCCAGCAACAGGGCATCAACTGGGGCATCGTCACCAACAAACCGGCCTTTCTTACTAATCCCTTGGTGGCGCAACTCAAGCCCGAGCCCGCGCCCATCTGCGTGGTCAGCGGCGACACGGTTCCCAACCGCAAACCCCACCCTGAGCCCATGCTGCATGCCTGCACCGCCGCCGGCAGCCGCCCGGAACAGTGCCTGTACGTGGGTGACGCCGAGCGCGACATCCAGGCCGGCAAACACGCCGGCATGCAGACGCTCGTGGCGCTGTTCGGGTACATTAACGGCCATGAAACCCCGGAGCGCTGGGGCGCGGACGGTCTGGTCAGCGTGCCGGGCGACATCCTCGACTGGGTGAAGCGCCATGAGTAACGCCGTCACACTTATTATTGTCGCTGTCGTCATCCTGCTGGCGGGGGCGCTCGGCTGGTTCGTCGCGCACCTGCGCACCCAGAAGCGGCTAACGGAACTCGCGACCACGCTGGAACTGGAGCGCAAGGCGGCGCAGGAAAAACTCGCCGGCCTCGAGCAAACCTTCATTGCCCTCTCCCACCGCGCGCTCAAGGAAAACAACCAGACATTCCTACAACTGGCGCAGGAATCGCTCAAGCAATTCCACGTGCAGGCCAAGGGCGACCTGGAAATGAAAGAAAAGGCGGTCGAAAACCTGATCAAGCCGGTGCGCGAGGCGCTGGAAAAGGCCGAGCAACAAATCCGCCTGATGGAAAACGACCGCAAGGAAGCCTACGGCTCGCTTACCAAGCATCTCGAAACCATGGCCCAGACGCAGCAGCAGCTGCAAGGCGAGACGCGTAATCTGGTGCAGGCACTGCGCCGGCCCGAGGTGCGCGGTCAGTGGGGCGAGATGACGCTAAAGCGCCTGGCGGAACTGGCTGGCATGGTCGAGTACTGCGACTTCTACGAGCAGGAGCACACGAGTACCGAGGATGGCCGGATGCGGCCCGACATGATCGTACGCATGCCCGGCGGACGCGAGATCGTGGTGGATGTGAAGACCCCGCTCGATGCCTATTTGAGTGCCATCGAAGCCACCGACGACGCGGCACGTAAGAAGTTTCTCGAACATCATGCGCGCAAAATCAGGGAACGCGTCAAGGAACTGGCCGCCAAGGCCTATTGGGACCAATTCACCAACGCACCCGATTTCGTAGTTCTTTTCATTCCTGGCGAGCAATACCTGGCGGCAGCGTTGGACGTGGATCGAGAGCTGTTCGAGGATGCGCTGAAGCAGAAAATCATCATCGCCACACCCGCCAACTTCATCGCTTTGCTACGCACCATTGCCTTCGGTTGGCGTCAGGAAAGCCTCGCGGAAAACGCCGAACACATTCGCGACGTAGGCGAGGAACTGTACAGCCGGCTCATGACCTTCAGCGATCACCTGATGAAACTCGGGCGCAGCCTGAACAGCACCGTGGGCGACTACAACAAGGCCGTGGGCTCGTTCGAGGCCAAGCTGCTGCCGGGGGCGCGCAAATTCGCGGAAATGGGCGTGGGCGGTGACAAACTGCTGACCGAACCCGAAAGGATTGAAAAGGCGGTGCGGGACGTGGAGCCGGTCTAGTTCTTCGGCAAATCGGGGGGGTCTGTGAGGTGCTATATTTTGTATGACACCCATCACCCCCGCGGGCTCGACCGCACTAAATGCCGTGAAGCCCGAACAGTCCATAAAACTCAACCCGCTGCCGCTGATCCTGGTGGTCGAGGACTCCCAAACCACCGCGGCATTGCTTTCCAAATACCTCAGCGGCACCTATTGTCTGCTGCACGCGAAAGACGGTCAGCTCGCCTGGGAAATGCTCGAGCAGAATCACAACATCGCGCTCGTCATCACCGATATCCACATGCCGAACATGTCGGGGCACCAGCTACTGGTAAAAATTCGCAAGAGCGAGGACGCGCAGCACAAAAATATGCCGGTCATAGTCATGACCACGGCCGAGGACAACGTCGACCGCAACCTGTCCTTTCTCAACGGGGCCAACGATTTTATCACCAAGCCGATCGACGAAATGGAGATGGTGTCACGGGTGAACGTGCACTACCGGCTGGCGCAGACCATCCGCGAGCTGGAAACGAGCCGGAAGGCGCTGGCGGAACAGGCCACCACCGATTCGCTGACCAAACTTAAAAACCGGCGCGCCTTCTTCGATGTTGGAACCAAGGCGCTGGCGACGGCACGGCGCTATGTGTCGGATCTGTCGGTAATCCTGCTGGACATCGATTTCTTCAAAAAGATCAACGACACCTACGGCCACTCGGTCGGGGACGATGCCATCGTCCTGGTCGCGGATGTCCTGACGCAACTGGCCCGCACGGAGGACACGGTGGCGCGCATCGGGGGGGAGGAATTCGCCATACTGCTGCCGGGCACCAACCGACTCGGCACGGCGGTGCTGGCGGAGCGCGTCCGATCCGCCATTGAGCGCGAGCAGTTCATCGTCGGCGACAAGATCCATCCGATGACCGCGAGCATCGGCATCGCTTCCTTCGGGGTGGACCCCGCGGAAACCATCGATCAGCTGCTGGGGGTGGCGGACAACCGCCTGTATCTCGCCAAGAACGCCGGGCGCAATCGTATCTGCGTCAACGACGAGGGCAAGGCCACGTTCGCCTGACGGTTGAGGTCTTTTTACTTTCCCAGTTTTTCCTTTACCGGTTTGGTGGCATCGTGGATCACTTCCTTGGTGTCCTTGAGCAAATCGCCCGCACGCTCCTTGACCTGCGTGGCAATGTCCGGTTTGGCGGCGAACGGGTTGCTGAGCAGCGGTACGTCCTTGCCGAAATTGATGCCGAGCGGGAAGGCGACGAGCAGACCGATGGTGAGTCCGATGAAATACTTTTTCATGTTGTCCTCTCTGTCTTGAGTTTCATCAATGATAAAACAGTTGTGCGGCGCAGGGCCACCGCGCGATAGAATTATTTGGGTTACAATCAGCGTAGCTATTGTATTCGAGAAATCACTCCGCGCTCCACTGAAGACTGCCCGATGCCACTGTACACCGCCGCGCCCGACCTGCTGGCCTCGCGCCGCATCCTGATCACCGGCGCCGGCATCGGTCGTGCCGTGGCACTGGCGTGCGCGCAACACGGGGCCAGCGTCATCCTGCTTGGCCGCACCACCCCGAAACTGGAAAAAGTCTACGATGAGATCGAGCGACAGGGGTCGCCGCCACCCGCGATCCTGCCGCTGGATCTGGCAACGGCCACGCCTTCGCATTTCGAACAGGTAGCCGCTACCCTCGAAAAGGAATTTGGCCGGCTTGACGGCTTGCTGCACAATGCCGCCGAAACCGGGACGTTGACGCCGCTGCAACACTACACACCGGAGATGTGGCACCGCGTACTGCAGGTGAACCTGCACGCCGCTTGGCTGCTCACCCGTGCCTGCCTGGCGCTATTGCGCAAATCGAAAGATGCCTCCATCGTATTCACCAGCGCCGACGTGGGGCGCAAGGGTCGCGCCTACTGGGGAGCTTACGGTGTATCCGGATTCGCGCTGGAAGGATTGATGCAAATTCTGGCCGCCGAACTCGAATCGGAGGGACGCCTACGCTGCAACAGTCTCGACCCCGGTAAAGTCCGCACCGCGCTGCGCACGCGGCTCTACCCCGGTGAGGACCAGCAGACCTTGCCCGTGCCGGAAACCATCCTGCCCGCCTACCTTTACCTGCTCGGTCCGGACAGCCGGGACGTGAACGGCCAGGCATTGAATGCCGTCGATTTCCTGCCGGATATTTCCAGCCACTGAAAACAACAATCCTCCCCGCCCCAAAACGTGCACGCTCCATTCTTCATGCACCGGGAGAGTGCAAACACAGTCATCATTCCAAGCGTGGTAAATGTTCCACGGGTTGTAATTCAACAAGTTATCGCAAATCTGGCGTTGATCAATGCTGGCATGGCGGTTGCTATAAGGCCAATAGCGCTTAAATACACTTAGGGACCAAGAACCTCATGGCAAAAGAAAAGCTGGTACTGGTCGGCAACGGCATGGCCGGCATGCGCACGCTCGAAGAGCTGCTCAAGGCCGCGCCGGACATGTACGCCATCACCGTCTTCGGCTCCGAACCGTACGGCAACTACAACCGCATCCTGCTTTCGCCCGTGCTGGCGGGGGAAAAAGTCTTTCATGACATCCTGCTGAACGACGAACCCTGGTACCGAACCCATGGCATCGCCCTGCACAAGAACTGCGAAGTCACGAAGATAGACCGGCGGGCGCGGAAAGTAATCGCGCAGGACGGCACCGCCGTCGATTATGACCGGCTGCTGCTGGCCACCGGATCGAACCCGGTCATCTTGCCGGTTCCGGGGAACAATCTCGCCGGCGTCATCACCTTCCGCGATATCAAGGACGTGGACACGATGATCAGCGCCTCGCAGAACCTGCGGCACGCCGTCGTCATCGGCGGCGGGTTGCTGGGGCTGGAGGCCGCCAATGGGCTCAAGCAACGCGGCATGCACGTGACCGTGGTGCATCTGTCGCAAACGCTGATGGAACGCCAACTCGATGAGACCGCCGGCGGTATGTTGCAGCGTTCGCTCGAAGAACGCGGGGTTGAATTTCTGCTCGGGGCGCAGACCGAGGAAATTATCGGTAAAAATCGTGTTCAGGGCGTGCGCTTCAAGGACGGCCGGGAAACCACGGCGGACTTGGTAGTCATGGCCGTCGGGATACGTCCCAACATCGAGCTGGCGAAGCAATCCGGCCTTTACTGCGAGCGCGGTATCCTGGTCAATGACACGCTGCAAACCTACGACCCGCGGGTGTATGCCGTGGGCGAGTGCGTGCAGCACCGCCGCCAAACTTATGGCCTGGTGGCACCGTTGTTCGAGCAGGCCAAAGTCTGTGCCGATCACCTGGCCAAGCTCGGCATCCGCCGCTACCAGGGCTCGATGACTTCGACCAAGCTTAAAGTTACCGGTATCGATGTGTTTTCCGCCGGCGATTTTACTGGAAACGATCAGACCGAGAGCATCGTGCTGCGCGACCCGGGAGTGGGCGTGTACAAGAAGGTCGTGCTCCAGGACAACCGCCTCCTGGGGGCGGTCATGATTGGCGACACCCTTGATGGTGCCTGGTATTTCCAGCTGATGCGCGAGGGCACGGATATCAGCGCCTTCCGCTCGCGCCTGCTGCACGGACAGGCGCATTTGGGCGATGCCGGCCACGGCGGCGCCAACGCGGTTGTCGCGATGCAGGACCAAGCCGAGGTGTGCGGCTGCAACGGCGTTTGCAAGGGCGAGATCGTCGAGGCCATTATCGGCAAAAAGCTCTTCACCCTCGAGGACGTACGCGCCCACACCAAGGCCTCATCTTCCTGTGGCTCATGCACCGGGCTGGTGGAACAGATACTCGCGATGACGCTGGGTGGAGACTATTCTGCCTCCCCGAAGGAAAAACCGTTATGCCCGTGCACGGAATACACGCATGACGAGGTACGCGCCCAAATCCGTGAGCGCCACCTGACCAGCATCGCCGCCGTGATGCAGCACCTGGAATGGAAAAACCCGGACGGATGCCACCGCTGCCGCCCCGCGCTGAATTATTATCTGATCTCGACGTGGCCGGCAGAGGTCAAGGACGACTATCAGTCGCGCTTCATCAACGAGCGCGCGCACGCCAATATTCAGAAGGACGGCACCTATTCCGTGGTGCCGCGCATGTGGGGCGGCGTCACCACGCCGGACGAACTGCGCACCATCGCCGACGTCGTGGACAAATACCACATCCCCACGGTCAAGCTCACCGGCGGTCAGCGCGTCGACATGCTGGGCGTGAAAAAGGAGGACCTGCCCAAGGTCTGGGCCGATCTCAATAAAGGCGGGCTCGTTTCCGGGCACGCCTATGGCAAAGCGCTGCGCACGGTCAAGACCTGCGTCGGCAGCGAGTGGTGTCGCTTCGGGGTGCAGGACTCGACCAAAATGGGCGTCACGCTCGAAAGAATGACATGGGGCTCGTGGATGCCGCACAAATTCAAAATGGCCGTCTCCGGTTGCCCGCGCAATTGCGCCGAGGCCACCATCAAGGACTTCGGCGTGGTGGCCGTGGATTCCGGTTGGGAATTGCACGTCGGCGGCAACGGTGGCGTCAAGGTGCGCGTGACCGACCTGCTATGCAAGGTCGCGTCGGAACAGGAGGTACTCGAATACTGCGGTGCCTTCATCCAGCTCTACCGCGAGGATGCGCGCTATCTTGAGCGCACCGCGCCGTGGGTCGAGCGCGTGGGACTGGCCTCGATCAAACAGAAGATTGTCGAGAACGCCGCTGAAAGAAAGAAACTGTACGCGCGCTTCCTGGAATCTCAGAAATACGCGCAGGTGGATCCGTGGGCCGCGCGCGCCAGCGCCGGCGTCGACCGGCACGAATTCATCCCGCTCAAGCAGATCGCCTGAATAATAATAAATGGCTCTCACCGCAAAGGCGCGAAGGGTGAGGCGGAGTTCTCGCGAAAATTCAGTGAATATTCGCGCCGCCGAACGGGTGCAACGGGTTTTGTTGCACCCTGGGCCGCAACACTTGCGCTCTTTGCGTCTTTGCGGTGAAATTTTTTTCTTTTATAGAGATTCAAGGAAATCGCCATGAACGAATGGATCGACATCGGCCGCGTCGAGGATATCCCCTTGCAGGGCGCGCGCGTGGTGCGCACGCCGCAGGGCGACGTCGCGGTGTTCCGCACCATCCACGATGAAATCTTCGCCCTGCGCGATCGCTGTCCGCACAAGGGCGGGCCGCTGTCGCAGGGCATCGTGTCCGGTAAAACCGTCACCTGCCCGCTGCACAATTGGAACATCGCGCTCGACACCGGTGAGGCCGTGGCCCCGGACAAGGGCTGTTCCGGTCATTTCCCCGTCAAGGTGGTTGAGGGAAAGATATCGCTTCTCCTGCCGGTGGAACGGGTAAAACGGGCCAGCGTCTCCTGAACGCCGCCACCGGTTTCCTGTCACAGCGGTAACGGCCAATCACATACTGTTTCAGGGGTGTACCGCATCCTCCGGTGCACTTATAGTAGCGACGCGCATGGAACCCAGCCTGACAGATCCTTTCAACCGCAAGATTGAATATGTCCGCGTGTCGGTCACCGATCGCTGCGATCTGCGCTGCACCTATTGCCTGCCGCCGGGCTACCACGATTTCGTCGAACCCGAGCAATGGCTGACGTTCGATGAAATCGAGCGGGTGATACGCGCCTTTACCGAACTGGGTGTATACCGCGTGCGCCTCACCGGCGGCGAACCGCTGACGCGACATCATCTCCCCGAACTGGCCGCGCGCCTGAATGCCCTGCCAAATCTTCAAGACCTGTCGCTCAGCACCAACGGCGTGCAGTTACGCAAGCAGGCCGGTGCACTCAGCCAAGCCGGGGTCAAGCGCATCAACGTCAGTCTCGATTCGCTGCAACCCGAGCGCTTCGCCAACATCACCGGCGGGGGCAAGCTCGCGAAGGTGCTGGATGGCCTCGCGGCAGCCAGCGAGGCCGGACTACATCCAGTCAAGATCAACATGGTGGTGATGAACGGCGTCAACGATGATGAAATCGAGGACATGGTGCGCTATTGCCTCGAACAGGATTTCACGCTGCGCCTGATCGAAACCATGCCCATGGGCGATACCGGCCGCGCGGCCAGCAGTCATTATCTCGACCTGGAAGTGGTGCGGCGCCGTCTGGAAAAGCGTTTTGACCTGGTGGCGGCCGTGATGCCGGGCGGGGGTCCGGCGCGTTACGTGCAAGTCGCCGGAACAGCGCTTCGCATCGGCTTCATCACGCCGATCTCGCGCCACTTCTGCGAGACCTGCAACCGCGTGCGTCTGTCCGCCGATGGGGCGCTGTATTTATGTCTCGGTCAGGACGAAAAGGTCGAGTTGCGAGCTTTGCTTCGGGAAGGGATCAGTGACGAGGGATTGAAGGGCACGATCCGCGCCGCCGTCGCACGCAAACCGGAAAAACACGAGTTCCGCGAGCAACCTCGGAAAATCGTCCGCTTCATGTCACGGACAGGGGGGTAGCGCCCAGTGCCCGGGCGAATGTAGCGGCGCGCACTCGAGGCAATAGCTCTTTCGGAGAGCACTGCACGACCGCTGCAAGGAAAACCGTCAACCGTGAGCCATAACGCTAGCTATCTCTGAAAGAGCTTACACCGTGGCAAGCAGCGGTCCTTCGGCAATAGGCGCAGAAGCCGCAAACAGCCAAGTCTTCTTGGGCTCTACCGCCGCTGTCTACGAGAGAGCTGCGATACTGGATCCAGCGGCTAGGAGGTCCGGCGACTGGCCGCCAGGTGCTTGATCATTTTGTCTTCCAGCTCGATGCGGGCCGCTATCTTTTCCCCCAGCTTCGACATGTCGTCGGGGAAGCTTGTGGTGATTTCGCAGTGATCGCCGCAATCGTATTTGTCGTTGAAATCCAGCGCCGCCTCGGTGGTGTCGGCGATCTGCGGGTAAAGTTTTTCGGCCAGGGATGACAGCTGCTGCCGACGCTCGGTCCCGTTGACGATGCGTTCGTATAGGCTGAAGTGCCCGGCGGCGATATAGTCGACCAGCACCTGGCAGAATTGCTGGAGCTGCTCCGGGGCCGGTGTAGTGCGCGAAATTTTGCCTTTCACGTTGTAGGGTTCGAGCCCGCCCAGCTTGCAATAAAGCGCGAGCATCTCTGTCCGTTCCGCGATGAGCTTCTGCACCATGTCCTGGGTAACGGAACGGCGTTCCACGGTCCGGGGGTGGTGGGTTGTGCCTTTCTGTTGTTCCATTTTATGGGTCCCGTTTCTACCTGTCTCCCGATGGTTCCGGGACTATACGCCCTGAAGCAGTATTTGTTAACACCTGTTACACCATAATAGTGGTGATGGCCGTATGCGGCAGAAAAAAATCAACCAGGGAATCCCGGCAAACGGCCCTTGACGTCACTCAGCATTTTCTGGATCCCACCCTTGCCCATGCGTTTCATCATTTTCTGCATCTGGTCGAACTGTTTCAATAGACGGTTGACGTCCTGCACCGGAGTACCCGAACCCGCGGCGATGCGACGCTTGCGTGAACCGCGGATCGTGTCCGGACGGCGGCGCTCCAACGGCGTCATGGAATTGATGATGGCCACCAGGCGCCGGGTCTGCCGATCGTCAAACTGGGACCGGGCCGCCTCGCTGACCTCGCCGAGGCCCGGCAACTTCTCCACCAGGCTGGCCAGTCCGCCCATTTTTTCCATCTGCAACAGCTGGTCGCGGAAATCCACGAGATCGAAGCCCTTGCCCTTGGCGAGTTTCTGGGTGAGTCCCTGCGTCTTCTCCATGTCGGCGGCCTGACTTGCCTGCTCCACCAGTCCCAGCACGTCGCCCATCCCGAGGATGCGCGCGGCCACGCGATCCGGATGAAAAGGCTCGAGCGCGGCCGGTTTCTCTCCGACGCCCAGGAACTTGATGGGCTTGCCGGTCATGTGGCGGATCGACAACGCCGCGCCACCGCGCGCATCGCCATCGGT
>JANLIC010000193.1 GCA_024654125.1 Sulfuricaulis sp. | reverse complement strand
CCGATGGTGACGCGACCGTGCTCGCGGGCAAATTCGACGATTTGAAGCGAGAGTTCGGGCAAGGAAGCCAACACCAGCTTTTCGCGCTCGACCTTCTTCTCCAGCCGCCTGACCTGTTCGGCCAGCGACCGCAGGAAGAACACCACCCACGGTTGCCAGTTGGGCGCATCGGTGCGAATCGTTCCCTGGGTTTGTCGCAGCGCCAGGTAGTAGGCTTCCTTGTTCTGTTCGATGACGCTTTCCAGGGAACTGTATGGCACATAGGCATAGCCCGCCTGCAAGAGCAGTAGCGTGGTCAGCACCCGTGAGAGTCGGCCGTTGCCGTCCTGGAAGGGATGAATCTCCAGAAATACCACTATCCACAGGGCGATGATCAACAAAGGATGCGGGCGTCCAACCGTGCGTCCCTCCTGCATCCAGGCCACCAGTTCCGTCATCAGGCGAGGCGTGTCGAAAGGCGTGGCTGTCTGAAATACGACGCCGATCTGTGCGCCGTTCCCATCGAAGGCGACGACGCTGTTGGACGCGGTCTTGTAGTTGCCGCGATGCCAGGCATCCTTCTCGCTGCGGGCGAGCAGGTTCTGATGCAACTGCTTGATGTGGTTTTCGGTCAACGTGATGTCTTGCCAGGACGTAAACACCAACTCCATCACTTCCGCATAACCGGCCACCTCCTGCTCATCGCGGGTGGTGAAGGTCTTGATTTGAAGATTGGACAACAGGCGCTCGACCTCGCGGTCGGACAGTTTGCCGCCCTCGATCCGGGTGGACGAACCGATGCTTTCTATGGTTGCGACGCGGCGCAGGGCCGACAGCCGATCGGGCGCGAGCGTGCCCAAGGCGCGCCACGCTCCTTTGAACTCGTCTATCCTGGCGATCAGCGTCAGGATCTCCGGGGTGATTTGGATGGTGTCGGATCGGATCATGGAACCAATAATACACCCAATTACATCCATTGTCGAGACCTAACCCAAAATCACACCCATTAACACCCAAAAAATGTGGAGCAAGTCTCCGATCGATGGAGAGGTGGCTTTTGCGCTGGAAAATTGGAACGGAAGCTTCGCGTCCAGCTCGCCGTCCGGCTGAACGAACTGATCGA
>JANLIC010000159.1 GCA_024654125.1 Sulfuricaulis sp. | reverse complement strand
TCCGCCTTGGCCCGAGCCAAGGCCTCCTCGCCCCAGGGATACCACTCCACTGGATTGTCTTGATGCATGCGCAAATAAGGGCTGGACTCCTCAGCGAGTCGCCACCCGCCTGTGGGCTTTCCGACCGAGTCCGCAGCGGCGGCGCCACCCGACAATACCAGCACAAGACCCAGCAATAACGGCCAGAAAAATGAAAGGTAGTTCCGTGCATGGATTCGTGACATAAATATTTGAAACAAATTGATCGACATGTTCGGTTCGCGTGGACAATAGATATCGCTATATAGGATCGCGGTTCTGTGCCAAGTCCTGGACCGGGCCATGAAGCTTATACACTAATGACGCTCCGGCCGAGTAAAAAATTCCGGTAGGGCGGGATCAGGCGCCGCCCAAGTACACGCGGTGAATCGACGATATTTTGCATGGCGAAAAAGAGTCTATTACAGTAACGGCGCTGCTAATATGAATCCTAAACATTGAAAATCGCTCTTCCTGGAAACACCCATCGCCGACTGCCACGCACGGTTATTGTGATCGGCTTCGTCAGCCTGTTGAATGACTTCGCGAGCGAGATGGTGGTACCGCTCATCCCGCTGCTGCTCGTCACGGTGCTGGCCGCGGGCCCGGTGGCGCTCGGACTGATCGAGGGCGTGGCCGATACCGTTTCCAACTTGCTCAAGCTTTGGGCTGGACGCCATTCAGATCTCTACGGGCGCCGTCGCAAACCCTATGTCGTCTTCGGCTATTTGTTATCGAACCTGGCCCGGCCTCTGATCGGTTTATCCGGAAGCTGGCTCACCGTGCTTTCGATCCGCGTCACCGACCGCATCGGCAAAGGGGTGCGGACGGCGCCGCGCGATGCGCTGATTTCGGATGCCATTGACGATGGCATCGCGGGCCGCGCCTACGGTTTCACGCGCGCGCTCGATCATGCCGGCGCGGTGTTGGGCGCGCTGGTGGCGGCGGCCGTCGTGTATTGGGGAACCGAGCGTCTGGACATCGTCATCGGCCTGTCCGCCATTCCCGGCGTGCTGGCGGTGCTGCTTTTTTCCTTCGGGATAAAAGAAGTGCCGCGTCCGGTGACCCTGCCCACCGAACGCGCCCCGCTGCGCTGGAGCCGGTTGAGTCCGATTTCGCGGCGTTACCTGACGGTGCTGGCGTTTTTCACCCTCGGAAAAATTCCCGAAACTTTCCTGTTATTGCGCGGGCATGAACTGGGCATGACCGTCGTGGAATTGCTGCTGCTGTGGGCGGCCATGCATGTCGTGAAGGCCGTCATCTCCGAGCAGGCCGGGTGCCGCACCGACCGCATCGGCCGCCGGCCGCTGATCCTGACCGGCTGGATGGTTTATGCCGTGACGCTGTTCGCGCTCGCGTTCGTGGTTGAACCGATAATGCTGTGGGCCTGGAGCCTGGCACTGGGATTTTATTTCGGTCTGACCGAGGGTGCTGAACGCGCGCTGGTGCGCGATCTCGCCTCCCCGGCCGAGCGCGGTACAGCCTTCGGCTGGTTTCACATGCTCGTAGGGCTCGCCGCCATTCCGGCCGGATTGCTGATCGGCGGGCTGTGGGTCCTCCATGGCGTCAAAACCGCCTTCCTCGTTTCAGCGTTGTTGGCGGCATTCGCGACCGCCGGATTCTGGCGTTTCGTGCGCCCCTGACGGTTTCCATTTCCCCGCGTTTCACATAAGCTCCGCGACCCATGACCGCCGCCCTCGCCTCGCTGCGCCTGAATAAGAACGAAGACCGTCGTCTGCGCGCCGGCCATGTTTGGGTATTCAGCAACGAAGTGGACACAAAGCATACCCCGCTCACGGCGTTCGAGCCCGGGCAACCGGTGTTGATCGAAGATGCCGCCGGTCATGTGCTCGGGTCGGGGTATGTCAATCCGTATGCGCTCATTTGCGCGCGGCTGGTGTCGCGCGATCCGAAGTACCTCCTCGACCAGTCGCTGCTCACGCACCGACTTAATGTCGCCTTATCCTTGCGCGAGCGTCTTTTCGATACACCTTATTATCGGCTCGCCTTCGGCGACAGCGACGGATTGCCAGGGCTGGTGGTCGACCGCTACGGCGATGTCCTGGTGGCCCAGATCACCACCGCCGGAATGGAAAAGCTGAAAAGCGAAATTGTGGCCGCACTGCAAAAAGTCATTCGTCCGGCCGCCATCCTGTTTCGCAACGACACTTCGATGCGTGAGATGGAAGGGCTGACAAATTACGTCGAAACCGCGCTGGGGGAAGTGCCGGAATCGATTACACTGGAAGAAAACGGTGTGAAATTCTCGGTGGCGCTGCGCACTGGTCAGAAAACCGGCTGGTTTTACGACCAGCGCCCCAACCGCGCGCGCTTCCGTCACTATGTAAAAGGACAACGCGTGCTGGACGTGTTCAGCTATCTCGGCGCCTGGGGCGTGCAGGCGGCGGCCGCCGGCGCGGCCTCGGTGCTGTGCGTGGACAGTTCTCCCAAGGCAGTTGAAGGCATCAGCCGCAACGCCGAACTGAATGGCGTGACAGAAAAGGTCAGTGTCGAGAAAGAAGAGGCTTTTGAGATATTGCGTCGCCTGCGTAGCGCGCGCGAGCGTTTTGATGTCGTGGTGCTCGACCCACCGGCCTTTATCAAACGCAAAAAGGATATCAAGGAAGGAACCCAGGCTTATCAGCGATTAAACCAGATGGCGATGCAGGTATTGTCGAAAGACGGCATTCTGGTTTCCTGCTCCTGCTCGTATCACCTGCACCGTGATGACTTGCGTGACATCCTGCTCAAGGGCAGCCGGCATATTGACCGCTTCCTCGAGATCATCGAGGAGGGCCATCAGGGACCGGATCATCCCATGCACCCGGCGATTCCGGAAACCGGGTACCTCAAGGCTTTTTTCGCGCGGTTGCTGCCGAGCTAACACCTAAGTTCAGGAGCGCGCCGTTTGGGTCGCGTCCCTCTGAAGCGCCGAATTGGCGCTGCTTGGTTTGACCGCGGAGACAACGATTGTTCTTCCAACAAGTAATGGCCAAGTAAAGTGTGAGGCAACAAGAGGTTTATTTTCTACGGTGAGGGTCTTGAACTTCTTACGCTCACGTGACATGAAACGGTACATCCCTAAAAAGATAAATGGGGCCAACAGCGTCAACCAGAACACTGAAGTCTTTTGCACTTTATCAATACTCAATTCGACGTTATCAAACCCTGAGTCCAGAAGAGCGTGTGCCAAGTAGAAATATGGAATGGGGGTGATGTGCCCACCCGTGGAATAGAGCTTGTCGTTGCGAACCGGCAACGGACCAAACAAATTGGCAAATCCGGAAACCAAATAACGAGCACGTGAGTTGGCATTAAGCACATTGGGTGTGGTGACAACTACAACTCCACCGATCGCTGTTACACGAAAAGCCTCTCGCAGTAGAGCGCGGTAATTCTCTACGTGCTCGACAACCTCGGAGCAGGTCACCAAATCAAAGTGAGCATCTGGGTAAGGCAATGACTCATGATTCAAGTTGACTTGTGCGCAGGGGGTGCCTATTGCCACGAACCGCTCAACGTGAAAATCGCAGGCCGATGATTTCATCGGCAAAGCGTGGCGAAGTTCTTGGATCAAAGCGCCGCGTCCGGCCCCGATATCAAGGTGCTTCCCCCCCTCCTTCGCGAGCGTGGAAGAAAGGCGTTTCTTCGCTGCGACGATGACTGCCGTATAAATATTCTGGGTACTCATCTGGGCTTATGTGATCACTTACGATATGTTTTTTGAATATTGTTGTATAAAATCGAGAAACGCGTTATTTATTGGATACCAGTTATTTTCATCGTTCACCCCAGTTCATACATCATGCAGTGTTTCTGTAAAAAAAAGTCTTCCATAGTCACTGGGTCGGTCGAAATAAACTGCCTTTGCTTCCCTTTAATTTCGAATATTTGCCAAAGGAATTTTTTTTTAGTGCTTGGCAGCATTGCTTATTCCGATCAGACTTCTTACGTTAGAAACCTTATCACCCTGGTTCGCCGCAACAATTTTCTTTTCTAATTCGTCTATCGTTATTAATTCATCAAAATAACCGATATTTTTGACCATGCCTTGAACAAAATCGCCGTATGGGACCAGAATTAACGACTTTCTTGCATCAGGATCTAATGGTTTACTCATAACCACGCTAGCTTTTTTAGCACTTGGGAAGTAGCCCGTCTTTGGATCAACCTCTACAACCTTAAAAGATGAGCATGCGCTCAGATACAACACTGCTAAAACAACCGTAAAGTACTTCAACATTTTTCTCTCCAAATTGGCATGAATTATTCTTAAGTACAGCACCGAAAGCCAGCCGGGGTCAGATCCTAGTTGTGGCCGCTACTCCCATTCTTGGCCTTCCCTCTAACATTTGAGAGATGAATGGCGCGGCAACATTCTGCCATGAAGATAAGTTCACGGGGGGAAATCTTGAGAAGACAACAAAATACCCGGACGAATCGGGGGGCTTGAGTCGGTGATCTGCATCGGAAATGAAAGTCCGGCTGACGGCTGGCTGTTCAGATTTTAGGAAGCGTCACACCCTGCTGACCTTGGTACTTCCCGCCGCGATCCTTATAAGAAGTCTCGCAAACCTCATCACCCTCGATGAAGATCACCTGGGCTACACCTTCGTTGGCGTATATTTTCGCGGGCAGCGGGGTAGTATTGGAGAATTCGAGCGTCACGTGGCCTTCCCACTCTGGCTCCAGCGGCGTAACGTTTACGATGATCCCGCAGCGGGCGTAAGTGGATTTTCCGAGGCAGATGGTGAGCACGTTGCGTGGAATGCGGAAGAACTCGACGGTGCGCGCGAGCGCGAAGGAATTCGGCGGGATGATGCAGACCCCGCCCTTGAAATCGACGAAGCTGGTCGGGTCAAACTGCTTGGGATCGACAATCGTGGAGTTGATGTTGGTGAAGATTTTGAATTCATCCGAGCAGCGGACGTCGTAGCCGTAGCTCGAGGTGCCGTAGGAAACGATGGGGCCGCTGTGATTTTTCTTGATCTGGTTCGGCTCGAACGGCTCGATCATGCCGTGGCCTTGCGCCATGCGGCGGATCCATTTGTCTGATTTGATTCCCATTTAAATGATATTTTGCCGTATTGGCGCGGAGTTTCAAAGAAAATTAAAACGGAACCGCAGATGAACGCAGATGAACGCGGATCAACAGCCCATTATCAAAAATCGAAGCTATTTTTATCTACGTTAATCTGCGTGCATCTGCGGTTTCAGAGTCTTAGGTATTTTGAATGACGATGCTCGGGAACTTGGCCGAGAAGTCCTTCTCGCGCAGAGAGAGCTTCGCGGCGACACGCCGGGCGATGTCGCGGTAAATCTGCGAAATCTGGCATTCGGGATCGGCCACCACCGTGGGCTTGCCGGAGTCGGTCTCCTCGCGGATGCGGATGTCGAGCGGGAGCGCGCCGAGGAAATCCACATCATTTTGCTCGGACATGCGCACGCCGCCGCCCTGGCCGAAGATATGCTCCTCGTGCCCGCATTGGCTGCATATGTGCGTGCTCATGTTCTCGATAACGCCAAGCACGGGGATGTCCACCTTCTCGAACATCTTGAGGCCCTTGCGCGCATCCAGCAGAGCGATGTCCTGCGGCGTGGTGACGATGATCGCGCCGGAAACCGGAACTTTCTGCGCCAGCGTCAGCTGGATGTCGCCCGTGCCCGGCGGCAGATCGACGATCATATAGTCGAGATCCTTCCAGTTGGTGTCGCGCAGGAGTTGTTCCAGCGCCTGCGTTACCATCGGACCACGCCAGATCATCGGCGTCTCTTCATCGACGAGATATCCGATGGACATGGACTGCAGGTGATAACTCATGATGGGCTCGAGCGATTTGCCGTCCTTGGATTCGGGCTTCATTTTCGCACCCAGCATGGTCGGCTGGCTCGGACCGTAGATATCGGCATCGAGAATACCCACCTTGGCCCCTTCGGCAGACAACGCCAGGGCCAGGTTCACCGCCACGGTGGATTTTCCGACACCGCCCTTGCCGGAGGCCACGGCGATGATGTTTTTCACATTCTCGATGGGTTTGACGCCCTTCTGCACACCGTGAGCCGCGACTTTCGATGTCATGTTGATGGCCACATCCTTGACGCCGGCGATGGTGGCGACTTTTTCCTTTAGTTTCGAGGACAAACCGGGAATGTGTCCCTTGGCCGGGTAGCCCAATTCCACGTCCACGGTCACTTTGCCGCCATCGACGGTGATTTTTTTCACCGCCTTGGCTGTGACCAGGTCCTGCTCGAGGTAGGGATCGATCACCTCTTTGAGCGCGGTTTCAACTTGCTGTTGGGAAACATCCGCCATGAAGCTCACTCCAGATTCGGTCTGTCAGGGGGCGCACATGCTACACCGCGGGCCAAAAAAAGTCATGGCAGCGCCCAGTGCCCGAGGCGAACGCTCTTTCGGCAATGGGCGCAGAAGCCACAATGAGCTATGTTTCCATGAGCGCTCTGCCGCCGTCTCCGAAAGAGCTGCGCCACGGGATCCGGCGGCTAGGGGCGGCGTTAATGCATGAATTCCCTTATGATACCGGAGCTATTGATCCGGCATGGGCCGTCTGCAAAAGGCTGATTACTAAATTCTTGTAATCACGCTTCGAAGTTCAGAACATGCCGGATCAATAGCAAAAATTATTATGGATATTTGTTTATTGAGGCGGCAACAATATCCACAATACCGGAAGCGCGAGATAATGCGCCACGACTTTTCAACTTATATGTTGCCGCCTCAATAAACCGACCATGACGCCCGCCATGATATCGTGGCGGCGATTTTATGCCCGAGAAGAAACGCAAAATCCTCGTCACCAGCGCCCTGCCCTACGCCAATGGCCCGCTGCACATCGGGCATCTGGTGGAATACATCCAGACCGACATCTGGGTGCGCTACCAGAATATGCAAGCAGACACCAAGTGCTGGTACGTCTGTGCCGACGACACCCACGGCACGCCCGTGATGCTGCGCGCCCAGCAGGAAGGCATCGCGCCAGAAAAACTCATTGCGCGCATGAGCGAGGAGCACCAGCGCGATTTCGCTGACTTCGGCATCGGCTTCGATAACTACTATTCCACGCACTCGGACGAGAACCGCGAACTCGTCACGGATATTTATAAACGGCTGTCCAAGGCCGGGCATATCAGCAAGCGCACCATCAAGCAGGCCTATGACCCGGTCAAGAACATGTTCCTGCCCGACCGCTTCATCAAGGGCACCTGCCCGCGCTGCAACACGCCGGACCAGTACGGCGACTCGTGCGAAAACTGCGGCGCCACGTATTCGCCGACCGAACTTAAAAACGCGGTGTCGGTGCTGTCCGGCGCGGCGCCGGTGGAGAAAGACTCAGAGCATTATTTTTTCAAACTCGGCGATTTCGAGGCCTGGCTGCGCGATTGGCTGGCTTCCGGCGCCGACCGGGCGCGCCACGTCCAGCCGGAGGTGGCGAACAAGCTCAACGAATGGTTCGAGGCAGGACTGAAAGATTGGGACATCTCGCGCGACGCGCCTTACTTCGGCTTCGAGATTCCGGACGCGCCCGGAAAATATTTCTACGTCTGGCTCGATGCACCGGTAGGCTACATGGCGAGCTTCAAGAACCTGTGCGGTTCACCGACAGGCCGCAAGGCCGGTTTGAACTTCGACGAATTCTGGGCCAGTGGCGCTGAATCCAAGACCGAGCTGTACCATTTCATCGGCAAGGATATTCTTTATTTTCACACGCTGTTTTGGCCGGCAATGTTGCACGGTGCGGGTTTCCGCACGCCGACGTCGGTGTTTGCGCACGGCTTCCTTACCATCAACGGCACCAAGATGTCCAAGTCGCGCGGCACCTTCATCACCGCGCGCTCGTATCTGAATCATTTGAACCCCGAATACCTGCGTTATTACTTTGCAGCCAAGCTTAATGACACTACGGAAGACATTGATCTCAACTTCGATGATTTTGTTGCCAGAGTGAATAGCGACCTTGTGGGAAAATACGTAAATATCGCGAGCCGCATAGCGCCATTCTTGTCAAAGTTTTTCAATAATAAAATGCCCAAAATCGAGATGGGCAGTCCCGCGGGATTTCCTCTTCCGAAAGAAACCGGAGGATTAACCGTTGCCATACAGCAAAGCACGGCTATTCAAAGCGCGTTTGATAATCGCGAATTTGGGCAAGCTGTCAGGCTGATTATGGAAGTTGCCGATGCAATAAATAAGGAAATTGATGGCTTCAAGCCCTGGATATTGGCAAAAGATGCGCCTACAAATACCGAAAGCAGATCAAAACTAGCTCAAATCTGCGGTTCATCCATCGCTGCTTTCAAAGCACTCACACTATTTCTAAAACCAATTCTCCCCACCGTGACTGCAGAGGCAGAAAAATATCTTCGGTCTCGTGAGATTAGCTGGTCAGACTTAGCCCTTCCGCTAGATCTAGAGAAATTCTTGCCGCCCGGCCACGAGTTCGGAGTTTTTGTCCCACTATTGGCGCGCGTAGACCCGAAGAGCATTCCCACACTACTGGATGAAGCCCAAAAAGACATGAAGACCATGGCCGAGAAAACTTCCGAAACCATCACTGAAACCAGCGACCTAGCCCGGCATACCATCCTGCCCGAGATCAGTTACGACGATTTCGCCAAGGTAGACCTGCGCATCGCACGCATCGTGAAAGCCAGCCACGTGGAAGGCGCGGA
>JANLIC010000146.1 GCA_024654125.1 Sulfuricaulis sp. | reverse complement strand
CAGCGCCGACATCAACGCTCGGTTGTGCGCCCCGCCCCCGCAGACATACGCTTCTTGTGCCTGCGAGAAAAACCTCCAGATCGCCCGGGCGATGGTCTGCGCCGTGAGTTGCAGCAAGCTTGCCTGCACGTCGGCCGCGGAAAGCGGCGCGGGAAGGCGATTGAGATGGCTCTGCAGCCAGTTCATGTTGAAATGTTCGCGGCCCGTGGTCTTGGGGGGCGCCGCCTCGAAATAAGGGTCGGCCATGAGTTTTTCCAGAAGGTCTTTAGAGGCGTGCCCGGAGGCGGCCCATTGCCCGGCCTCATCGCGGTCACGCGCCTGGTGAAGACCGATCCATCGGTCAAGCAGGGTGTTGCCCGGGCCGGTGTCGAACCCGTACACCGGCTGCGAGGCATCGGCAGGCAGGTAGGTCACGTTGGCGATCCCGCCGATGTTGGCGATGACGCGGTTCCGTTTTGAGGAATGAAACATTTGACGGTGAAACGCCGACACCAGCGGTGCGCCCTGGCCACCGGCGGCCATGTCGCGTGCGCGAAAATCCGCCACCGTGGTGATGCCGGTGCGTTCGGCGATCACGGAAGGGTTGCCGATCTGCAACGTGAAGGGATGCGCCGCGCGTGGGCGGTGTCGCAGTGTCTGGCCATGGCTGCCAATGGCACGAATGTCTTTTATTGCCAGCCCTGCCTTCTTGATCAGGGCGTTGGCGGCCTCGGCGAACAACCCGCCCAGTGCCATGTCGAGCTCCCCCAGCCGTTCGATTTCGCTGGGGCCATCGCGCATCAGGGTTTGAATTTCGCTGCGGGTCGCGGCATCGATCGGATGGGCGTGGGTGTTCACCAGAACAGGCCGGGTCCCCGCGGAGAGGGAGAGCAGCGCGGCATCGATGCCATCGACACTGGTTCCCGACATCAGCCCGATGTAATGCATGACCTCAGTTTCGGGCAGCTGGCGGAAAGTTACAAGAGGGTTTCAGCCTACCGATTGGCGGCGATTTGAGTGCTGTAGCTGATGATATCCAGGCGCGCGGTCCAGCGATTGGCAATTTGCATGAACTCGTCGCGATTTTGCGAGGCAATCTTGTCACTGCCAGAAAATTTGAAGGTCAACGAATTGCGGTGCGCGCCATTGACCTGGAATTCGTAATGCAGATGGGGTCCGCTCGCCAGTCCCGTGGCGCCGACGTAGCCGATGGTCTGGCCCTGATCGACGAAACTGCCGACACGCAGCCCAGAACGGTACCGTGAGAGGTGCGCGTAGAGCGTGTTGTACGTGGCATTGTGCCGGATGACGATGCGCTGGCCATAACCACCATTCCTGCCGATCGCCAGGATGCGTCCGCTGGCGGTGGCGCGCACCGGGGTGCCGACGGGCGCGGCATAATCCACTCCTTTGTGCGCCCGCCAGGTCTTGAGTATGGGGTGATACCGTCCGCGCGTGAAACGCGAGGTGATGCGGCTGAACTCCACCGGGGTGCGCAGGAACGGCCGGCGCACGCTCGCGCCGTCGGGCGTGTAATAGGAGGTATACCCGTTGGCATCGCGAAAGGCGATGGCGCGGAATAAACGTCCCTGATTGACGAATTCGGCCGCCAGGATAATTCCATCAGCGACCTTTTGACCTTGCCAGAATTTCTCTTCGTGGATGGCCGAAAAGCTGTCACCCCGGCGCAGATCGAGTGCAAAGTCGATGTCCCAACCGAATATTTCCACGAGCTTCATGATCAAGGTATCGGAAAGCCCGGCATCCTGTCCGTCCTCAAACAAGGAAGACCCGATGGTCCCGGAAACATGGGCCACGCGTGTTTCGAAGTGGCGCAGTTCCTTGGTAAGTTCGAAGTGGTCCTGTTTGCGAACGAGGTGAAAGGCTTCTCCGGGATCGGTTTCGTAGACTAGCTCCTGTAGCGGTCCGCTGGTTTCGGCGCGTAAACGCAGCCGCTGGCCTGGGTACATCTGGCGGAAAACGTGGGCGTCCGGATTGGCCTGGATCAATCGGTGAATCTCGCCGCTGTCATGACCTACGCGCTTGAGAATATCCGAGAGTGTGTCACCCTTGCGAATCGTTAAATCAATCCAGGACTCACGGTCCGGCGCCTTCTGGGAAATTTCCGTTTCAGCGGGTCTGGCGGTCGCCGGCTTGGCAGCGGCCGGTAACATCGTATTGCCCAGCATAACTGTTTGCGGCGGCATGGAGGGAATCAATGCATTCTTCGGGAGTGAGTCGCTTCCACGCGGGATGATGGCGGCGATGGTGACGGAGGTGAGAAATACCGCCAGCCCGAGCAGCCACACGCTCCGACCGTAAAAACGGTGTGCGCGTCCCTTGCCCAAAGCAGGTAACAGCGAGTAAATATATTTGAGTATTTTTTTATTCAATAGAGGTGCATCCTGTTCAAAATACCAAGTTAAAGTCTAGACCAACTATAACCCGGTGGCGCGGAGATACGCCCAGCATGCCTTGAATTAGCGGCTATGGTACGCTTTGCGCTGCCCGGAATCACCAGCCGTTTTCAGGAATATTCATGACAGATGCCAACGAAGCACTGCGCCTGATTAAGCGCGGAACCGAAGAAATTCTGCCCGAGTCAGAGCTTGCCGAGCGTCTTAAGTTTGGGCGACGCTTGCGCGTGAAGGCGGGATTCGATCCGACCGCGCCCGACCTGCATCTGGGGCATACCGTGCTGATCAATAAATTGCGCCAGTTTCAGGACCTGGGGCATCAAATTATGTTTCTTATCGGCGATTTCACCGGCATGATCGGCGACCCGAGCGGCAAGAACACGACTCGCCCCCCCCTGACGCGGAAAGAAATTCTTCAAAATGCGCGTACATACAAGAGTCAGATTTTTAAAATTCTTGATAGAAAAAAAACGCGTATCGAATTTAACTCCAAATGGCTCGGGAAGCTGAAGGCTGCTGACGTGATCAAGCTCGCTTCCCGATATACGGTGGCGCGCATGCTCGAGCGCGATGACTTTTCCAGGCGCTATAAGGGTGGCCAGCCTATTGCGATACATGAATTTCTCTACCCGTTGATACAGGGCTACGACTCGGTGGCCATGAAAGCGGATATTGAGCTCGGGGGCACTGACCAGAAATTTAATCTGCTCATTGGTCGCGAACTTCAGAAGGAGTTCAGTCAGCCACCGCAAATCATTATTACGATGCCTTTGCTGGAAGGCACGGACGGCGTTCACAAGATGTCGAAGTCGCTGGGGAATTATATCGGCATCGACGAGCCGGCCGATGAAATGTTCGGCAAAATCATGTCGATTTCAGACGGCCTGATGTGGCGTTATTTCGATCTGCTCTCGTTCGAGCATCCCGACGTCATCGCCCGGATGAAACGCGAAGTCGATGAAGGAAAAAATCCCCGCGACGTCAAATTCGAATTGGCCAAGGAAATCGTCAGCCGTTTTCATAGCGGACCCAGGGCGGGCCAGAATGCGATGCACAACTTTGTCGCGCGCTTCCAGCAGGGCCAGATACCGGCCGATATTTCTGAAATCGAGCTGGCCGGTAACGGCAAGGGGCTGGCGCTCCCCCGCATTCTCAAAGACGCCGGCCTCACCGCCAGCACCTCCGAAGCCATGCGCCTCATCAAGCAGGGTGGCGTGCGTATCGATGGCGAGAAAGCGGAGGACCCGGCGCTGGAAATCCATCCCGGACAGGCCCATGTTTTTCAGGTCGGCAAACGCAAATTCATGCGCGTCCGCATTCGCTAGAGAGGTGCCCTTGACAGAAAAACGCCAGCATTCGCGAAGTCTCGTCCGGCTGGAGGTCGAACTGGCCTATTCCGGCGGTGGTACGCGCCGAGCCGAGACGCGTGATCTGGGGATTGGCGGGCTCTTTGTCGAATTGACGGGAGAACCGCTGGCCATGGGCACCCCTTTGACGATTACGTTTCTGTCCACAGCGCATCACCCCGGGCCTTATTCCATGCGGGCGCGGGTCCAAAGACAGACTCCCGACGGGCTTGCCATGACTTTCATAGAATTCAGCCTGGATGACCTGCGTTTCATCGAAGCGTTGCTTGTCCCATGATGGCGGAATTAGAGTCTAAAATAAGGCGTTTGCAGATGAATTTTGCGTCCTTCTGAACCCCACCCAAACGAAGTAAAATAGCTGAATTCAAGCGTTGACGCGGGGGGTGGCGCGCGTATAATGCGCCTCCCTTGGGCCGGTACCCTGTATCGGCCTTCGTTCTTTAAAAATTCAAGATCAAGTAATTTGTGTGGGCGCTCTTGTCGAGCCTGGTCATCCAATGAAAGGTGACTGATGCCCGCCTTAACCGGCGGTGCGTTCAGTCACATGATGTTTTTTGTTCCTTCAATGGAACAATGAAGTTTATTTGGAGAGTTTGATCCTGGCTCAGATTGAACGCTGGCGGCATGCCTAACACATGCAAGTCGCACGCGAAAGAGGGGCAACCCTTGAGTAGAGTGGCGGA
>JANLIC010000137.1 GCA_024654125.1 Sulfuricaulis sp. | reverse complement strand
ACCATGAGTCGGGACGACGCCGACCTGCGCGCCGCCCTGCGCGGCGGGGCCGAAGGGTACTTGCTCAAGGACATGGATCCTGAGGACCTGGTGCCGGCTCTCGAGGCAGCTCTGCGGGGGGACAACGTGGTCGCCAAGGAAATGGTTGGGACTCTGGCGCGCCTGGTTCAGGGCCAGACCCACGAACCGCCGCCCCGCTCCGCGGCGGCGCTGTCCGAACTCACGCCGCGCGAACTGGAAATTCTGAGTCACGTTGCCGAGGGGCAGAGTAACAAGATGATCGCGCGCGACCTCAATATCACGGACGGCACCGTGAAGCTCCACGTCAAGGCTATTCTTCGAAAACTGGGGGTGCATTCGCGCGTCGAGGCCGCGGTCATCGCCGTCGAACAGGGATTAGGCCGGAAGAAAGCAATTGATTCTTGAAACCACGGATGAACACAGATAAACACAGATTAAACAAAGAAACCGCACGCGTTTTTGTTTTCCATCTGTGTTGATCCGTGTTCATCAGAGGTCACATAAAAAATAATCAGTCAGCGGCGGTCGGTTCGAACCAGCGCAGCCGGCCGTGCAACTCGACCACATCTCCCACGATGATTAAAGTTGGCGCTTTTACCTTCGCCTTGGCCACGATACCCGGTAAAGTCTCCAGGTTGCCTGTCAGCACGCGTTGATTGCGCGTCGTGCCCTGCTGCACCAGCGCCGCCAGGGTCGTCGGACGCATGCCGTGGCGGATCAGCTCGCGACAGATGGTTTCGATGCCGTGCAACCCCATGTAGAAAACGATGGTTTGGTCGGGCTGGACCAGCGCCTGCCAGTTCAGATTGACGGTGCCGTCCTGCAAATGCCCGGTCACGAAAACCACGGACTGGGCGTAGTCACGATGTGTGAGCGGGATGCCGGCGTAGGACGCACAGCCGGCCGCCGCGGTGATCCCAGGCACCACTTGAAACGGAATGCCCTCGGCGGCGAGTGTGTCGATCTCCTCGCCACCGCGTCCAAAAATGAAAGGGTCGCCGCCCTTGAGTCGCACGACGCGCTTGCCCTCTTTCGCCAACCGCACCAACAAATGGTTGATGTCTTCCTGGGGCAAGGCATGATTGTCGCGCTCCTTGCCGGCGTAAATTCGCTCGGCGTCCCGCCGGATGAGTTCCAGCACCGCCGGTGACACCAGCCGGTCATAGACGACCACGTCCGCCGTCTGCATCAGTCGCAAAGCGCGGAACGTAAGCAGGTCGGGATCCCCCGGCCCGCCACCGACCAAATACACCTCTCCGACCGGTGGCTTGTTTCCGTCGACCGTATCCAGTCGCGCTTGCAACGCTTTTTCCGCCGCCTCGTCCTGTCCGGAGTAGACCAGCTCGGCGATGCGGCCCTGCAACACCTCTTCCCAGAACTGTCGGCGCCGGGGTGGATGCTTGAACTTTTGTTTGACCTTGTCACGAAACGCTGTCACCAATTTGGCCAGGCTTCCATAGCCGGCGGGTATCAACGACTCCAGGCGGGCACGGATCAGGCGCGCCAAGACCGGAGAACGTCCGCCGGTGGAAACCGCGATCGTCACCGGCGAACGGTCAATGATGGATGGCATGATGAAGGTGCACAGATCCGGCCGATCCACAACATTCACCGGGATGCCAAGCGCTTTGGCGGCCTCGGAAACCTGGCGGTTGACCGCGGCATCATCCGTCGCCGCGATGACGAGCGCGCAGCCTTCCAGCGTTTCGGGCCGGAATGGCTGCGCGACATGCTTGATTTTTCCCGCACCGGCCCAGCCACGGATTGTTTCCCCCAGCTCCGGGGCATACACGGTTACCTGGGCGCCGGCATCCAGCAACAGGAATATTTTGCGGGACGCCACCTCTCCACCCCCGATGACGACACAGGGGCGGCTCCTGAGATTGAGAAAAATCGGGAGAAAATCCATGGGCGAAATTATACCCCGGATTCCAGCCGGTATCGGCGGAAAGACGTATTCCTTCAGTAATATCCAGAAAGATATGGACGGCGGAGCGCTGGTCCGCACGCCACGGACAACCGCCCGGATAGAATTGTTCGTCTACACTTTTGCTAAATGAATAACCCGTCATCTGCCCACGAAATTGCGCAAGCGGCCACGGCAGCCGCGGCCGTACCCGGCCCACCGGCGGAGCTTGTTACTGGAAAATTGCCGCTGCATTTTACCGGTTCTGCCGCTGAGTATTTCCGCATCTGGATCGTGAACATCTGCCTGACACTGTTCACGATAGGCGTCTTCTCCGCCTGGGCGAAGGTCCGTAAAAAACGCTACTTTTATTCTCACACGCTGCTCGACGGCACGCCGTTCCAGTACCTTGGCCAGCCGATACCGATTCTCAAGGGTAGACTGATTGCGGCGACGCTTTTCGCCATGTGGTATACCACGACGCATTTCTTCACCATGCTGCTCCCAGTCGTAATCGTGGCGGCCCTGGTGCTGGCGCCATGGGTCGTGGTGCGTTCGGCGGCCTTCACGGCGCGCTACTCGGCGTTTCGCAACATGCGGTTTCACTTTACCGGCTCCTACCTGAGCCTGTCCAAGGTCATGTACGGATGGGCCGTGATCACCCTGCTGACGCTCGGCATCGGTTATTCCTGGTGGCACCAGCGCATGAAGCGCTACATGGCGAATCAGGCGAGTTTCGGCGATATCAACGGTGAATTCATGGCAACCGGCGGTCAATTCTTCAAGACGTACATGATCGCCGGATTAATGATTGTGCCCGGCGTGATTCTCGTCAGCATGCTGTTCGGCATCGGCATTGCCGCCCAAGACGGTGCCAACAAGACGGCGATGACCGTGGGAATGTTAATTGTCATGTATTCTCTTTACGTGATGTTGTATGCCTATACCCAGGCGCGCATCACCAACCTCGTCTGGAACAACACGCGTCTTGGTCCGGCGCGGTTCAACTCCACGATTGGCGTCAGAAGCCTGCTGGTTCTGTACCTGACCAATGCGTTGGGAATACTGGCATCGGCCGGGCTGCTGATACCTTGGGCCACGATCCGTACACTCAAGTACCGGGCGGAACATTTTTCGGTCACGTCCGAGGGCAGCCTGGCGGAGTTTCGCGGCAGCGAAGACATGCAGGTACGCGCCGTCGGTTCCGAGGTCGGAGAGTTGTTCGATTTCGACATGTCATTATGAGAACCGGCGGCCCTTCCATGCTCAAAGCCAGGCTTTACGACGGATCCACACCAGTTCCGGACCAGGCGACGCTTATCCTGTCCGGTCCCATGGCGCGGCTCGTGTCCCGTCGGATCGACAATCAATATCCCGCAGGACAGTTGCGCGTATCCCCGCGCATCGGGCAGGCGGAACGCTTCATCCTGTTCCCCGACGGACTGCAATTGCAGTGTCCCGATGCCGACATGCTCGGACGCCTGCCGCAGGAGGGCGCCACGGAAGGTCTGGTGGCATGGCTCGAACAACGCTGGTGGGTGGCGCTCACCTCCCTCACGCTGCTGATTTCAGGACTGCTGGCCGGATATTTCGTCGGGCTGCCGCTGGCCGCGGAACACATCAGCGCCAATATTCCGATCGAATACGAACGCACCATCGGCGAGCAGTCGCTCGTCTGGCTGGATGAAAATAAAGTCTTCCTGCCGAGCAAAATCACACCGGAGGGGCGGCAGGCTATCGATGAAGGCTTCGCGCGGCTCCATGCCGGCCTGCCCCTCGATGGGCACTACCGGCTGGAGTTCCGCAGTTCACCGGCTATCGGACCGAACGCGCTGGCGCTGCCGGGCGGCATCGTCGTGATCACGGACGAAATGATTCAGAAGGCCGATTCACTCGGTGAAGCCCTGGCGGTGCTGGCGCACGAAATCGGGCACGTCGAGCGGCGCCATGCGTTGCGCAGTGTCATGCAGAATTCCGTCGTCGCGGTGCTGGCCGCCACCCTCACCAGCGACGCTTCCTCGCTTTCGCTAGTGGTCGCCGGACTCCCGGCCGTTCTCGCCCAGACGAAGTACTCGCGCGAGTTTGAATCGGAGGCCGACGAGTTCGCCTTCTGGCTGCTCAAGCAAAACGAACTGTCGCCCGAGCTGTTTGCGTCGATGATGGAGCGTCTTGCGGAGGACGACCGAGGCAAAGCACGGCTATGGTCCTTCGTTTCATCCCATCCCGTGACCGCCGAGCGGATTGCGCGCGCCCGCAAGGCCGCGGAGAACTAGACGGTCCTGCGGCAGCACCGGGAATTGGCGGAGGGGGTGAGGCGGAGTATTGCTCACCCCATCCCTGGGGCTGGCCCCTGCGCGCTTTGCGCTCCGGGGCCAGCGTCGCTTCGCTCCACTGTCCAATTCTGCTCCAAGCAGAATTGTCGCGGACACACTTAACGTTTGCGGCCCGGGGTGCAATAAAACCCGTCGCAACCGTTCGTCGGTGCGGATGCACGTTAAGTGCATCCGCAACAACCCCGCCTCACCCGCGCCGCCGAACGCCCGCACAGGGATGTGCGGGCCGGGGTTTATCAAAGCTAGAAAGTATCACCAAGGACGGCTAGCACGAAAAGAATATGGCGGAGAGGGAGGGATTCGAACCCCCGGACGGTTGCCCGTCAACGGTTTTCAAGACCGCCGCCTTAAACCACTCGGCCACCTCTCCAGTATTTTTTCAAGTGCATGCCAGTTTTTGCGCCGGACATCCTGTCCGGCGCCCCTTCGGGGCCTGCGTCGCTACACTCCGCTGTCCGATCAGTTCTAAGCTCGGCTATTCCTGCCTCGCTAAGAACTCCAGGGCTTACCATCCATGGCAAGCCCGTTCGGTAAACCGCGATTCAGTGAACCGCAACCGGTCCACCTCACCCCGGCGATTTTTCTTCAAGACCGGTGCCTTACGAGCGGCGCCAGGAGCGCCGCCGAACGCCGCGCTGCGCGCGGCGGCCCGTAGGGCGGATGGTGGGATGCCCGACGTAAACCGCTCGGCCACCGCTCCGGTGATCTTGGCGATCAAGAGAATACCCTAAAGCAAATCTTCGGACTATCTGTAATTTACCTGTCGACGGAGGTCTTCTCGATGACAGGATGTTCATGTTTGTCGAAGTGGAGATACGTCACGCGACTTTTAATGAGTTTCTGAATAGTATCCAGAGACAGATGCATGGCCTCCGCCATTTGCTCTTTCGTGACATGCGGTGGCTTGACGTTACGGCGGTTACGCTCACCATAGCGGCGCAGATTCCATGTCACCCAAAGGGTCAGCAGCAGCCACATCGCGAAGACAGCCAAACCGTAATTAAACAGTTGCTTGGCGAAAGTCTCATACCCGCCGAGAGTAATCATGCGGTCTATGAAAAGAGTGATGCCGAGATACCACAGCCCCAGACTGAGCAATGGTGTAACCAGATAGGTCCACAGTCCCCAAAAGATCACCGTGATCATCAGCTCCGCAACGCGCCGCGAATAAACCATGATGGGATGGTCGAGAAACAAATGACGCTCGTTGGCGCCCGGTCGCGCCCAGATGAAGAGGTCACGCAAACGCCGCTGAGGGCTGCGCCAGACAGCGTAGTGGATCTTGCCGTACTTGTAGATTCCTTTCGGCACTGCCACGACGGTGGACGCTGCACTGATGATCCAGTAGATAGCCGGATACCAGATCGCCCAGAAAAGATAGCGTAACAACCCGCGTTTTTCATAGAAATTATCCAATATGAGGCCAATCGTGAACTGACATAAACAGGTGAATGCCAGAATGACGCCGGTCCAACCGGGTATAAGAGTCTCCACGGCCAGCGTGTCAGGCCAGTATTCAGGGTAATAGTTGGTACCGAACCAGCAGAGGACAGTAAAGGCAAACGCGTAACACCACACCACGGCAATCCAGTAATCGATGTAAACCGTCCACATTCGTCGGCTGTCCCAGCGAAATATTTGTTTTGCATATTTCAAAGCGGCTTCCACGCCGCCCTGAGCCCAGCGAACCCGCTGCCGCCAAAGAGGACGCAGGCTTTCCGGGACCAGAATCCATGTCAGCGCGTGCGGTTCATAGCGTATGTCCCAGTGTTTGAGCTGAAGCTTCCAGCTGATATCGATGTCTTCCGTAACGGTATCCGGGGACCAGTAACCCACTGAATGCAACGCCGCGCGGCGGAAACACGTATTCACTCCCGAAACGGTAAAGATGCGTCCCAGTTTGCGTTGCGTACGCTTGATCATGCCGACAATGGCGGAGAATTCTCCTATCTGAATACGCGCGAGCAGGCTGGCTCGATTGACGACGCGCGGATTTCCCGTCACCGCGCCGACACGGGGCCCGTCGAGGAAATGCTGCATCATCCAGAAGATCGCGTCCTTGTCGAGCAGGGCATCGGCATCGATGCACATCAGGAACTCGGACGTGCTCACCACGGCGCCGGCCTTGAGCGCCATGGCCTTGCCCATGTTCTTCGAGAGCGTTACCACGCGCAGACGCTCGATCTTGCCGGTCAGCTCTTCCAGTATCGCGCCAGTGCGATCCGTGCTGCCGTCGTTGATCGCAATAATCTCAAAATTGGGATAGCGGTTATAAGAAAGCTGTATCAAGGCATCACGGATCACCACTTCTTCGTTGTGGCAGGGAACGAGGATGGCGACGCGTGGATACACATCCAGCTTGGGTACTTCCCTCTCCTTTCGCTCACGGCGAATGTAAAAGATGACGGCTCCCATCATCCAGAAAATTGACATAAACAGGGGGTAGAAAAATACGAAAAAGAAGATGAATTCCATTTCTATCTCTAATTGAGACGAACGGTATGGGAGATCAACTCAGGCACAATCTGCATAAGCGGTGGAGAATCAGCCATGAAGTCGTCGTTATCGTATCCATAGTGCCATGCGCCGGCCGAGCGCAACGCGCGCATGGCGTTCGCCATCTCCTCCACCGTCGTGTCATTGAAACGCTCGAGAATAAAATAAACAGGTTTATTGTCTGAGAGCGCTACATCAGCCAAGCGCCTGATTTTTTTATCGCTTTGGTTGGCGGCGAGACGCACAAAATGGAAATCAACACCCCCTTCGACTTTGGAGGCGAGCGGTAACCCGATATGAGCCATCGGATTCGCGTTGTGGAACAACGCCACAAGTGGCTCGAGCTCATGGCGTGGCACGCTTCCCGTCAGCATCACGGCCTGAATTTGATTGAGGCGGGCCAATTCTGTGTACAGTTCCTGTCCACGGGCCGATCCCAACGTGGCAGGCAGCTTCAGGCACAAATAATTAATAAGCAAGCGGGATTGAATCTGATGCAGTACGCGATTGACCAGATCGGTGTCAACCGGTATTAGAGAATTACGAAAAAAGGCTTTGCCCAAGTCCCGTGTGAACGGTGAGATAATGACGGCATTGACGCGCAGCAATTGCAGCCTCGATAGCAACGCCGACAAAATTCTTTCCTGCTCGGCGGACGATTTCCCAGCGAACGGGTCAAGTGAAATCTCGACGAAACGATACTGCCTATTCAGGTATTTCCTGTGTGTCAACATGTCGTTAAAATCCTGGAGCCGGCGATATTTGTAGAATGTCCCGCGATTAATCTGCGGCAGTGTCTCTAGGGTGCTGGGACTATCCTCGAGTGTCAGGTGATAACGCATACCGAGCCGCTCCGCTTCTTCGATCAGCGTTTGATTGAATCTTCCGAATGGCCAGGCAATCGCCACGGGTGCACGACCCAGTTCGGCGACCATCCTTTCGCGTGAAAGCGCAAGATCGGCCCGGACCCTTTCACGATATTCGGTTTCGCTCTCATGCCGTTCGGCCTTCTCGAAATACAGACGCGTAATCCCCGCTGGCGCGGTATTACCCTGAAGGTTGGAGCGGATGCCCCGATGCAGGTTGTCGCTGTGTGAAATGATCTCTACCAATGATTCCGACTTAAGTTTGCGCAGATCATCCCAGTCAAGCAGACGTCCCTGATACGGCTTCGCAACCGCGCGTCCATCCACCCACGACGTGACGATGGCCAGGACCGAGGGATAGCCGAATTCGCGCATCAGAGGAAGTGCCACCTTGACATAGCTTTCGAGCCCGTCATCAAATGTCAGCAATACCGGTTTATCCGGGAGCGACGCCTTTCCGTCTCGGGCGTGTATCAATCGCTGGAGGCTGATCGGTACATAGTTCTGGTCGCGAAGATATTGCAGGTGCCGACGAAAATCTTTGGGAGTGACAGCATACACATCCGCACCCTGGGTTTCGGCAATATCATGGTAGGTCAGCACCGGCACTCCGGTGGCGCTGACGGCGCCCAGGCTCGCCAGCCAGATCAACGCTATTTGAATCAACCGACACATACTAGAACTTTATGGAATAACGAAGTTCGGCCCGCCATTCACCTTCGCTGGCGCCGTCATAGACGTTGCGTGCGAACCCGATGCCCCAGGAAAATGATCTGGCGTCGTCGAAATCATAGTCTTGCTCGTACTTAACGCTCCACTTGGTATGAGTGCCAAAACCTTTCTGGCGATAATCCCCCAGATAAACGTAAAGGCTGTCAACGTGCCTTTTATAATACGTATCGAAAATGAAATCCGTGCGATGAACGATCCCGGGACCGGAATCGCGGCTGGGATTAAAATACGGCACGCCTTCAAGCGTATTGCGTGACTGGTACCACTCAATATAAACGCGCTGTTCGCGTTGCGGGAGCATTGAATACGCATATCCGACAGTAGTGAAGAAACTTTCACGCTGGTTGGAGTCGGAGAAGTGATACCGGTTAGCCGTTGTCAGCCAGTACCAGACATAATCCAGGCTGTTGTATTCGGCGCTGCCCTGCCAGCCGTTAGCTTCCACGTTGTTGGCGCGCGCCCGAAGCGGTAATTCCTCTTCCAGAAATGTGGTGTACAAGGCAATGAATTTCCAGGTGTCGCGCGGCTCGTACGTGATCTTCATGGCCGCGCCACCGCGATTGCTATGTTGCAAGTCAGCCGAGAGCTCCTGATCGATGGCCCATTGCTCGTTGAAGCGGTAGCGTATGCCTAAGCCAACGCGATCGAGATTGCCATCGTTGAATTCCGCTCTATCCGCTCGGGTGGCGAGATAACGGCCATATATTCTGGTCCGCTCGGCCACGTAGCTGCTGAACTCGGTCCGGCCCACCCATTCGTTCAACCCCTGATCGTCGGAATCGGTAGCGAGCTGAAACTCCAGCGCATTCCGTTCATCGAGATAATTGTCATACACCTTCAGTTCCAGCGTCGCCTTAAGCACAGCGTAAGTCAAAGAAGATTCGTCGGGATGGCGCTTCAGCGCGGTGCGTGACAACGTCAAGGCCTCTCTCGGTCGATCGCGCTCCAGCATGCAGTCCGACACAGGAATCACCAAGTAAGGTTCCAACTCGGTCGCGCCGCGGATCTTTTCGAATTCCTTGAGAGCAGTCACACAATCGCCTTTCCATGCCGCGATAATGACGAGGTCACGCTGATAGGAATAGTTTTCGGGATGGACTCGAGTCAGGCGATTGAGAATAACGAGCGCTTCGTCGTGACGCCCTTCCCGACCCAGGGTGACGGCGCGCGAATGCTCCTTGTCGGCAGCCGGCGTCCCGCTTTGCGTCGATTTGGCCTGGCCGGGAATCAGCATCGTCACAATGAGAATGCATACCGGCACCAGAAGATTGAATTTAGTAATGAACCACATCTTTTATCCAGAATTTCCTGATGGCTTGGTTTTTATTTCCTCACGTTTTACAACCTTATCAGGTCTCACCCTCACAGCAGATCATTTATCAATATGGCCTTCGATATTATTTCCGAATAACGCGTAATTCTCTCATATACGGCACGAGTGCTTTCGGGATGGCTATGCTTCCATCCGCCTGCTGATTATTCTCCATGATCGCCACGAGTGTACGCCCGACAGCGAGGGCGGATCCATTGAGCGTGTGCACCAGTTCCGGCTTGCCGGTCTCGGGGTTGCGCCAGCGCGCCTGCAGGCGTCGTGCCTGGAAATCCTCGAAGTT
>JANLIC010000130.1 GCA_024654125.1 Sulfuricaulis sp. | reverse complement strand
ATGAATGATCGCAGAAAAACCAATGCCTATCGGGATGATGAAATCAGCCTAGTGGATCTTTGGTGGGTGTTGGTCAAACATAAGAAGTGGGTCTTTTTTGTTTGGCTGTTAATTTCTTTAACAGGAGCGGTTATCGCGGTACTGATACCTGAGAGATTCGCCTACACAACTCTTATAGAGATTGGCCACCTAATCGATGAGACAGGAAAGGATAACTTAGTGGAGACGGCAGACGAGGCGAGGTTAAGGTTGACTGCCGGTATCATCCCCGTCACAGAAAAAAGATTTCTTGGCGAAGGGAATGAGGCCTATGATTTAAAAGTTAAAGTCCCTGAAAAGAACGCCTCATTTCTCTTATTAGAGTCCCGAGGCCTCGCCCGGTTAGCTCCGGGTCACTTTGCGCTCCAAGGGGCTGTGGCAGAGGCCTTGCGGCAAGAGCACCAAACCGTTTTCTTGAATAAAGCCCGTGAGCAATTTGGCGCAAAACAAGAAGCAGTCAAACGTACAATCGCCTCGCTTCAGAATGGGCGTGGACTTCTGGCCGCGAGGCTCAAGCACCTGGACGCGGAGGAAACGTATCTCAAAAAGCAGATTGAACATTATAGGACAACTATTGCGTCGGCGATTCGGTTGGGAGAGAAGACCGTTGGTCAGACGGCCGATGATGTCGCGGCGCTTGCGTACATAATCATGACCAGTCAGATAGAGCAACAGCAACGTTCCCAGGCCACGCTCGAGGAACGGTTGGTGCTGGATATGCCTAAGGAGCGCGGTGAAATCAGAAAAGCTATTGCCGAATATGTGCGAGCCGTAGAAGAACAACGCATTGCATTAAACATAATCGTATCCGGGCTTGAGAGGATGCGTGAGACCAGGGTAGTGATCCCGCCCACTCAGTCGGTGAGCCCCGTGGTGACTAAAGGCAGGGGTGTCATCATACTTGCCATTTTGGGCGGGCTGATGTTGGGTGTGTTGGGCGCGTTCTTTGCGGAATTCTTTCTCAAGGCGCGCAAAGAAGCCGGCATGGTGCGCAGTTAATTGTGATCCTGTACCCGAAATGGCGGCTTGACCGGCAGAGCCTCCCTTATCGAGAAGAAAATTCTGTCTTAAACGCTGGGGCAACTTCTACCGATTTTCTGAATAAACTGATCGACGCGACGTGGTACAGTACGGGAAAATACAACCCGGGAGCTGAATTACCAGCCGCTTTACACGCTGAAGCGGTTGTTATCCGAGATGGTGGCGGAGATCTATAACATCGGATGAGCCCCCCGATTATTATCGTGATTGCCATCGCTGCAATGGCGATTTCGGCCTTCCTTACGCGCCGATTCTGTAATCCCGGTTCCGCTGTTTATATGTTGGACCACCCCAACGACCGGTCTTTGCATGACCGGCCCGTGCCACGCGGCGGTGGTTTGGCGATTCTTATCGCCATCGGTACCTGTGGAGCGGCTGTGGCTGTGGTCTACCCTGACCGAGGTCTGGCGGGGGTTGCTCTTGGCATAGTGATAGTGGCCGTTGTGTCGTTTTTCGACGATCGTTTTTGCGTTCAGCCTGTGTATCGTCTTGTGGCGCACGCGCTCGCGGCGGCGATTATCCTTTACGAAGGTTTCAATTATCAAAAATTGGATCTTCCCGGCGGCAGCTGGGAATTGTCCTATGTCGGTGGCGTGGCACTTTCCGCATTGTTTATCGTCTGGATGATTAATCTTTACAACTTCATGGACGGCATGGACGGTTTTGCGGGTGGCATGACGGTGTTCGGGTTTGGGGCATTTGCTGGGCTGGGTTGGATAGTCGGGCACGATAGTTTTCTCATTGTTAACGTGATCGTTGCATGCGCCTCCGCGGGTTTTTTGTATTTTAATTTTCCTCCCGCGCGGATTTTCATGGGCGATATTGGTTCATCGACACTCGGCTTAATGGCCGCGACGCTTTCCCTGTGGGGCGCACGGGACGGGGTTTTCCCGTTCTGGGTTGCCATGCTGGTGTTCTCGCCATTCATTATCGATTCCACCGTGACGCTTGCTCGGCGTCTCTTGCGGCGCGAAAAAATCTGGCAGGCGCACAAAACCCATTTTTACCAGCGGCTGGTACAGGCTGGGTGGGGGCATCGGAAAACGGTTTTAGCGGAGTATGCCATCATGTTCAGCTGCGGAATATCAGCCCTATTATGTGCGCACGCAACAGTCACTGTACAACTGGTAGTGATAACGGGGTGGATTATTTTTTATATAATTTTTTTCTCATGGATTTCGTGGTACGTATCAGGACGACTTGGCGATTCAGCCTGAGTTGCTCGATCTGTGCCATTATTAGCTTGACTGTCGTGAAACGTGAGATTTTATGTGGCTATATGACTATAATAAACTTACCGAGTGTGAGGGAACGAAAAAACAACTGAATATGATCTGATGAATGAAATATTTTCTTATCTCCGATCACGCACTGCGGTATTCACGCATGACCTTTTTATGGTGCCTATCGCCTGGTTCGGGGCATACTGGCTGCGTTTCAATCTCGATTCTATCCCTGAAGATTATTTCAATCAGGCATTGATATTGTTGCCTGTCATAGCTGTCGCGCAGGGCGGAATGTTCTGGTATTTCGGGTTATATCGCGGTATCTGGCGGTTCGCCTCCATTCCCGATCTTGCACGCATTCTCAAGGCCGTTGGCGCCAGCGTTGTGCTGGCCGCCGCCGCGAGTTTCATCTTCACGCGTCTCGAAGGAGTCCCCCGTTCCGTCTTTTTCCTGGACGGAATCCTGCTGGTATTGCTGCTGGGCGGCCCACGGTTTATATACCGGTGTCTCAAGGATCACAGCCTTTACCAGTGGATTCACGAGCGCCGCCTGGATGCCAATGCGGAGCAGAAAAAAGCGCTGATCGTTGGCGCCGGCAAGGCTGGCGAGATGTTCGTGCGCGACCTGCTGCGCGATTTGACTGGCCCTTACCGTCCCACCGCCTTTGTCGATGACGACACCCGAAAAGTCGGCAAGGAGATCCACGGCATCCCGGTCGTCGGGACCTGCGATGAAATACCGGGCACGGTCACGCGGCTACGCATCGACCTGATTATCATCGCGCTCCCTGCCGCCACCTCCCGACAGATTCGGCGTATCGTCGAAATCTGCGAAACCACGGGATTGCCGTTCCGTATCTTGCCACAGCTGCAGGATCTGGTAAGCGGACGGGCCAGCCTGAAGGACTTGCGCGATGTTCGAATAGAAGACCTGCTGGGACGTGAACCGGTGACGCTGGACTGGCAGGCTATAACGGAGGCTACGCGTGGACAAACGGTGTTGGTCAGCGGTGGAGGCGGCTCCATCGGCGCTGAGTTGTGCCGCCAGATAGGCTCTCTCAATCCGGGCAGGCTGATCATCGTCGACCGCAGCGAATTCAATCTGTATAGCATAGATATGGAGTTGCAAAATAATATACCCGAGCTCTCGAAAATCGCTCTGTTGGCGGACATCAACGATACGGTGCAAATGGATAAAATCATGCGCACGTATAGCCCTGCCGTGGTTTATCATGCCGCGGCCTACAAACATGTGCCCATCCTGGAAAACCAGGCGCGTGCGGCCGTGGTCAACAATGTCCTCGGTACGCGCGTGATGGCCAACCTTGCCGATAAATACGGTTGCAGGTCTTTTGTCATGGTTTCAACGGACAAGGCAGTAAATCCTGCCAATGTCATGGGGGCGAGCAAAAGGGTGGCGGAAATGTACTGTCAGGGCATGAATGCCAAATCCAATACCCGGTTTATCACCGTCCGTTTCGGTAATGTCCTCGGTTCCTCGGGAAGTGTTATCCCTCTGTTTCAAAAGCAGATTGCGTCAGGCGGCCCGGTCACGGTGACCCACCCGGAAATCATGCGTTTCTTCATGACCATTTCCGAGGCCTGTCAGCTCATCATGCAAGCAGGTGTCATCGGGAAAGGAGGGGAAATATTCGTTCTAGACATGGGGGAGCCGGTTAATATCTCCTATCTTGCCGAACAATTGATACGCCTGTCTGGCAAAACCCCGGGCGAGGACATTGAAATTGTCTACACGGGGTTGCGTTCGGGAGAGAAACTGTACGAGGAGCTGTTCCATGATGCGGAACAGCTGACTGAAACTAGCCACCCGAAAATCCTCCTAGCGCAGTGCCGATTGATGGACAAGGTGACATTGGATGAATCCTTCAATGCGATGCAGCATGCCTGCGAAGAAGGCAATGATGCTATATTGAGAGTCATGTTAGCCAAACTGGTTCCTGAGCACACCGGGCTGGTCACAACGTCTCATGGAACTGAAAAGACCGCCGTTGGAGTACCGTTGCAACAGGCGCATTAACCCTAAAGATTCCCATAATTATACCTCTAGATTTGGGAGTGAGATTTCCATGAAGTTGACGATTATAGGAACAGGCTATGTCGGCCTGGTGACGGGCGCTTGTTTTGCTGAAATGGGCAATACGGTGACTTGTGTTGATATCGACGCGCGGAAGGTTGAGGGACTGAAGAAGGGTATCCTGCCAATGTATGAGCCTGGTCTGGAAACCCTGGTCGCCAACAATTACAAAAATGGGCGTCTGCAGTTTTGCGTATCGCTTAATGACCCTGTTGCAAAATCGGGCGTATATTTTATTGCTGTGGGGACACCGCCCGAGGAAGACGGTTCGGCTGATCTGAAATATGTCCTGGCGGTGGCCCGCGATATCGGTCAGCACATCAGCGAGTACACCATTGTAGTAAATAAATCAACCGTACCTGTGGGCACGGCCGACAAGGTCAATATCGCGATCAGACATGAATTAATAAATCGCAATATTACCGTCGAATATGCTGTCATCAGCAATCCAGAGTTTCTGAAAGAAGGCGCGGCAGTCGAGGATTTTATGCGTCCGGACCGCGTTATCGTTGGCACCGATAGCAATCGGGCGCGCAATGTAATGCGTGATCTTTATATTCCATTCATGCGTAATCATGAACGACTTCTGTTCATGGGTGTGCGCGACGCTGAAATGAGCAAATATGCCGGCAATGCCATGCTGGCAACGAAGATCTCCTTCATGAATGAAATCGCTAATCTGTGCGAGCGTATGGGGGTTGATGTGGAAAATGTCCGGCAGGGGATTGGCTCCGATACACGCATTGGATACTCATTCATATATCCAGGCGCCGGCTATGGCGGATCCTGTTTTCCCAAAGACGTCAAGGCGCTGATTCACATGGCCAAAGTCAATCAATTCGATCCTAAAGTGCTCAATGCCGTTGAAGAACGGAATGAGCAACAGAAACGTGTACTCTTTGATAAAATCCAGCAGCGGTTCGGGAATAAGATTTCCGGTCTGACTTTGGGTGTCTGGGGGTTGGCTTTCAAGCCCGGTACAGACGACATGCGTGAAGCCTCTTCTGTCGTCCTGTTACGGGAGCTAATTTCCGCCGGCGCGAAAATCAAGGCATACGATCCTGTCGCCATGCCATCTGCCAGACGAGAGCTTCCTGGTGAATGGTTTAAAAACGACCAACTCAAGATGGTCGATGAACAGTACAGCGCGCTTGAGGGATCCGATGCCATGGTGTTGATGACGGAATGGAAGCCCTTTCGCCATCCCGACTTCGATCGTATTAAAAGAATACTGAAGCATCCGATCATATTCGATGGACGTAACCTGTATGATCCAACACTGCTGCGTGCAGCCGGATTCGAGTACAGCGGAATAGGAAGGTAACGATGTTTCTCCAGGACAAAGCGGGCCGCGGTAGATTGACATGAAACGAGTCACCAAGGCGGTATTCCCGGTTGCCGGCATGGGCACGAGGTTTCTGCCGGCCACCAAGGCCAGCCCCAAGGAAATGCTGCCCATCGTCGATAAGCCACTGATCCAGTACGCGGCGGAAGAGGCCATCGCCGCCGGAATCAACGAATTGATTTTTGTCACGGGACGCAACAAGCGCTCGATCGAAGACCATTTTGACAGGGCTTACGAGCTTGAGACGGAACTCAAGGCGGACGGGAAAGAGGATCTTCTGCACGTGGTGCAAAATGTGCTACCCAACACGGCTTCCTGCGTTTACATCCGTCAGCCTGAAGCCCTCGGTCTGGGACATGCGGTATTGTGCGCCAAGCAGGTGGTGGGGGAAGATCCGTTCGCCGTCATTTTGGCCGATGACCTGATTCGGGGTGAGCCTGGTGTGCTCAAACAAATGACTGATCTTTACAACAGCCACCAGTGTTCCGTGATTGGTGTACAGAAAGTCGCCAGGGAGGATACGCGCAGCTATGGAATCGTGAAAGGCAGGGGCTCCGGAGATCGCACCTATGTTGTCGAGGGGATTGTTGAAAAACCGCCACCGGACAAAGCCCCCTCAACGTTGGCGGTCGTGGGGAGATATATTTTGTCATCCAGGATATTTGAATTGCTGGAGCGCGTCACGCCCGGCGCTGGCGGCGAAATTCAACTGACTGATGGTATTGCCGCTCTGCTGTCCCATGAGCAGGTACTGGCCTATGAGTTCCTGGGGAAGCGCTACGATTGCGGTAACAAGTACGGTTATCTGCAAGCCACCGTCGAATATGCGCTGGAACATCCCGAGCTCAAGAAAAAGTTCCATGCTTACCTTAAAACGCTCAAACTCTGATATTGATCGAGACGGTTGTTCCGTCCTGGCGTACGTTTTGCGTGTTGCTGGCACTTGATATCTGTTCTGGCCTTATGAAGCGGAGGGCAGATATAATTCACCCGAAACAATATGTCGGTTTTTCAACGGTATTCAGGAGAATTTCATGCCAGACAAACTGATGATCGTTATGGTGAACACCGACCCATCGGACCCTTCCGAGCTGGGGGCGCCGTTTTTTCAGGCGACAGTGGCCGCGGCGATGGAATACGAAGTCGAAGTCATCCTCACCGCGCGGGCCGGCGAGCTGGCGATCAAGGGCGTCGCCGAGAAAATTCGGGTGCAAGAGGGAAGTTCTAAATCCGTATATGACTACATCAAGGATGCCCATGAGGCCGGTGTAAAATTCAAAGTCTGCACGCCGACCTTGGAACTGTGGGGTAACGAGCTGATACCTGAAATCGAGGAGACCGTCGGCGGCGCCTATGTTATCAGTCAGGCGATGGACGAGGATGTTGTTACCTTTACCTACTAAACTCAATTTTTCACCTGAAATTCTACTATCAACGTTGAACCCCATCAGCGCTCAGCAGGCGTGGGCAGTGCTGCAACGGGCGGATTGCCTGCATTCTTCCGAACGCGTCGAGTCCGCGCTGGCCACCATGGCCGCGCGCATCAACGATGCCCTGTCCGGTTCCGATCCTCTCGTTATTTGCGTGATGACCGGTGGCGTGGTGCCTTTCGGACAACTGCTCCCGCGATTCCAGTTCCCCCTGCAGATCGATTATGTCCATGCCACGCGATACGGAAAAAAATTACAAGGCGGCCAGCTGCAATGGATATCCGGACCGCATCAGGATCCGCGCGGTCGGACCGTGCTGCTGATTGACGATATACTCGACGAGGGGACGACACTGGCCGGTATCGAAGCGCGTTACTGGGCCGAGGGTGCGCGCGAGGTGTACAAGGCGGTGCTGGTAGTGAAGAAACGTCCGCGTCAGTACGACGTTAAAGTAGAATTTTCCGGGCTGGAAGTACCGGACCGGTATGTCTTCGGTTGTGGTATGGATTACAAGGGCTACCTTCGTAATATTGCCGGCATTTACGCCGAGGCGGAATCAAAATGACAGCGGTGGCCATTATCGGCGGCAGCGGCCTGACCAATCTCAAGAACCTGCGCATCACGCGGAGGGAAGTTATTCGCACGCCGCATGGAGAGCCGTCTGCCCCCATGGTTTTTGGCCAGCTGGGGGGGCAGGAAGCCGTGTTTCTTCCCCGGCACGGACCCGGGCATACCATACCGCCCCACGAAGTCAACTACCGCGCGAATATATGGGCCATCAAGCTGACCGGTGTCAGCAAGGTCATTGCCGTCAATGCGGTCGGCGGTATTTCACCAGGCTACCTGGCGGCGGGCACGCTGGTTATCCCGGATCAGGTTATTGATTACACCTACGGACGTGCCCACACCTTTTTCGGTAGCGAGCAAAAAAAAGTCACGCACATCGATTTTACGCATCCGTATTGCGAAGACCTGCGGCAAACGATCATTCAGGCGGGGGAACGAGCAAAAATCAGCGTGGTGGGGCGCGGAACTTACGGGGCTACCCAGGGCCCCCGATTCGAGAGTGCGGCGGAAATTCGACGCATGGAACGCGATGGTTCGGATATCGTCGGCATGACCGGTATGCCCGAGGCCGGTCTCGCACGCGAGTTGGGGCTGTGCTACGCCTCGTTGGCGCTGGTGGTGAACCCGGCGGCTGGCAAGACCAAGGACATCATCAGCATCAAGGATATCGAGACGAATCTGGAGACAGGCATGGCATCCGTGCGCTCGCTTCTCGAGCAGGTCATTCCATTGATTGTTTATGATTAATTAGTCGTCTTAACGGGCGATACGCGTACCAGCGCGCCAAACTTTGGATGGTCGAAGTAATTTATCTCTGAAACCTTGATACGACGAGGCTCGCTCAAGCGAAAGACTGTCGCCTCTTTTTCCTGTCCCACCACGCCAAAAAACCCGCCGCTGGGTGAAACCCGCAGAATCAGGTTTAAATCCACGATTAAATACCGACTCAGGTAAAACCGAAGCGAGCCACCCAGCTCACCGCTCTCGCTGGCTATTTTGACCGGCTTGGATCCGGACTTGGCTTCCGCACTTTGCTGCCAGCGTAGATGAGTCAGGATATGATGTCGGCCGGATTTCTCGAGGGCGACGGCGGCTTCCCACAAGGGAGATTCTGGAAGAAGTTTCTCTCCCGCAACGAGCATTTCATCCTTTTCAGCGACTAAGGACCCTGGCTGTGTTCGAGACCAGGTTTCCTCTCCCTCCAGATCCGATTGCCGGTTCTCAAAAACGACCACTTCGATTTCGTACGTATTGGTAGTTACGGGTGCCGCCGGCAGCGAAGATAGTGGCAGAAACATCAGAAAAATCGAGAGTAATAAACGGTACACGGTGTTTTCCTGGCAGTGAATTATTTGTAGTATCACGTATTCCTTCAACAATATCGAGCATGACCGATGACTGTCAGGCGTGTACTCAAAATGGGCGATCCGCTGTTGTACAAGAAGGCCGAATCGGTTGCGCAGTTCAACACGCCGGAACTCGACAGTCTTGTGGCGGACATGTTTGATACCATGGCCGCGCTCAACGGCGCAGGTCTGGCCGCGCCGCAAATCGGCGTCTCGCAGCGCGTGGTAATTTTCGGCGTCGAATCGAATCCGCGCTATCCTCAGGTGGAACCGGTGCCGACAACCGTGCTGGTGAACCCCTTGTTGACTCCCATCGGCAATGAGATGGAAGACGGATGGGAAGGCTGCCTCAGCGTACCGGGATTGCGCGGCCTCGTCTCCCGCCATCATCACCTGCGTTATACCGGATTCGATCAGCAGGGGAAGCCGATCGACCGCACGGTCACTGGCTTTCACGCACGCGTGGTGCAGCACGAATGCGATCATCTCGATGGAATCCTGTACCCCTTGCGGCTACGCGACATCCGTCTTCTGGGTTACGAAGAGGCCCTGTTTCCGGACCTTTGAGTCAACCGGATACGGCGTTCTGCTCCTCGGGCGCAAGTTCTGCCAGGAAACGCTTCACGGCCGCGAGACGCGCGCCGACGTCTGGCATATCTTCCCGGATCCGGACCCGGTCTGGGCCGTCCAGGCGGTAGCGGCGCGGCGCGGAATGGAGCAGGCGCAGAACGGATCCAGGGTCAATATCCGGTTTCTCGACGAAATCGATGCGCGCGCCACGCGGTCCTGCGTCGATTTTCCGGATTCCCAAGGGCGTGGCCAGTATCTTGAGTTCGGTGGCGCGAAACAGCAGTTGGCCGGGCTCGGGCAGTACACCGAAACGGTCGATAATTTCTTCTTTGAGTTCCTGAAGCGCCCCAAGATTCCTCACGGCGGACAGACGTTTATAGAGAACGAGCCGCATATGCACATCCGGCAAGTAACTCTCGGGGAACAGCGCCGGAGCGTGCAGATTGATCTCAGCACCGCTGTGCAGCGACGTATCCGTTTCCGGCAGTTTCCCGGCCTGCAGTGATTTCACCGCCCGGTTCAGTAGCTCTGAGTAGAGCGTAAATCCCACCTCGTCGATCATCCCACTCTGGGTTTCTCCCAGCAGCTCGCCGGCACCGCGTATCTCCAGATCGTGTGAGGCGAGCGTAAATCCCGCCCCCAGTTCCTCCAGCGACTCGATGGCCTCGAGACGTTTGCGCGCGTCCTCGGGAAGCGCGCGCCGGTCCGGCACCATGAGGTAGGCGTAGGCGCGATGGTGCGAGCGTCCCACGCGGCCGCGCAGCTGATGCAACTGCGCCAGGCCAAATTTGTCTGCGCGCTCCATGATTATGGTGTTGGCTGTCGGAACGTCAATGCCGGACTCGATGATCGTCGAGCACACCAGCACATTGAAACGCTGATGATAGAAGTCGAGCATGATACGTTCCAAGTCATGTTCCGGCAGCTGACCATGTGCAATGCGGATATCCGCCTCGGGCACAAGCTCCTGAAGTTCCCTGGCGGCCTTGTCGATGGTCCTGACTTCGTTATGCAGGTAATACACCTGGCCGCCACGACGTATTTCGCGCAGACAGGCCTCGCGGATGACGGAACGGTTCTTCTCGCTGATGAAAGTCTTGACTGACAGCCGGCCTTCGGGGGCGGTGGTAATGAGGGAGATATCACGCAGTCCGGACAGTGACATGTTCAGCGTGCGGGGGATGGGTGTGGCCGTCATGGCCAATATATCGGCCTCGCTGCGCAGCTTCTTCAGGCGCTCCTTCTGGCGCACGCCGAAGCGGTGCTCCTCATCGAGAATGACGAGCCCCAGGCGCTTGAAACGCACGTCGTCTTGCAACAAACGATGGGTGCCGATAACGATGTCCACGGAGCCATCCGCGAGCGCGGCAAGAATCCCGCGTTGCTCACTCTGGCTGCGGACCCGCGATAGCAACTCGATACGAAACGGCAGGCCCGCGAACCGGTCCTGGAAATTCTGGTAATGCTGTTGCGCTAGCAAGGTGGTCGGCACCAGCACCGCCACTTGTGCCTTGCCCATGGTGGCGACAAAAGCAGCACGCATGGCGACTTCGGTCTTGCCGAAACCGACATCGCCACAGACCAGCCGGTCCATGGGCTTGGCGGTCTGCATATCCTTCAGCACTTCCTGAATGGCGCGCTCCTGGTCGGGAGTTTCCTCGAAAGGGAAAGCGCTGGCGAATGATTGGTAATGTTCGTCCGGTGGCGGAAAGGCATGGCCTTTACGCGCCGCGCGCAGGGCGTAGATTTCCAGCAATTCCGCGGCCGCGTCGTGGGCTTTATCGAGCGCGCGGCGCCTGGCCTTTTCCCAGGCCTCTCCCCCCAGCTTGTGCAATGGCGCCTTATCCGGGTCGGTGCCGGTGTAACGGCTGATCAGGTGCAAGGCCAGTACCGGGATATACAACTTGTCACCATCGGCATATTCCAGCGTCAGGAATTCGCCGGGACCGTCGCCGAAGTCCAGCGTCTGTAACCCAAGATATCTCCCCACGCCATGATCCTCATGCACCACCGGATCGCCGATTTTCAGTTCCGCCAGGCTGCGGATAATCGCCTCCGGTTCGCGTTCGGCGCTACTCCGTCGGCGCCGTTGCGCGGCGCGTTCACCGTAGAGTTGCGCCTCGGTGATGACAGCGATCTCCGGATCACTCAGCAACAGGCCTTTCTCGAGATCGGCCACCGTGAGGGCAAGCCTGGTCTCGCCTTCAAGAAATGCGTGCCATCCGGAGAAATCCGTGGGCGTCATGTCGTTTTCCCGCAGCAGGCCTTTCAGCGTCTCGCGCCGGCCGGCCGATTCCGCGATCATCAGAATTCTTCCCGGGTAGCGTTTCAGGTATTCGAATAGTGCGGCATAGGGAGAACCGGATTTATGGTCTACCGGTAGACTGGCAGGCGGGCGCGTTCCAAAATGGACTGACGCGATGACTCCCCCGGCATCAGGATCGGCCTGTGCGCCCTCCGAGTCCGGCTCGAGAATTTCGATTTGTGGCAGCGAACGCATGTTTTCAAGAAACTTTTCCGGGTCAATGAATATTTCCGCGGGTGACAGCAACGGCCGTTCGCGGTCATGGGACATCTCTTGGTAACGCTCTTCGGTTTCGCGCCGGAATCTGCCGGCCGTTTCCGTCACAGTGGCTTCCGTCAGGCACAGCGTGGCTTCCGGAAGATACTCGAAAATGGTAGCCAGGCCGGAGAAAAAAAGCGGCAGGTAATATTCCGCGCCTGAGGGGGTGATGCCTTTACTTATATCGCGGTAAAGGGACACCTTTTGCGGGTCGCCCTCGAAGCGCGTGCGAAAGGCCTGGCGAAAATGCTGGATGGATTCCTCGGTCAGCGGATATTCGCGCGCTGGCAGGAGCCTGATGGCGTCAATGGATTTATCCGAGCGCTGTGTGGTGGCATCGAACTCACGAATGGATTCCACCTGATCGCCGAACAGATCGAGACGATAAGGTTGATGGGTCCCGGTGGGGAATACATCGACGATCCCACCGCGCACGGCGAATTCCCCGGCTTCCATTACTTGTGACACGCTGTGGTAATTGGCGCGCGCCAGTTGTTCGCGCAGTTTCTGAATATCGAGTTTGTCGCCGACCTGGAGCAGGAAGCTATGCGCGCTGACGTAATCACGCGGGGGAAGACGGTGCAGCAGCGTGGTAATGGATGCCAGCACCACCCCATGGGCCATCTCTGGCAACCGGTGTAGTGTTTCGAGCCGTTGCGAGATGATGTCCTGATGCGGGGAAAAGACATCGTACGGGAGGCTTTCCCAGTCCGGAAAGGGAAGCATGGGCAGCTCGGGGGCGTAAAAACGGATTTCGTCTTCTAGTCGCTGAGCCGAAAAGCTGCTGGCGGTGACGATCAGCATCGGTCCCTGGCGGGCACCGGCGGCGGAGGCGATGGCCAGCCCGCGTCCGCTTCCGGCCAAACCCAGCCAAGCCACCCTGTCCCCGGGTTTGGCGGGCAGTCTGGGAGTCAGGGGTGATTCCAGGCGGTTATTATCGATGGGCAAACTGGCAGTCCGCAGGTTTCGCCGTAAGGTCGGGTATATTACCTCAAGACCGCTCCGGGGTCCCCGGCCAGAAATATCAAAAAGTCTTGTCAGGGAAGGTAGTTACAGGCATAATTTAATCCAGCTTAAGAATAGTTGTCCCTAACTAACGGCTTTTTATCGACCCAGGAGGATGGCTGAATGGCGACAAAGCGCCCGCGCTTCAAGGTTGGTGAAACGGTTTTTTATCCTTCCGCCGGTGTGGGCGTTATCCTGGCAATTGAAGACATCTATTTATCCAGCCAAGTTGAGTCCTGTTTCGTCATTCGCATCCAGGACACCCAGATGACCGTCAAAGTGCCGAGATCCAATCTTGAAAAGAGCGGCATCCGCCCGCTGCTGGACGGCAAAAAACTCAAGGAACTATTTAAGATTCTTTCTGCCAAGGGCAAGCGCCGCGTCACCGGCGGCAACTGGGCCGAACGCTGCAAGGATATCGAACGCCGCATCAACTCCGGCTCCTGCCTCGAACTGGGCGAGGTGGTGCGTGATTTGACGCGCTGGAAGAAACAATCCGGCCTGTCGTTCGAGGAATCCATGCTGCTCGAAACCGCAAACAGCTACCTCGCGCGCGAGGTCGCCGCGGTGCAGGGGATCGCCCCGGACGCTGCCAGGGTTCGCATCCTGAGTTATATCGAAGAGCGCGCCTGATTTTCCTCCGGTCGTAATCCGCTTGACCGCCGCTGCCGGAATCTGGGCCCTCATCCCCGCGGGCGGCCAGGGCCGGCGGATGCTATCAGCATTACCCAAGCAGTATCTCCCGCTTCTCGGTCGTCCTGTCATTCTGCATACTCTTGAACGCTTGTGTGCGCATCCGCGCATTCAGGGTGTGCTCGTGGGTATTGCGCCGGATGACCCGCACTGGCAACAATTGGCGCCCGAACTTAAACGATTGCCAAGATTTCTCGGTACCTGCGATGGCGGCGCGACCCG
>JANLIC010000128.1 GCA_024654125.1 Sulfuricaulis sp. | reverse complement strand
GGTTCGCTGATGAAGCCCTTCACGGGCGAGAACCTTGCCAGCGAGCCGGGCTATGCGTTCGGCCAGCAGCAGGGCGAGCAAGCCATCAACCGCGCGGCGTCCGGTCGCGGCTCGTTCGACAGCGGCGCGACGCTCAAGAACCTGATGCGCTTCAACACCGACTACGCCGGCACGAAGTTCAACGAGGCATTCAACCGCGACCAAGCGCAGAAGGGCAATCAGTACAACTGGCTCGCCGGCATCTCTGGCGCAGGCCAAGCGGCAACTGGGCAAGTCGCCAACGCGGGCACGAACACGGCGAACAACGTCGGCGAACTGATGACCGGCGCCGGCAACGCTCGTGCCTCTGGCTACGTCGGCGCGACGAACGCGCTCAGCGGCTCGCTCGGCAACATCACAAACAACTGGATGCAGCAGAACATGCTGAGCCAGATTCTCGGGAGGCGCTAATGCCCATCGATGCGCGAATTGCCCTCGGCGTGCAGCCGATGCAGATCGACTCGCCGATGCGCGTCGCCGGTCAAGGGCTGCAACTGCAAAACATGCTGCGGCAGGGCGACATGCAGGCGATGCAGATGCAGGACATGCAGGCGGGCCGGGAGCGGCAGAACGCGCTGCGCGCCTTGCTCGCGCAGGATGGCGACATGGCGACCCTGCCCGACCGGCTCATCAAGGGCGGCTTCGTCGATGAAGGCTTGAAGTATCGCAAGAGCAACGCCGAAGGGACGAAACTCGGCGCCGAGACGCAGAAAGCGCAGCTGGAAGCCGGCGCAATGGCCGCCAAGCAGTTCGCCGACACGATGGCCGGGGTACGGGACCAGCAGTCGTATCAGGCGGCCATGTCCAGCCTTGCGAGCAACCCGGCATTTGCGCCGATGCTGCAACAACTGCCGCAGCAGTGGACGCCTGAATTCGGCCAGCAGGCGGTGCGGCAGGCGATGATCGCGCACGGGAAGATCGCCGAGACGATTGCGAAGAACAGCAGCCGCGATATCGGCGGCGCGATCCAGACGGTGCGCACCGACCCGCTGACGGGCGCCGAGCAGATCATCGGCGCGGTCGGCAAGACGGCGACGCCAGAGGGCTTGATGGCCGATGCGCGCGGTCGTCAGGCGAACGCCATTTCTGCCGGAAATCTCGCCGTCAGCCGCGATCGGCTGAACTTCGAGAAAACGCGCCCGGACCCGCTCACGCCGATCGACACGCCGAGCGGCATCGTGGGCTTCAACCCGCGCACAAACACGTACGTCCCTGCGTCGCAGGCTGGTGTACCGGGGCAGGCCGGCGGGCAACCGGGGCAGATCGAGACGGCGGCACAACTGAAAGCGCGCGTCGACGGCGAAGAGCGCAAACGCACCAATGACGCCGCGATTGCTACTGCCGCCGACTCTCTGTCCGTACTCGACAAGGCCATCACGCATCCGGGACGGGAGACGGCATCGGGCATGTCTGGACTGGTCGACCCGCGTAATTACACGCCCGGAACGGACGCGAAGAACTTCCGGGTCGTGCTCGACCAGATCAAGGGCAAAGCATTCCTGCAAGCCTTCGCCAACCTCAAAGGCGGCGGACAGATTACCGAGGTGGAAGGCAGGAAAGCCACGGAGGCGATTGCCCGCTTGGACACGGCGCAAAGCGACGGCGAATTCAAGCAAGCCCTATCCGATCTGCGCGAAGTGATGGCGGCTGGATACAAGCGGCTCTCCGGGCAGGACTACTCCGCGCCGTCCGGCGGCTCGAATATTGACGCTCTGATCCAGAAGTACGGCGGCTGACATGGCAACGCGCGAACAGTTGGAGCGGGCGCTGATTGGCGCCGACGCAGCGGGCGACGTAGAGGCGGCGCGCGAACTTGCCGGGGCGCTCAAGGCAATGCGTACCACGCCTGAAGCAACGACCGGCGAGAAGGTCGCCGCCGTCGCTCGCGCCGGATGGGAAGGCATCACGTCGCCCGTGCGACTCGCCGAGCAGGTTATCGGCAAGATGGGCATCCCCGGTGTCTCGGACGCCATGCGCGCCGATGCAGAGGAACGCGGGCAAGCGGTCAAGCAGGCGCAACAGACCGCACCATATTGGGCTACGGGCGCTAACGTGCTCGGCTCGATGCTGTCGCCGCCGAGTGTGGCCGCGATGGGCGCGTTCCCTGCGGCTGCTGGCGCGGCTCCGTCCGTCATTCGCTCGGCTTTGCAAGGCGCCGGGCAGGGCGGCGTATTCGGCGCGATGCAGCCTGTCGAGAACCCCGACGACATGCTCTCCGAGAAGTTGCGACAGGTCGCATGGGGCATGGGCGGCGGTGCGGTTGGTGGCGCGCTCGGCGGGCAGGCACAGAAGGTCATTGCTGGCCGTGCCGCTGCGAAGGCGGCGAACGCCACGCAAGACGCCGCTGCTGTTGCCGCTCGTGAGGCGGGATACACGCTGCCGCCCGTGACGACCAACCCGAGCATGACGAATCGCGTACTGGAGGGCTTCGCCGGCAAGCTCACGACGGCGCAGCAAGCCAGCATGAACAACCAGGCGATGACGAACGGGCTCGTTCGCAAGGCGCTCGGCATGGCCGACGATGCGCCAATCACGAAAGAGGCGCTTGGAGCCCTGCGGAAGAACGCGGGGGCCGCCTACGAGGCTGTTGCAGGCGTTCCGCAGCCGTTCGTCGCGGACGGCGCTTTCAATGCCGCCGTGAAGGCGATGCGCGACAAAGCGAATCAGGTCGCCGGTTCGTTCCCGTCGATGTCGAATAGCGGCGTTGCCAGCCTGCTCGACGATCTGGAGCGCGGCGTATTCGATCCGCGCGCCGCAGTGGAAGCCTCCAAGCAGATGCGGGCCGCATCGAGCAAGGTGCTCGGTAGCCCGATGGCCGACCCGGCAGCGATTCAGGTCGCGCGCTCACAGAAAGAGGCGGCGAAGGCGCTCGAAGATTTGATCGCTCGCAACCTCAAAGCGAACGGGATGGATGACCTTTTCGGCGCGTGGCAGTCGGCGCGCACCGAGATTGCCAAGATCAAGACCGTCGAGAAGGCGCTGAACGAAACGACCGGCAACGTGGCGGCCGGGAAGCTGGCGAAGGAAGCGGGCAAAGGCCGGATGCTGACCAACGAACTGCGCACGATCGCGCAGGCCGGCCAAGCCTTCCCGAAGGCCGTCCGGGAAGTGACCGAGAGCATGCCGGGAATCAGCCCGCTCGACTATGCGGTCGGCGGCGGGCTCGGGACGATCAGCGGGAATCCGATGATGCTGGCGGCGCCGCTTGCCCGTCCGGCGCTGCGTCACCTGATCCTCTCGCCCGCCTACCAGCGCGCGATGGGCTCGCCGGGCTACGGATCGCCGCTTGCGCGCCTCATCAACGGTTCGCGTCCCGCTCTGCCGGGCGCTGCTGGTTCGCTTCTGCTCGCTGATTAGCGTTGTCGATCGTGAGATTGCAGATGTCGCGTAGCTCGCCCGGTGGCAAGCGGCGGGCGCCGATTCGCACCAACTTGTAGACGACCCACAGCAAAACGACGATCACGAACGGGCGCATCAAGGCCGCAAGGCCGATGTCCTCTGGACTCATCGAACCCCCGAACCCGCCTCGCGCGGGTTTTTTCATTTCTGGAACCTCGGATTCTGCCCCATGACCACTCTTTCGTCCAACCCTCGATTTCAGGCGCTCGATTCAAACGGAGTGCCACTGGTCGCGGGTCGCCTCTACACCTACGCCGCCGGCACGACGACGCCGCTTGCGACGTACCAGGATGAGGCAGGGGCGACGGCGAACACGAATCCGATCGTACTGGACGCCCGT
>JANLIC010000091.1 GCA_024654125.1 Sulfuricaulis sp. | reverse complement strand
GCGATCTGCCAGGTGCCGGCGGAATTTTTCTCGATGCCCTTGATGGAGCCGGTGTACACCAGCGCGTTGCGGTGGATGCGCAGGAAGCGGTCGGCGAATTCCTTCTCCAGATTCACCAGCGAATCCTCGATCAAGTGCTCTTCCGTCGGCGTGCGCACAACGACGTATTTGCTGTCGGCGAGGAAATAAAGGATGTCCGGTACGGGCACGAGACGGATATTCCCGCGCAGGTGCACGCTGATGTGCGTGCGCGCGGCCGGTTCGGGGCGCGCCTGGCTGATCTCGGCGATCTGCTTCATGGTGAGCTTGTGTGCCTTGGACAGCGCCTTGGCTAGACGGTCCTTGCGAATGGGCTTTAAAAGATAGTCCACGGCGTTGACATCGAAGGCGTCAAGCGCGTGTTGATCGTAGGCCGTCGTGAAAATCACCGCCGGCGGATTTTCCATGCCCATCAAATGCATCGCGGCCTCAAGGCCGTCCATCCCCGGCATGCGGATGTCCATCAACAACACGTCGGGATTGAGCTCGGCGGATTTCTCCACCGCCTCGGTGCCGTTCATGGCCTCGCCGACCACGGTGTAACCGCCGATGTCACTCAGCAGTTCGCGCAGGCGGTCGCGCGCCAGTTTCTCGTCATCTACGATCAGCACTCTCATAAATTGTCTCCGCGAATCGGCAGTACGACCGTGACAGTGAACAAACCGTTTTCCTCGCTGCTCGACAGTGAAGCCTGTGCCCCATAATGGCTCTGGAACCGCTGACGGATGTTGTCCAGCGATTGGCCCGGGTTTGTTTTCGTCTGCTTCGATCTCGTTTTGGGTAGCGGGTTGGTGATCTGAATATGAATCCGGTCATTCTCCTCCCATAGCCGGGCATCGATGGCGCCGCCGCCGGGCAGTTCCTCGATGCCGTGACGGATGGCGTTCTCCAGCAGCGGTTGCAGCGTGAGCACCGGCATCACCGCCTTGCGCGGAAACGTGCCGGTGTCCCAGTTGACCGTGAGCCGGTTGTCGAGACGCAGCCCTTCGAGGGCCAGGTATTTTTTGGCGACGTCGATTTCGTTCTTCACCGGGACCAGCATTTCGTCTTGTGACAACATCATGCGGAATAGATCGGCCATGTCCTCGATCGCGGCCTCGGCTTTCTCCGGCGCGCTGCGGGTAAGTGAAGCGATTATATTCATGCTGTTGAAGACGAAATGTGGGCGGATACGCGACTGCAGCGCCTGCAGTTTGGCGCGCGACTCGGACTCTGTGCGGCTTTGCAATTCGTGCTTGGCCAGGAACAGCCGCAGAAGCAACCCGTTAATGATGGCGCTGATGGTGAGATTCAG
>JANLIC010000063.1 GCA_024654125.1 Sulfuricaulis sp. | reverse complement strand
TTTGACGACCGCGGCCAGCCCATCACGGACGTGAACTTCCTGCTGCTCATCAATGCGCACCATGATGAGATCGGCTTCACGCTCCCAAACTATCATCCGGGCAAGCTGTGGAGAGCGGAACTTGATACCAGCCGCGATGCCGGTCTCGAGCGTGACGGGACATATGCCGGTACTCACACCTATCCACTGCAAGGACGTTCGTTCGTGCTGTTGCGCGAAACGGACCCCGGCCCCGGGATGGAAAGCCACTGATCGGGAGCGGCTCATGTCAATCAAACTCATCTTGACGTTGCTGCTTGCCATGATGGTTACCGTGTTCGCCCTTCAGAACACAGCCGTGGTCGAAATCCGGTTTTTGTTCTGGACCGTGTCCATGTCACGCGCGCTGTTGATCCTGGTCGTGCTGGCAATTGGCATGGTTCTCAGTTGGTTGCTGCAAGGCTATCTGTTTCGGCGGCGCAGACGATGATTGGTTTCCCGGCAGTGAGGTGGCAAGCAAACACTCAAGGAACTATTCGGCCTTTCAGCGGTTATCATGGATGCGATCGGCGTATTCACGATACTGGCGGGCATTGCGCTGGCCACGCTGTAGATGTTCGTGCAGTTGCGCGAGGCTGATAAATCCACCGTTTATGGCGAGTACCGCCGCAGGCACCGGAAATAGTTTTTCAGGCTTGCACGCTCATCCGTCTGCCATGGCTGGGTTGCGGTGCGCGCAGTTTGTGTTGTAAACCATGGTATTCCGACGCGATTCAGCGCCTGGGTTGACGAAAGCTGAGTGAATTGATGGACATCAATAATCGGTAACACAGGCGAGGTATAGTGGTTTTCAGTCTGACGTCAGCCCATCGCGGCATAGCGGCGCGCCAAGGATTTATGACGGTGAAAAACACCACGATACTGACGGTCAATGCTGGCAGTTCGTCCATCCGTCTCGCCGCCTTTACGGCAGCGGCGGGAGGGCGGATGGAGCAAGTTGCGCAACAGCGCCATGAACTGAGTTTGGACGAAACGGCGGAAGTTTTGCATCGTTTTATTCAGGCGCATGCGATCTCCGGAATAGCGCTTGTCGCGCACCGCGTGGTACACGGCGGCCAGAGCTTGCAGCATCCCAGCTTGATTAATGCCGAGATAGAAGCGGAAATTGAAAGGCTCGCACCGCTTGCGCCGTTACATAACCCGGTGGCCTTGCGGTGGATACGCGCCTGTCGCGCTTCACTGGGATCCGCGATAAAACAGGTGGCGGTCTTTGACACGGCGTATTTCGCGAACCTTCCGGAGGTGGCACGTATCTACGCGCTTCCGGCGGAGTTGACGGAACGGCTGCACCTGCGTCGTTACGGTTTTCACGGCCTGGCGCACGAAGCGATGTGGCGCCGCTGGCGGGATCATCACGCCGGTGTCGTGAAGGGTGAACGCGTCATATCGCTTCAACTCGGCGCGGGATGCTCGATCACCGCCACGGATGGCGACAGCGTGAAGGACACCTCGATGGGGTTCTCACCGCTCGAGGGGCTGGTCATGGCCACTCGCAGCGGTGACATTGACGCGGGATTGATCACCTGGCTGCAGCAGCGGGAAAACCTGACGCCGCGGGAGATCGAGCGTCTGCTTAACGATGCCTCCGGCTTGCTGGGCGTGTCCGGCCTCAGCGCCGACATGCGTGAGTTGCTCGAATCCGGTGATCCTCGGGCGCGACAGGCGGTCGAGTTGTATTGCTACCGACTCCGGAAGTACATCGGTGCCTACATCGCCGTACTCGGCGGCGTGGACGCGATCCTGGTCGGCGGGGGTGTGGGCGAGAATTCACCGGAAATACGTGCGCGGATATTTGAAAATATGGAGTGGGCCGGCATCCGTCTCGATCCCGAGGCCAATGCCGTCGCCGCCGGAACCGAACAACGCATCAGCCGTGCGGACAGCCGCACGGAGATTTGGGTGATTCTTGTCAATGAAGCCCGGGTACTGGCACGCGCGGCACTGGCCGCCATCGCCGGTACCTGAGCGAGCCGCAGACACAGGAGGTGCAACATGGCACAACCAGCAACGGACGCTCCGACGCGCATGAAACCTTCCCGCAAGGAAAGCGAGGGCACGCTTTCCGCGGATGAGCTGCGCCGCCTCGACGCCTACTGGCGCGCGGCCAACTATCTTTCGGTGGGCCAGATATATCTGCTCGATAATCCGCTGCTCCGGGCGCCCCTCACGCTGGAGCACATCAAGCCGCGGCTGCTGGGCCACTGGGGCACGACGCCGGGGTTGAATTTCATCTACGCGCACCTGAACCGCGTCATTAATAGACATGACCTAAATATGATTTACATCACCGGTCCCGGGCACGGCGGGCCTGGCTTGGTCGCCAACACTTGGCTCGAGGGTACGTACAGCGAGGTGTATCCGGATATATCGCAAAATGCCGAGGGCATGAAGAAGCTGTTCCGGCAATTTTCCTTTCCGGGCGGGATTCCAAGCCATGTCGCCCCGGAAACGCCGGGGTCGATTCACGAAGGCGGCGAGCTTGGTTACGCACTTTCGCACGCCTTCGGCGCGGCCTTCGACAATCCGGACCTGATCGTCGCCTGCGTGGTCGGCGACGGCGAGGCCGAGACCGGGCCGCTCGCGACTGCCTGGCATTCGAACAAGTTTCTCAATCCGATACGTGACGGGACGGTGCTACCGATCCTGCATCTGAAC
>JANLIC010000038.1 GCA_024654125.1 Sulfuricaulis sp. | reverse complement strand
CCGGCCGCGCAGCCCGGGAAGCAAGCGGATATGGCGCATGAGATGGGCCATGGCGGCAAGGACCTGCCGGCCATGGTCCGCGACATGCGCAACCGTTTCTGGATCTGCCTGATCTTCACTGTGCCGATCTTTGTCTACGCCCCGATGGGAGGCTTCTTCGAACCGCCTGCACCGCCGTTCGGGCTGGAGCTCAACCTGTGGCTGTTTTTCTTCGCAAGCGCCGCGATTCTCTATCCCAGTTGGCCGTTCTTCGTCTCCGCGTGGCGCGCTCTCAGGAAGGGCACCTTGGGCATGGCGATGCTGGTCGTGTTGAGCGTCGGCACCGGGTATCTGTTCAGCGTCGGCAGCACTTTCTTCTTCAAGGAGGGCGGGCAATTCTTCGAAGCCGCCGCCGTCCTTCTGGTTTTCATCCTGCTCGGCCACTGGCTGGAAATGCGTGCCCGTGCGGGTGCGTCGTCCGCCATCAAGGCGCTGATGGATCTCACTCCGGCGAAGGCCTCGGTAATCCGTAACGGCGCCGAGGTTGAAGTTCCTACGGCGGAGGTGTTGGCGGGCGAGATTGTCGTGATCCGGCCTGGCAGTAAAATTCCGGTCGATGGCACGGTGGAGACCGGCGAATCACTGGTCGACGAGTCCATGCTCACCGGCGAGTCGATGCCGGTCCAGAAGGGGCCGGGGGCCACGGTGATCGGTGCGACCATCAACAAGAGCGGCACCTTTCAATACAAGGCGACGAAGGTCGGGGCCGACACGGCGCTGGCGCAGATCGTAAAACTGGTGCAGGAGGCGCAGAACTCAAAGGCGCCGGCGCAACTCTTGGCGGACAAGGCCGCGCAATGGCTGGTGATTGCCGCGATCGTCATCGGTCTTGCGACCTTCGCGGTGTGGTTCTGGTGGATCGGACAGCCGCTGCTGTTCGCGGTGACACTGACCATCACGGTCTTCGTGATCGCCTGCCCGGATGCGTTGGGACTCGCGACGCCGATGGCGATCATGGTGAGTACCGGCTTGGGCGCAACGAACGGCATTCTGTTCAAGAACGCCTCGGCGCTCGAAGACGCCACCAAGCTCAACGTCATCGTCTTCGACAAGACCGGTACGCTCACCATCGGCCAGCCGGAGGTCGTGGAGATCGTGACGGCGGACGGGGTCACCGAGGACGTGGTGCTGACCGCCGCCGCCGCCGTCGAGCAGGGGTCCGACCATCCTCTGGCCCAGGCAATCCTGCGCCGTGCGGCGAACCTCACCGTCGCGGCACCGACAGGATTCGAAAGCCTCGACGGCATGGGCGCGCGCGCCGAGACCGCTGGCGGAACGGTGTTCCTCGGCAACCGGCTGCTGATGGATACGCAAAAGCTCGCGCTCGGTCCCCTGGAGACCGAAGCCACCCGCCTGCAGGGCGACGGCCGCACCGTAGTCCATGTGTCCCAGGCCGCTCGGGTGATCGGTCTCATCGCCATCGCCGATGCGATCCGGCCAACCTCCAAGGCAGCGGTGGCAAAGCTGCGCGAACACAACATCGAAGTGGTGATGCTGACCGGCGACAACGCGGCCACGGCCAAGCGCATCGGCGCGGATCTCGGCATCGACAGCGTGTTGGCCGACGTGCTGCCGGGCCAGAAAGCCGAGAAGGTGAAGGAGCTGCAAGCCACGGGGAAGAAGGTCGGGATGGTGGGCGATGGTGTCAACGACGCGCCAGCGCTAACCCAGGCGAACGTGGGGTTTGCCATTGGCGCCGGCACCGACGTCGCGATGGAAAGCGCCGATGTGGTGCTGATGAAGAGCGACCCATACGACATCGTCGACGCGATCGAGCTGTCGCGCGCAACGTTGCGAAAGATGCACCAGAATCTTTGGTGGGCGGTGGGCTACAACGTGATCGCGTTCCCGCTCGCCGCGGGGGTCTTCTACCCATTCGTTCTGAGTCCGGAGATCGCAGCGCTGTCAATGTCCGGCAGTACCCTCGTGGTGGCGATCAATGCGCTGATGCTGAAGCGCACCAAACTGGCAGGCATCCGTCAGCCAGGCAAGAACGCGACGCCCGAGGCGCCTGGTGGGCCGGCAACCCCAGAGCCAGCCAAGGCTTCTGCGGCGCCGGCAAATCCGCTCCCCATCAAGCAAGCGGCCGGGTGACAGGACCTTCTAAATAAACCAAAATAAAATCAAGTCCGGAAGCGAAGCTATGACCACAATCGGAACTGATATTGACCGCGGTACGTTCGCCCTGGAACAAGCGCTCGCCGGCGCCCCATTCTATGAACGGTGGCGTGCGTGCGACCCCGGTCCATCCGTATCACTGGCCAAGCGGATGGCCGGGCTCCCCGTCCTCACCAAGACAGACCTGCGCGCCCACATACCTCACGGCTTCATCCAGCACGGGCACGATGCCAAGGCCGGTTTCGCATCCGGCGATATCGAGATGGTGAGCACGAGCGGTACCGCCGAGGAGCGCATCTCCGTCGTCTGGAATCAAGCTTGGTGGGACCGTTCCGAGCAAGAGGCAGCCCGTCTTCATCCGGTGCTCCACCGCGTTTTCGGCAGCGCACACCGGGAGGCGGTGCTCACCACGCCGTTGTGCACAGGTAACCTGTGTCACGTTGGCGAAGTGCCGCTGCAGGAACGCATCGTCGGTAATGTTCTCTTTCTGAACCAGACCCTCGATCCAACCTCGTGGGACGAGCGGAACATCCGGCGCATGGCGGAGGAACTGGGCTCCTTTCAGCCGGAGGTGATAGAGGCTGACCCAGCGTACCTGGCCATTCTGGCGCGGACCTGCCGAATGGCCGGTCGTGCACTACACCAGCCGAAGTGCATCGTCCTCACCTACGAGTTCCCTTCGCGCCTGCACTACCGCCAGATCCATCGGGCGTTTCCCGGAGTGCCCGTGATCAGCTCCTATGGCTCGACGGAAACCGGGCATGTCTTTACCCAGTGTGAGGCTGGGACATTTCACCAGAACACGGCGACATGCCACGTGGATATCCAGCCGCTGCGGGCCAATCACGGCGAAGCGACGGTCGGCCGCATCCTCGTTACCACGCTGGACAATCCATGGTCCATGTTGCTGCGCTTCGACGTGGGCGATCTCGCTCGCATCCGTCAGGATCCCCCGTGCCCCTGCGGGCGCACTGCCGAGTTTCCCTTCCTGGGCCGCAAGATTGACGGACATCCCATTATCTACCTTGACAGTGCTTCCACTACCCCGAAGCCGCAGTGCGTCATCGACGCCGTGACCCGCGTCTACCGCGAAGGGACCGCCAACGTACACCGGGGCGTGCACACCCTGGCCGATGAGGTCACCGCGGCCTACGAGGATGCCCGG
>JANLIC010000013.1 GCA_024654125.1 Sulfuricaulis sp. | reverse complement strand
TGGTCATGGCCGCGGTGAGCGTGGTCTTGCCGTGGTCGACGTGACCGATGGTGCCGACGTTCAAATGCGGTTTGGTGCGGGAGAATTTTTCCTTGGACACGGGACGCCTCTTTTATTTCTCGCTGTCAGTTGAACGTAAATGTTAAAAACTTTCGTCAATAATTCTGGAGCCCATAATCGGAATCGAACCGATGACCTCTTCCTTACCAAGGAAGTGCTCTACCGACTGAGCTATATGGGCAATTTATCAGCCCAGCCTGAACTGGAGCGGGTAGTGGGAATCGAACCCACATCATCAGCTTGGAAGGCTGAGGTTCTACCATTGAACTACACCCGCTTTGGATGTTTGTTGATAGATGAACCCGCCTCGCTCTTCTCCGCGCATTTCGCCCGCCCCCAACCTGGTGGAGGGGGGTGGATTCGAACCACCGAAGGCAGAGCCGTCAGATTTACAGTCTGATCCCTTTGGCCGCTCGGGAACCCCTCCGAAAAAAAACGAAGCCGCAAATTTTGCGGGAGCGGCTCAGCCTTGTCAACCGAAATCCTTGATTTTTTAAACAAACTCATGTGTTTTATGAAAGTCCCGGTACCCCGTTGTTATCCACCGTCAGGGGGTCCCAGTCGCTGCTCAGGCACCCCCCTGGCTGCGTATTAAATTCAGCGCAGCCCCAGCTCTGAACCAGGAAATCTGGTCCTGGGTCATACTGTGCAGGGAAAAAAACGCCTCCTGGCTGTCATCAGCATGGGTAATCCTGACCTCGACTTTCTGCCCGGGAGCCAATTTGTCGAGGCCCACAAAGCTCATTCGGTCATCCCGCCGGATGCGGTCGTAGTCAGCCGGATCGGCAAACGTTAGGGGGAGGACCCCCTGTTTTTTGAGGTTGGTCTCGTGAATTCTGGCAAAACTGCGCGCCAGCACTGTCCGGCATCCGAGAAACCGGGGGCTCATGGCGGCGTGCTCGCGTGAACTGCCCTCGCCGTAATTCCGGTCACCCACCGCCACCCATCCCAGTTCTTTGGCTTTGTAGGCGCGGGCTATTTTTTGGAGTTCTTCGCCAGCCTGGCCAGTCAGGACGTTGAAACCGGTCCCCGGCTTGTCGGTGAAAGCGTTTTCCGCCCCTGAGAACATATTGTCGCTGATGCGCTCGAGATGGCCACGGAACCGGAGCCAAGGACCCGCGGGGGATATATGATCGGTGGTGCACTTGCCGCGCGCCTTCAGCAACACTGGCAGGTCCTGATAGCCCGCCACCATGTCCGCGGGCTCGAATGGCTCCAACAGCGCGAGGCGCTCGCTCTTGGGATTTACCACGACGCGGGCCGATGCCGCCTGCTCCACCGGGGCCACGTAACCGGCGCGCCCGGGATCAAAACCCTTGGCCGGCAGCTCGACAGCACTTGGCGCCTCGAGCATGAACAGCTGTCCATCGTGCTTCACGCCTACATGGATCGGATCCGAATCGAGCCTCCCGGACAATGCATAGGCCACCACCACCTCGGGGCTCGCGATGAAGGCATGCGTGCTCGCGTTGCCGTCGTTGCGCTTCGGAAAATTGCGATTGTACGAGGTCAGTATCGAGTTCTTTTCCCCCTTGGCAATGTCGGTTCGCTCCCATTGCCCAATGCACGGTCCGCAGGCGTTGGCCAGCACCATGGCACCGATGGCCTCGAGATCGGCCAACATGCCGTCGCGTTCAATCGTTGCGCGCACTTGTTCCGACCCCGGCGTGACCATGAGCGGCACGCGCGCCTTCAGTCCCTTCGCTTTCGCTTGGCGTGCGATGTGCGCGGCACGGCCGATGTCTTCATAAGAAGAGTTAGTGCAGCTGCCGATGAGCGCGGCTTTGATCTCGGGCGGATAGCCGTGCGATTTCACGTCGTCCGCCAGACGCGACACTGGACGCGCCAGATCGGGCGTGTGCGGGCCGACCACATGCGGTTCGAGTTGCGAGAGATCGATTTCGATAATTTCGTCATAGTGCTTTTCAGGATGCGTCAGCACTTCCGCATCGGCGGTCAGATGCTCCGCGAGGCTCGCGGCCAGACTCGCCACCTCGGCGCGCCCGGTCGCGAGCAGATAGTCAGCCATGCGCTTGTCGAACGGAAACAGCGATGTCGTCGCGCCCAGCTCCGCGCCCATGTTGGTGACGGTGCCCTTGGCGGTGCAGGAAAGCGATTCCGTGCCTGGTCCAAAATATTCGATGATCTTGTTGGTGCCACCGGCCACGGTAAGCATTCCGGCTAGCCTGAGAATCACATCCTTGCCGCTGGTCCAACCGGAAAGTTTTCCGGTCAGTCGCACGCCGATCAATTTCGGCCACAGCAATTCCCACGGCAGGCCGACCATGACATCCACGGCGTCTGCGCCGCCAACGCCAATCGCGAGCATGCCCAAACCGCCGGCATTTGGGGTGTGCGAATCGGTGCCGATGATAAGACCGCCAGGGAAAGCATAGTGTTCGAGGATCACCTGATGAATAATCCCCGAACCCGGTTTCCAAAAACCCATGCCGTACTTATTCGATGCGCTGGCAAGAAATTCGTACACCTCTTTATTAGCGCTCTCCGCGATCTCGAGATCCTTGAACGCGCCGACTTTAGCGCGAATCAGGTGATCGCAATGCAACGTCGTCGGCACCGCCGTTTCGGCGCGACCCGCGATCATGAATTGCAAGATCGCCATCTGCGCGGTGGCATCCTGCATCGCCACGCGGTCAGGGTTGAGTCCAACCGTCGACTTGCCGCGTTCCGGCAACTCCGCTTTCAAATCCACCTTGTGGGAGAACAGAATTTTTTCTGCCAGCGTCAGCGGCCCGCTCAGGCGTTGGCGCACCGCGGCCATGCGCGCCGAAAGCGATTGATAGTAATGGCGGACCGTTACGACCGCGTCAGCGGGGGTTCTTTCCATTTTCAGTAAATAATAATATTGGAAATAATGGAGCCCGCAGAGAGATTTGAACTCCCGACCGCCTGATTACAAATCAGGTGCTCTACCAGCTGAGCTATGCGGGCAAGATAGTTAACCACCGACTTCAAGCCGATGGCGCTTCACACTGTCGGCAGAAGCCGACCGACTCCCCCTCTCCCCTGGCAGGAAAGGGGGAGGGGTGAAGGGGATCAAGCACACCTCACCTACATCTCTTCTCTCGCTCTCACCCTCACCCTCATTTTTTTCCCGCCGGGGTGCGCCAAACTTCGGCACACCCGTTCGGCGGCACGGACACACGTTAAGTGTGTCCGTGAATACCCCGCCTCACCTCCCGCTATGCGGGAGAGGGAGGCGAGCCGTTGCGCGCTACGCGTGCGCTCTTACACTTCGAAAGCGCGGCATTGTAAGTATACCCCCGCACCGGGGCAACCACTCAGCTCGGCGCGTTATCGCGCGGTTCGCGATGCTTATCCGCTGGCAGATTCGTGCCGGCCGGGCAGGCCATTTCCTGCACCTGCACATCTTTCTCTCCCCAGTCGATTTGCCCAAGCTTGTCCGATGCATCCGAAGGAGAATTGACAGCCACATCCAGCCAGAAACGCTTACGCGACAGTTCAAACGGCTGCATCCTGGCCTGGACTTTCCTGGCCGCCAGTTCGCGTACACGGCTGGCGGCATTGGCTTCGACGGTAAATACGCCCAGCGAGATGGCGTTTTGCTTGCCCTCCTCCTGCATCAGGGCGTGATCCTTGAATCCCAAGCGCGTCAATTCCCGTCGCTGGCGATCCACCGCCTCGAGGGAGGGCAGGGGTGGGAGATAGACCAGGTATCCAGTGATCGTCCGGGCTTCTTCCTGGCGGCGGGAATAAGTGAGCTCAAGTTCATTGAGCCGGGTCTCGGCCCGAGCCACGATATCGGCGTCCGAGAACGGGCCGATATGGAAACAGGCCGGCGCGGCACCGGTCGTCAAATTCGCGTTGGTGGGTAGCGGTGCCTGGCGCGGCGCGAGCTTCGCGCCCGGTTCGATTATTAGGCGCATTTTTTCCGGGGCTACCGGCTCGCGTGCAGTACGGCTTTCCTCTACCGGCGATTCCTTGTACCAGCTAGCCCACATCCACAGGCCGAGATTGACCAGCACCAATGCGGCGAAGATCCATTTCAGCCTCATAGGGAATCCGCGATCCGTGCCAGACCTTTCAACACCAGGTCTGGCGCCGGTGTAGATGAAACACGCAGGCGTGGAGAGAGCCATGGCGCATCGCCACCGGTTATAAATATGTTCATGGATCCCCCCAATGTTCGGCGGTATTCCTCGATCAAGCGTTCCACCGCCCCGGCCAGCCCGAACAGAGTCCCGGCGGCGATGCCATCTTCCATTGAGCGGCCCAGACTGTCTGACGCCTCTCCAGTCCCCGCCGTGATGGCCACCGTTCCCCGCACAAGACTTTCGCGCAAAAGTTTCAGGCCCGGGAAAATCGCACCTCCGAGGAATTCACCCTTGCCCGACAAGGCATCTACGGTCACGGCCGTGCCGGCATCGACGACGCAGGCCGCCGAAGCGGTTAAGCCGCGCGCACCGATGAGCGCGGCCCAGCGGTCGGCGCCCAGTTGTTCCGGCCGGCGGTAGAGATTTTTCACGCCGAGCTGCTCCGCTTGCGGGCGCACGATATGCGCCGCGACTGACCAGCGTGACTGCGTCCATTGTCCGAGCGCATCCACGCTTTCCGGGTGGGAAACGCTGCATACCACGACCCGCCGAGGTTCCGCGATTTTTCCCCACACTTTATCGAACAGAACCTCGATGTTTTTTTCACTGTCGAGCGGTACGGCTTCGGCATGCCACTGGCCGGTGGTTTGTTGCGTCCACTTCAGACGGCTGTTGCCAAGGTCGACCAAAAGATTCAATTCGATGGCCTCAAGCTTACTTCGCCAGAATGGAACACCTGCCTGTGCCGGGCGTGACGGACGATCAGTCCGCCGGATTCATCGATACCCTCGGCGGTTCCGGCAAACACATGGTCGCCCTGCAACACACGCACGCGCTGCCCATGAAACAAGTGACGCTTCAGCCATTCGTCGCGAAACGGCGCCAACCCTTTGCCGTCGAAAAGATGGAACATGTCAAGGAGATGCCGCATCACGAGCGCGGCCAAGCGATTGCGGTCGGGCGTTTCACCGGTGATGCCCTGAAGATCCACCCACGGCTGATCGATGCGCCCGACATCTTCCCGGCTGATGTGGCCGTTGATGCCTACACCGAGAATCACACGCGTCGGCCCGGTCGCCTCGCCTTGCACGTCCACCAACAACCCGGCGAGCTTGCGGTTTTCCCATAGCACATCATTCGGCCATTTAAGTCCGACACCGGTTACACCAAATTCCTCGAGTGCGCGTATCAGCGCCACGCCGGCAGCCAGACTCAGTCCCGAAACCAGACCCGGCCCGCTGGGGAAACGCCAAGCCATGGACAACATGAGGTTAGCGTAAGGTGTGGCGACCCAGAAACGTCCGCGCCGGCCGCGGCCACCCGACTGGACCTCGGCAATACACGTCGTGCCGTTGACATCGGGGCGATCCACCACCTGCGCGGCAAGATGGCGATTGGTCGATTCCACTTTATCCAGGACATGCAAGCGGTCGCGGATTTCCGTTGCCTTGGCTCCTAGAAGTTTCAGAAGCCGGGAGCGATCCAGCAACGTCAGCGGTGTATCGAGCTTGTAACCGCGGCCGGTCACGCGGTGAACTTCAAGTCCGGATTGCGTCAGGCGGTGGATGTTCTTACACACGGCCGCGCGCGAGATGCCGAGTTTTTTCCCCAGGTCCGTGCCAGAGTGAAACGCGCCGTCGGACAACATCCTGAGAATCTCAGTCCGCGTGGTCATCGCGCCATTCTAGCAGGGGACTCCTCCGGGCGACGAGAACGCCCCGCCGGTCATAAAAACACGGGAACGGATAACACCGCCGACAGACCCGCGGCTAACCCGCGCTGTAACCGCCACCACCGGCGGTGCGGGCGCGCGCCAGCGCCTGGTGCAGGCGCTGAAACAGGGCCGGTACAGTATCCCCCTCCTCGAGCGCGGCGTAACCACACGACAGCGTGACGGACACCACCTGGCCCTGGTGATGAAAGCGGGAGGCGCTGATTTTTTTCCGAAGACGTTCGGCAACCACGTGGGTTCCCTCCAGAAGCGTTTCGGGCAGGATTACCGCAAAATTCTCATTCTCGTAACGGGCGACGAAGTCGGTTTCACGCAAGTTGCCCGATATCAGGCGCGCGACTCGCAGCAATACCATATCGCCCGCCTGGCGGCCGTGTTGTAGCCTGATGGATTCGTAACCATCCACGCACCACATCTGCGCGACCAGCGGCGAGGCATAGCGCTTCCAGCGGGCGTATTCCTGACGCAACCGTTGCTCGAAACCCAGGCGGTTGGCAATCCCCGTCAGCGGGTCATTCAGAGCCTGAAAACCCTGTTGCGCCAGATTCTGGCGCAACACCGTGACACGGCTCGCCAGTTCCTGGACCATGGCGCGCACGGGTATCGCCTGCTCAAACCAGCGCGCATCCAATGTCTCCGGGATGGCGGGCTCACGGGCCGGCGAACCATCCGTTGCCGGCAATGGCGCCTGCAGGATCTTTTCCATCTGCTGCAAGCTTTCCGTCAACTGAATCAGAAAAACGTCATGGTCACGCCGGTTTTCCTCGGCCACCGAATGGGCCTCGGTGACGATCATGGTGATCTGGCCCAGAAATTCACAGGTCTGATTGCTGTCCGGCTCCGTCGCGAGCCGGGTACGAAGCACCGCGAGGCGCGGCGTCAAATGCTCGGACATCGATAACGCATCGAGCAGCGCGGACAGTGCTGCGCGCAGTGACGAATTCGGTTTCATGATCGGCACCGGTAACGTGAAGTCACGTGCGCGCTGAACCGAAACCGGACATTCTTTCGATGACCTTGACGATGGCGGCGGAATCGAGTTCGCCGTCGCCGGATCCCATGAGCGCGTTCAGATGTTGCGCCACCAACGCCGCGCCCGGGAGACCAACGCCCAGCGTGTGTGCATCCTCCATCACGATACGCAAATCCTTCTGGTGAAGCTTGACCGTGAATCCGGGTTTGAAGTCGTTGTCGAGCATGCGCTGCCCGTGGATTTCCAGAATCTTGCTGCCGGCAAACCCACCCATCAGCGCCTCGCGCACCCTGGCGGGATCGACGCCGTTGCGGCGCGCGAACGTCAGCGCCTCGCTCACGGCCTCGATGGTGAGCCCTGCTACGATCTGGTTGCAGGCCTTGGCCACCTGGCCGGCACCATGGTCGCCCACGTGCACAACTTTCTTGCCAAGCACATCGAATAACGGATTCACCCGCCGGAACGTATTTTCCTTTCCGCCCACCATGATGGACAACGCCGCATTGATCGCGCCGATCTCACCGCCCGAGACCGGCGCATCCAGCATTTCGACGCCCTGCGCCTCCAAGGCTTGGGCGAGGCGGCGTGTGGCCGCCGGCGAGATGGTGCTCATGTCCACCACCACCTGGCCTGGCCGCAGACGCTGAAGCAAACCGCCCTCGCCGTGAATGATGTTTTCCACGTCGGGCGTGTCCGAAACCATGATAAATATGATATCGGCGTTGACGGCGACATCGGCGACCGTGTGACAGGCCTGGGCCCCGGCTTCCACCAGCACTTTCATCGTCACCGGCCGGCGGCCGTGCACCCACAGAGCGTGACCGGCCTGGCGCAAGTTGAGCGCCATGGGACGTCCCATGATCCCGAGACCTATAAATCCGAGTTTCATTGACATTGTGTTACTCCACGAGCGGATGGATGACCAAGACGACAAGTTAAAAAGGAAAAACTGGACGTGTAAAGGGCGGAATGAAAGCCCGGCGGTACCGGCTAGATTCCCGGTGGATTTTGCCGGAAGCCGATCAGCAGGCTGCACCACTGCGCCACCCGAAGCAACCGTGCATCTTCCAGATATCCGCCGACCAGCTGCAGGCCAAGCGGCAACCTCTGCGCCCCCAGACCCGATGGCAGAGTGATGGCCGGCGCGCCGCACAATGTCCAGATCGTGCAAAACACGGGATCGCCCGTGTGTGTCAGCGTCGCGGGTGCCTCGCCGCGCGCCGGCAAAGTGAGTACCGCGTCGTAGCGATTCATGAATTCACCCAGCTCACCGCGCAGGCGCGTGCGGCTCTCCAGCGCCGCATGATACGCGGACTCGGATATCAGCAGGCCCTCATCGATCAACCGGTTCATGTCGCTGCTCAGGCGATCACGGTGCCGTGCTTGCAGATGAGAAAACGAACGCGCGCCCTCGTACTGCATGATCGTTTGATGGACATCGTGCGCCTGGCCAAAGACGTCGGGGAGTGCGGCGGTTTCGACGGCCGCGCCCGCGCGGCGAAGCTGCGCGATAACCTGCGTGAAATTTTCCTGCTGCCCGGCCTCGGCGAGCGACCACGCCGGGGTGCGCACGGCGGCGAGCCGCGGTGGCTGGAACATCGGCTTGGGATCGAGATCCTGCGGCACCACGGCAAAATCCGACAGGCTGTCCGGGTCATCCTGCGCATAGCCCATCAGCGCGCTCGCCACCGCCGCCGCGTCCGGCACGTTGCGCGCGAACACTCCGATCTGATCCAGCGTGTGACTGAATCGGAGCACGCCGGCACGTGAAATAATTCCGGCACTGGGCTTGTACCCCACCACGCCGCAAAACGCCGCAGGACGGAGGACGGAACCGTTGGTCTGGGTCCCGATCGCGGCGGGAACAAACCGGGCCGCCACCGCCGCGGCCGAACCGCTTGAGGATCCGCCGGGCGTGTGTGCCAAGTTCCACGGATTATGGGTTTTCCCGGGCGCGGTATAGGCCAGCTCCGCCGTCACGGTCTTGCCCAGCATCACCGCCCCGGCCTCATCCAGTCGGCGCACCACGCGCGCGGACATCGACGGTTGGTAATCCTCGAAGGCGCTTGAGCCCATGCGCGTCGGCACACCCTGCACGTCAATAATGTCCTTTACGCCCACCGGTATTCCCTGTAGTGCACCGTGTTTGCCGGCTTTACGATGACGGTCGGCCTCACGCGCGCGCTCCAGCGCCACTTCGGATTTGAGCCAGGCCCAAGCCTCGATTTTCGGATCGAGGCGAGTAATTTGCATCAGACAATCGCGCACCAGGTCTTCGCCGGTGAACCGCGTTTCCGACAGGCCGTGCAGGGCCTCTTTCACTCCGAGGTGATGCAAGCCTTCGGCCATTCAGACGAGCCGATTATCAAGACGGCAACGACCGTACCGAGCCTGTCCAACGAGAACGGTCAGATTATCGTTTCGATCGAAACCGGGAAGGCGCTTCAATAATCTGAATATCCACATGAATTTTTTCATTGATCCGGCGCATCTGTACTCTGACAAAACCTGTGAGCGCATTTGTTACCCGCCGTCCTTATTTTTTCGGGAGCCGTGCCGGATCAATGAGCAGATTGGGCGGCTGGCCGGTTGTCAGTGCCACCACTCGGTTTTCCGCCGCCAGCATCGCCATGCGTCGGCGCGTGGATTCCGAGGAGTTGGCGATGTGGGGAGTCAATACAACATGAAAGAGTTCCTGGAAATACGGATGCAACGCCGGTTCATTCTCGAAAACATCCAGACCCGCGCCGGCGATGGTCCCTTGCTTCAGCACGGCGAGGAGTGCCACGTCATCGATGACGCCGCCGCGCGCGGTATTGAACAGAATGGCAGTGGGTTTCATTTTTGCGATCTGCTTCGCGCCCAGCAGACAATGGGGGGCGGGGGAATACGGCGTATGGTCCGTAAGAATATCGACGCGTTCCAGGAGTTCATCCATGGATACATACGCTGCGTGGCAGCTTTTCTCAATTTCCCCCGACAGACGGCGTGAATTGTGGTACAGCCCGGTCATCTCAAAGCCCCGGGCGCGGCGTCCTGCACGCAGAATGGCGTCAAGGCCACGCACGCGACCAAATATTCGATCTTGAACCAGCCGCCGGGAATTTGGATGACGCGATCGATATATTGCATGGCGAATTCATTGAATATTTCCTTCGAGTCCCCGGCCCCTGTTAGGTTGAACGTGACTGATTCGGCGCGCAAAACCATTGCTGTCGTCGATCACATCACAGATATTTTTCCCGGCATGCCCGGCAATTCCCGAACCAGCCGCGGCACCAGATAACCCGGCAGGCGTTTGCTGAGTTCCCGCATCAAACTTTTGGCGACAGAATCCGTTACCTCGAAATGCGCGGCGCCCTGCACCCGATCGAGCATGTGAAGATAATAGGGCAGCACCCCCACTTCGAATAACTGCTCGCTCAGCGACGCCAGCGTCTCCGGGCTGTCGTTGACGCCACGCAGTAACACCGATTGATTCAGCAGTTCCACGCCTGCCGCCTTCAGTGCCTTGGCCATTGAACGCACGGAGTGGTCGATTTCCCGCGCATGATTGATATGCAGCACGATCACCGTCTTGAACCGCGTGCAACGAATCCAGGCCAACATTTCTTCGTTGACACGATCCGGCAGTACAATCGGCACGCGGGTATGCAGGCGCAGACGGCGCAGATGCGGTATGGACTCCAGGGAACGAACCAGTTGCGACAGACGCCGGTCGCTCTGTGTCAGCGGGTCCCCGCCGCTCAGGATAATTTCCGTGATCGAATTGTCACCGGCGATGTATTCCAGGGCGGTGCGCCATTGATCGGCCGCCGGGTTGGCGTCCGCGTAGGGGAAGTGACGCCGGAAACAATACCGGCAATGCACGGCGCAGGCGCCGGTGACCGTCAGCAGGACCCGTCCCTGATATTTGTGCAACACCCCGGGCACCGCCATCGCCGCGAGATCGCCGACCGGATCGGCCTCGAAGCCCGCCGCCGTCAGACACTCTTCGGCGAGCGGCAACACCTGCCGCAGCAGGGGGTCGTGCGGGTCCCCCTGGCGCATGCGCGCGACGAACTCGCGCGGCACGCGCAGCGGAAAGAGTCGCGCCGCGGCCCGGGCGGCCGGGAGCCATTCCTCACCGAGGCCCACCGCGGCAAGCAACTCGACGGGATCGTTGATAGCGCGTGCCAACTGCGATTGCCACGTGGGCACCTGCCTTAATTCGGAAGTATTGGGTATCATAGCGCGCTCCGAAATTAACAAGTGCGTGCGCCGCATGCAACGGCTCCAAGAAAAATAGAGGTTCTCGCCGACTCCCCCTCTCCCGCGTTGGTGGGAGAGAATAAGGGGTGAGGGCTCTCTCTCCCCTTGCGGGAGGTGAGGCGGGGTAATCGCGGATGTCCGGGGGGACATCCGCGCCGCCGAACGGGTGCGCGAGATGTTCGCGCACCCCGGCAGGAACCGATGGGGATGAGGGGAGACCCCCTCATCCTTTTCCCACTCCCTCCGGGAGAGGGAAAGTTGGTGAAATTCTTCCTTTCAATAGTGGGTGTGTGATGGCAACTTATAGTACCAATGAATTCAAGGCCGGACTCAAGGTCATGCTCGATGGCGACCCGGCATCGATCGTCGAAAACGAGTTCGTCAAGCCGGGCAAGGGCCAGGCCTTCAGCCGCGTGCGCATTCGCAATCTCAAGACCGGGCGCACCATCGAACGCACGTTCAAGTCCGGCGAGACCATCGAGGCCGCCGACGTGGTGGACGCGGAGATGCAATACCTCTACAACGACGGCCAGTTCTGGCACTTCATGAATCCGCAATCCTTCGAGCAGCTCGCCGCCGACAAGGCGGCCATCGGCGATAACGCCAAGTGGATGAAGGAACAGGACGTGTGCATCATCACACTGTTCAACGGCATCCCGCTCATCGTCGAACCGCCGAATACCGTCGTGCTCAAGGTCACCGAAACCGATCCGGGACTCAAGGGCGACACCTCGGGCGGCGGCGGCAAACCGGCGACTCTCGAAACCGGCGCGGTCGTGCGCGTGCCGTTGTTCGTGCAAAACGGCGAGTCGATCAAGGTGAACACCCGTACCGGCGAGTACCTCTCGCGCGCATGACTGCAGTAGCAAGTGACAAGTTACAAGTGGCAAGGGATAAAATACTACTTCTTTCACTTGCTACTTGAGACTTGCAACTTGCCTCTTTCCGATGATTGGCGGCCCGCCGCCGCTCTGGAAGTCCTGAAGCTCCGCGCTCGGCTGCTGGAACAGATCCGGGCGTTTTTTTCCAGACGCGGCGTGCTGGAAGTGGAAACGCCGATACTTTCCACCGCGGCCATCACCGACCCGATGCTGGCAAGCTTTGCTACACGCTACACCGGGCCGCTGTTCCCGCACGGCCAGACGCTGTACCTGCATACCTCGCCGGAATTTCCGATGAAGCGCCTGCTGGCCGCCGGCAGCGGCTCGATTTACCAGATCTGCA
>JANLIC010000328.1 GCA_024654125.1 Sulfuricaulis sp. | reverse complement strand
ATCCGCGGGGAAGGCCGCCCGCGGCCGGTCCGGGTGGATATAAATGCCTTGCTCTCCGGAGGCTAGCAACGGGCCAAGTGGCAAAAACCGCCCTATATCAGTAAGATGCAGTACAGCATCTGTTCCTGACCCGTCCCGGTTCTGGCAGGAGTCGGGGCGCGTGCTTTAGTTTTATGTAAAACCCTGCGGCGAAACCGCGTTTCCTTATTCAAAGATAGAGGTATTGGTATGGCCCGTATCACCGTAGAAGATTGTCTGGACAACGTCGATAACCGCTTCCAGCTGGTGCTGGTGGCCACGCGCCGCGCGCGCCAACTACTCGCCGGTGCGGATACGTTTGTTCCCCGGGAAAACGACAAACCCACGGTCATCGCGCTGCGCGAGATCGCCGATGGTTTTGTGACCAACGCCATCCTGGAAGAGGAAGCACTGCCAGCCGGACTCAAGGCCAATGAAATCACAGCCGACCAAACGCAAACAGGCGGGCTCGACATCAGCCCGGCCCCCAGCAAAGAGGGCGGAACCGAAGTCTGATCCGTCGTCCGGAAGCCCCGGCGAGCGGTTTCAGATCAGTGACCTGTGCACCATACTCGAATCCTATCTCGAGCCCCGGGACGTTGCTGATGTATATCGCGCTTACCTGTTCGGCGCCGAGGCTCACGACGGGCAGCGGCGTATCAGCGGCGAGCCCTACATCTACCACCCCATCGAGGTCGCCCGCATTCTGGCGGAGATGCACCTCGACGCCAAAAGTATCACTGCGGCGATCCTGCATGACGTTATCGAAGATACACCCACCGTAATAGAACACATCGCCGACGATTTCGGCGAAGATATCGCCGCGCTGGTCGACGGCGTTTCCAAGATCACCCGCATCGAGTTCCAGTCACAGGAAGAAGCGCAGGCGGAGAATTTCCGTAAAATGCTGCTCGCCATGGCGAGCGACATCCGCGTCATCCTCATCAAGCTCGCCGACCGTTTGCACAACATGCGCACCATCGAGGTACTCAGTCCCGAGCGCCGCCGCGCCATCGCGCGTGAAACGCTCGATATCTACGCACCGATTGCCAATCGCCTCGGTGTGCGCCAGTGGGCGGCGGAGCTGGGCAACCTTGGTTTTTCCGCGCTCTACCCGCTGCGCTATCGCATCATCAACGACGCGGTGCGTAAGCGCCACGGCAACCGCAAGGCGATCGTCGAAAAAATCCGTACCGCCATTGTCAGCCAGCTCGAACTTGAGGGATTGTCAGCCGAGGTAACCGGACGTGAAAAAAGCTTGTACGGTGTTTACCGCAAGATGGAGCAGAAGCACCTTTCGTTCGACCAGGTGTACGACATCTATGGGATTCGCGTAATTGTGGACAGGGCCGACACCTGTTACCGCATGCTCGGCGCGATCCACAATATCTACAAACCCATCCCCGGGCGGTTCAAGGATTACATCGCCATCCCCAAGGCCAACGGCTACCAGTCGCTGCACACCGTGGTGTTCGGCCCGTTCGGTGTTTCCCTGGAGGTGCAGATTCGCACCCACGAGATGAACCGCGTGGCCGAGGCCGGTGTCGCTTCGCATTGGCTGTACAAAAGCGGAGAACGCGGCGCCGATCCGGCGCAGCAACGCGCGCTGCAGTGGCTCAAAGATCTGCTGGATACCCAGCAAAAAGCCGGCAATCCGCGCGAGTTCCTGGAGCACCTCAAGGTGGATCTGTTTCCGGACGAGGTCTACGTGTTCACGCCCAACGGCGAGATCAAGAAACTGCCGCGCGACGCCACGGTTATCGATTTCGCCTACGATGTGCATACCGACATCGGCAATCGTTGCGTCAGCGCCAAGGTCAATCACCAGCTGGTGCCGCTGCGCACCACCCTGCGCAACGGCGATCACGTCGAGATCATCACCGCGCCGACCAGCCGTCCCAACCCGGCGTGGCTCAATTATGTCGTCACCAGCAAGGCACGCGCGCACATCCGCAGTTTTCTCAAGAACCAGAAGGTCGATGAATCGGCCAAGCTCGGCGACCGTCTGCTTGGCACAGCGCTGGAGGACCTCGGTGCCGATTTGGAGAAAGTCTCCGAGGACTCCCGCAAGACACTGCTGAAGACACTCAAGCTGAAGACCTGGTACGACCTGCTGGGCGAGATCGGGCTTGGCAACCGCTTGGCCTCGGTGGTGGCGCGCCAACTGATCCCGCAAACCGAAAAAGACGAGGCCAGTCGCTTCCGGCGGCTGTTCCGCCGCCGCAGCCAGCGGCCCAAGGAACCGGTGCTGGCCATCCACGGGACCGAAGGCGTCGTGGTCAACTACGCGCGCTGCTGCCGTCCGATCCCCGGCGATCCCATTCTTGGTTTCCTCACCGCCGGGCGCGGCATCGTGGTGCACACCGAGGACTGTCCGAACGTGGTGCGTTACCGCAAGCACCCGGAGCAGTGGATTGACGTGCAATGGGAAAAGGACATAAAGGGTGTGTACCCGGTGTACTTCCGGGTCGAGGCGAAAAACCAGCGCGGCGTGCTCGCGTCCGTGGCGGCGGTTATCGCCGATCAGGAGGCGAATATCGACGCGGTTTCCTTCGACGACCGTGACGGCCAGTACTCCGCCATGAACTTCACCGTCGAGGTGCGCGACCGCGTGCACCTGGCGCACATCATGCGTCGTATCCGCTCGCTCGAGTCGGTGGTCCGGATCATTCGCAAGAAAGGCTAAATGACAGGAAACGGAAATGACGCGTAAAACAATCAAAACCGACAAGGCGCCGGCGGCCATCGGGACCTATTCCCAGGCCGTGCAATCCGGCAACACCGTTTATCTCGCCGGCCAAATCCCGCTGGTGGCGGAGACCATGGCGCTGGAAAGCGGCAACATGCGCGCGCAGATCCGGCGTGTGTTCGAAAACCTGGGCGCGGTGGCCCGGGCCGCCGGTGGGAACCTGCAGGACGTGGTGAAACTGAACGTGTATCTCACCGATATGTCGCATTTCCCGCAGGTGAACGAGGTGATGGCGCAGTATTTCCGCGAGCCCTATCCGGCGCGCGCGGCCGTGGGCGTGGCGTCGCTGCCCAAGGGCGCGGCCGTGGAGATGGACGCAATAATGGTTTTGGAGAAAATCGCTTCATCGCCTAAATCCGGGAAGCCACGGGGCAAAAAGAAAAAAGGCCGCCGCTGATCTACCTGCCGATAACGCCGTCCATGTCCGGGTGCTGTCACGGTTTCGAATGATATGGACATCGCCTCCCTGCCGCTAACCGCTCTCAAGGGCGTTGGCCCGAAACTCGCGGACAAGCTCAAGCGCCTCAACCTGCACACCGTGCAGGATGTCCTGTTCCATCTCCCGCTGCGCTACCAGGATCGTACCCGTCTCCTGCCTATCGGCAGCTTGCGGCCCGGCAGGGAGGCGGTGGTGGAAGGTGAGATCGAGCTGGCGGACGTGGTATTTCGCGGGCGGCGCAGCCTGATCTGTCGCGTGAGCGACGGCACCGGCCACCTGCATCTGCGGTTTTTTTATTTCAACGCGATCCAGCAGCAGAACCTCGCGCGCGGCCGGCGCCTGCGGCTGTTCGGACAGGTGCGCTTCGGCCCGGCCGGGGTCGAGATGATTCATCCCGAGTATGAATTCACCGATGGCGCGCAAGCCCCCAAGGCCGAGGAAAACCTGACGCCGGTGTATCCGGCAACCACGGGCGTACACCAGCTGAGCCTGCGCAAAATCGCGCGTCAAGCACTGGAAATGCATCTCGATAAAATACACGAATGGCTGCCGCCGGCTGTGTTGCAGGAACTGAAACTCCCGACACTCACGGAAGCGCTGGCGCTGGTGCATCGGCCGCCCCCGCACACGCCCGTGGAGCTGCTGGCGGAGGGAAAACATCCCGCGGTCGTGCGCCTGGCTTTTGAGGAGCTGCTGGCGCATCACTTGAGCCTCAAACGTTTGCGCGCACGGGTGCAAATGGAAGCGGCGCCCCCCATCACGGGTGATGGGGGGCTGACGCATCAATTGCTGGCGCGCCTGCCGTTTCAGCTGACACGCGCCCAGCAACGCGTGCTCGGGGAAATTCTGCACGACCTGCGGCAGCAGCACCCGATGCAGCGCCTGGTGCAGGGCGATGTCGGATCGGGCAAGACCATCGTCGCCGCCTGCGCGGGTCTTGGCGTGGTTGAAAGTGGCTTGCAGGCGGCCATCATGGCGCCGACCGAACTGCTGGCCGATCAGCACCTGCGAAATTTTACCGGATGGCTCGAGCCACTCGGCATTTCAGTCGTGGGTCTTTCCGGCAAGCTCAATGGCCACGCGCGGCAGGACGTACTCGAGAGAATTGGATCGGGCCGGGCCGCCATTGCGGTTGGCACGCAGGCGCTGTTTCAGGAGGGCGTGGAATTTGCCGATCTCGGATTGATCGTGGTCGACGAGCAGCACCGTTTCGGTGTGCATCAACGTCTCGCACTGCGCGAGAAGGGCCGCCAAGGCGCGCGCCGGCCGCATCAGTTGATCATGACCGCCACCCCCATTCCGCGCACGCTGGCGCAGAGCCTGTATGCCGATCTCGACGTGTCGGTGATCGACGAACTACCGCCGGGCCGTAAACCAGTTGAAACCGTGGCGCTGCCATCGGCGCGCCGTGTCGACGTGGTCAGCCGCATCCGCGACGCCTGTACCGCCGGCCGTCAGGCCTTTTGGGTGTGCCCGTTGATCGAAGAGTCAGAGGCTTTGGAGTTGGAAACGGCAACGGATATGGAGCAGGCACTGCGCAAGGCATTGCCTGACTTGCGCATCGCCTTGATACACGGCCGCCTGAAACCGGCGGAGAAGGAAAATATCATGGCATCATTCAAGCGCGGCGAGATTCAATTGCTGGTGGCCACCACCGTAATCGAAGTCGGCGTGGACGTGCCGAATGCCTCGCTCATGGTCGTCGAGAACGCCGAACGGCTGGGCCTGTCGCAACTGCATCAGCTGCGTGGGCGCATCGGACGCGGCGCGGCGGAAAGCCATTGCGTCCTGCTGTACCAGCCCCCGCTCTCCGAGATGGCGCGCGCCCGGCTGGCGGCGATGCGCGAAACCAGCGACGGATTTGAGATTGCGCGGCGCGATCTCGAAATGCGCGGGCCGGGGGAGTTGCTCGGCACGCGTCAGGCCGGCATGCCGCTGTTTCATATCGCCGACCTGCTACGCGACCGCGCGCTGCTGCCGCGTGTGCAAAGCGTTGCTGAACTGGTATTGCAGGAATACCCCGATCGCGTCGAGCCTATCGTGCGGCGTTGGCTGGGGAGCGCGGAAGAATACGGCCGCGTATAAATTGAGTAGTTCACGGGAAAGGGTCATGCACTTTCCCGATAATAGTATGTCTCGAGTAGTTCACGGGAAAGGGTCATGCACTTTCCCGAATACTACAAAATAATGTCCTTGCCCTGACCCTCATGTAAGTTTCTGTTAGCATTCCGCTCCCTGACTGCATTGGCCCGCATTTTCCATGTCCACCTTGAGCACAGCTTTGCATTGGCGCGCCGAGCCGCTGTGGCGTCCGGTGCACCGTGTAATTCGCTCCGGTGTCCCGGAAAAATACCTGCCGTGGCTGCTTGACCCGGCTTCGCTCACGGAGCGCATTATTAATCATTGTCGCGGGAATTTTTATGTGCGGCTTTTGGATCAGCGCCGGGCGCGTCCGCTGCGCAACGAGGCCGAGGCCCTCGACATGCGGTCAGGCACCCGTGCCATTGTCCGTCAGGTGCAGCTCATGTGCGGCGACACGCCTTGGGTGTATGCGCGCACCATCATTCCGCCGCAGACGATTGTCAGAAAATCCCACCGGTTCACGACGCTGGGCGCGCGTTCCCTGGGGGCCATGCTGTTTGCCGATCCGTCCATGAAGCGCGGCGAAGTGGAGATTGCCTGTCTCATGCCTTGGGACCGGCTCTATCAACTGGCGACACGCGAACTGTGCGACAAACCCAAAATGATCTGGGGACGACGCTCATTGTTCCGGGTTGGCGGCAAACCGCTGCTGGTGTGCGAATTCTTTCTTTCGGCCATCGCCGACTTTTAACAACAATAATGGCATCACGGCTCAGGGAATATGCGATGCTGATGCGGTTGCATCGGCCGATCGGCATTCTGCTGTTGCTGTGGCCGACATTGTGGGCGCTGTGGATTGCCGGAGCGGGCAGTCCCGGTGGGCATGTCGTGCTCGTGTTTGTATCGGGCGTGGTGCTGATGCGCTCCGCCGGTTGCGTGATCAACGATTACGCCGACCGTCATTTCGACCCGCACGTGGCGCGCACACGCGACCGGCCGATCGCCGCGGGGCGGGTGAGTTCGCGCGAAGCGCTCGCGCTGTTTGCCCTGCTGTGCCTGATCGCGTTCGCGCTGGTGCTCACGCTCAACCGCCTGACGATCCTGCTTTCCTTCGCCGGGGCGTTTCTGGCCGCGACCTACCCTTTCCTCAAGCGCCACACCCAACTCCCGCAGTTCTATCTCGGCGCGGCCTTCGGCTGGGGTATCCCCATGGCCTTTGCCGCGCAGACCGGTGGCGTGCCGCCGCTCGCCTGGGTGCTGTTTGCCGCCAATGTTTTTTGGGCCGTGGCTTATGACACCGCCTATGCCATGGTCGACCGCGAGGACGACCTCAAGGTCGGCGTGAAATCCACCGCCATCCTGTTCGGCCGCCATGATCGCGTGATGATCTTTCTTTTTCATATGGTGACAATCGTTCTGCTGGCGATGGTGGGTACCCTCGCCCATCTCGGTTTAGGGTATTATGCCGGCCTGACGGTGGCGCTGGGGTTGGCACTCTACCAGCAACACCTGATCCGTGAGCGCGAGCGCGACGGTTGCTTTCGCGCCTTTCTGAACAACAACTGGTTCGGTGCGGCGGTGTTCGCCGGGCTGCTGTGGCAATACTACGGAACGTGATGAGATGAAACTTTACGGTTCATTGACGTCGCCTTACGTGCGCAAGGCCCGCATCCTGATCCAGGAAAAGAAAGTCCCGTGCGAATTCGTCGTGGCCGATGCCTGGGTCGCGGACAGTCCGGTGCCCGCACTCAACCCGCTCGGCAAGGTGCCGGTGCTGGTGCGCGATGACCAATCGGTGCTGTTCGATTCCCCGGTGATTGTCGAATACCTCGATGCACTCAAGCCGCCCGCCTGGCTGCCCGCCGCCGGCGAGGCGCGCTGGGAAACGTTACACTGGGAGGCACTGGCCGACGGCCTGCTGGACGCCGTGGTGATCCGCCTGCTCGAATCGCGCCGCCCGGCCGCGCAGCAGTCCGCCGACAATATTCGGCGCCAGGAGGAGAAAATAACGCGCGCCATAGAATTCACTACGCAGCACCTGCCCAAAGGACCCTGGCTCATGTCGGACCGTTTCACGCTGGCGGATCTCTTCATGGGTGTGGCGCTGGAGTACACCGACTTTCGTTACCCGCACGACTGGCGCGGCCGGCATCCGCGACTGGGAGAGTGGCTCGCCGGCATCAGCGCGCGCCCGGCATTCGTTGAAACCCGTCCTCCCGGATAGCCAATAAGAAAGAACCGAGAACCCCGGACATGACTTTAGGATTGCTATTGATCGCGCTGCTGATCATCTTGATCGGCGCGGAGACCTTCACCAACGCCCTCGAACATCTCGGCGAACGCCTGAAAATCTCCGAAGGCGTGACCGGTTCCATCTTCGCGGCGGTCGGCACCGCCCTGCCCGAGACCATGGTGCCGGTCGTGGCCATCCTCTCGACCGCGAGCACGCAGCAGGTGCGCGAGGAAGTGGGTGTGGGCGCGATCCTCGGTGCGCCGCTCATGCTTTCGACGCTGACGATGTGCCTGATGGCGTTGTTTGCCATCCACAAGCGCGGCTGGTCGGATGAACTGCATCCCGAACGCACCGGCCTGCGTCGCGATCTGAAGTGGTTTCTGCTGGCGTTCGGTCTGAGCACCGTCGCCATATTCGTGCCGCATCAATCGATGTGGATACGCGCCATGATTGCGATTTCGCTGGTGCTGGTGTACTTCATCTACCTCATGCTCACCATCCGCGCCTCGGCCAAGCTCGTCGCCGACGGCCACGGCACCGCCGCCAGCGAGCCGCTGTTTCTGGTGCGGCTGTTCGGACGCATCGGCGTGCCGGAAAACATGTTCACGATATTGCTGCAACTCGCCATCGGCCTGGTTCTGATCATCCTCGGCGCCCACGGTTTCGTGCAGGGAGTCGAGGAACTGTCCGTCTGGCTCGGGCTCTCGGCGCTGGTGCTGTCACTCCTGATCGTGCCGGTCGCGACCGAATTGCCAGAGAAGGTGAACAGCATCCTGTGGATCCGCCGGCGCAAGGACACGCTCGCCTTCGGCAACATCACCGGCGCCATGGTGTTTCAGGGCTCGCTGCTGCCGGCGCTCGGCATCTTGCTCACGCCATGGGAACCGCGCCCGGAGGTGTTGGCGGGCGTGATCCTGACGCTGGTGGCGAGTTCTTATCTGCTGCTCATGACGCGCCGTGGCCACCTCCGGCCGGTGCATCTCTTTTTCAATGGTCTTTGTTACTTATCGTTCCTGGCCTTCATGCTCCTGTAGGTGTGCGTGCCGTCAGGCGGGCAATAGCCTAGAATAGGCGGCGCATGCAAGTTCAGGATCGAAAAGTGGCCACCAAGGCGGAAAAAAACACGACCCCGGCGCGTTACGCGGTGATGGGCAATCCCGTCGCCCACAGCAAATCGCCCGCGATTCACAAGCAGTTTGCGCACCAGTTCGGTCACAACATCGAATACACCGCTTTATGGGTCGATACCGACGGATTCGCGGACGCCGTGGAGCAGTTCCGCGCGGAGGGCGGCAAGGGATTCAATATCACCGTGCCGTTCAAACTCGAGGCCTGCAAGCTGGCCGACAATCTGAGCGACCGAGCGAAGCTGGCGGGGGCGGTCAATACCATCCGCTTCGAACCGGATGGAAAAATCTTCGGCGACAACACCGATGGCACCGGCCTGGTGCACGACCTCACCAAGAACCTGAATGTTGTCCTGCGCGGAAAAAAAATTCTGGTGCTCGGCGCGGGTGGCGCCGTGCGCGGCGTGCTCGGTCCGCTGCTCAAGCAAAATCCCGTTCTGCTTGTCATCGCCAACCGCACGGTGCCCAAAGCAAAGGAGCTGGCCCAGACTTTCGCGCCGATCGGCAAGGTCGAGGCCATCGGTTATGATGATCTCGTCGGCAAGCGTTTCGATGTGGTGATCAACGGCACCAGTGCCAGCCTCAAAGGCGAAATGCCGCCGTTGCCGGTGAATCTCTTCGCCAACAACGCGGTGGCCTACGACATGATGTACGGCGACAAACCGACGCCGTTCCTCGAATGGGCAATGCTGCACGGTGCAGTCATCGCCGCGGACGGTCTCGGCATGCTGGTGGAACAAGCCGCGGAGTCTTACCTCCTCTGGCGCGGCGCGCGGCCGGATACCCGGCCCGTCATTCAGCAGCTACGAAAAAGAGGCTGAAGGCAGAGATTTATTTCAGATAGTCGTTCTTAAGATCGACATAATGCCTGGCGGAATAATCGAACCAGGCCTTTTCTTCTTCAGTTAGTTCCCGTATCCGTTTCGCCGGCCGGCCCACCCACAGAGAACCGCCTTCCAGCTCCTTGCCCTCGGTGACTAGGCTGCCGGCGCCGAGAAATACACCGCTGCGCAGCACCGCGCCGTCGAGAATGGCCGAGCCCATGCCGATGAGGCAACGCGACTCAATGGTACAGCCATGGATGCTGCACATGTGGCCGATGGTGACGTCGTCGCCGACCACCACGGCCCAGCCCCCCGGCACACCCTCGTATTCGTGCGTGCCATGCAGGACACTGCCGTCCTGTATGTTAGTGCGCGCCCCGATGCGGATGACATTTACATCGCCGCGCACCGAGCACATGGCCCAGATGGAAGTGTCCGCACCGATCACAACATCGCCGATGATGCTGGCGGCGTTATCTATGTAAACCCGGGGCCCGATGGTAGGGACGATGTTTTTGTAAGGACGGATGGCCATGGTTGCGATTATAGGGAAAAATCGGCGCGTCAGGCCATCCACGCCAGCGGCAATTCATCCAGTGCTGCCGCTTGCTGCTTGAGCGTCAGCACCTGCTCCTCCCAGTAGCGGCGCGTGGCGAACCACGGGAAGTTGCGCGGGAAGGCCGGATCGTCCCAGCGCTCGGCCAGCCAGGCCATGTAACGCAGCATGCGTAGCGTGCGCAGGGGCTCGATCAGCCGCAGCTCGGCAGAATTAAATTCCATGAACTCGGTGTAGCCGGACAGCACGTCGGCCAATTGCAGTTCCATTTCCTCGCGACCGCCCGAGAGCAACATCCACAAATCCTGCACCGCCGGGCCGGCGAGGCAATCATCGAAGTCCACGAGATGCGGGCCGGTGTCGGTCCAGAGGATGTTGCCAAGATGGCAGTCACCGTGCAAACGAATCCACGCCGCATCGGCGGCGGCATGGAAGGCGGTCTCGATGGGCGGGAAAAGATATTCCGTGATCGCGAAGAAGGGCTCGCGCAATTCCTCCGGAACGACGTTGTGCTCCCGCAGATAGCGCACGGAACGATGGCCGAATTCCTCGATGCCCAGGCGCGCGCGATGGCGGAAGGATTCCGCCGCGCCCAACCGGTGCAAGCGGCCAAGGTAGCGCCCCAGCAGGGCGCGGTCCTCATTGGAGTTCAATTCGGGGGCGCGCCCCGGCTGCCACGGAAACACCGCAAATCGAAAACCGCCATGGTGGCTGAGCGTGCGGCCATCCTCGCGTGCCAGCGGAGCCACGGCCGGGATTTCGTGCTCGGCCAGCTGATGGGCGAACGCATGCTCTTCGAGGATCGCCGCCTCTTCCCAACGGGCCGGGCGGTAGAACTTGGCGACGGAGGCTGGGCCGTCTTCCGTATCCACGCGGTAGACACGGTTTTCGTAGCTGTTGAGCGCTAGCAGGCCGCCGGTGCAGCGCACGCCATAGAGCTCCACGGCCTCAAGAATGATCTCGGGCGTGAGCGCATCGTACGGGTGCGTCGGGGAGTCGGGAGCAGTCGTCACGGCGGCACGTTATAATAGATCGACATGGAAAACATCTCTCCGGCAAACAATCCCCTGCTCGATCTCACCGGTCCGCCCCGTTTCGGCGCGATTCTTCCGGAGCATGTCGAACCGGCGCTGGATCACGTCTTGGCCGAAAACCGCCGCACCCTGAAACAGTTGCTCGTGGGCGGCGGATCCGTCACTTGGGACAGTTTCGCCCAGCCGATCGAGGATATGCGCGAGCGGCTGGCGCGCCTATGGTCGCCGGTGGCGCACCTGCACGCGGTCATGGACAGCGAGGCACTGCGCACGGCATACAATGCCGGGCTGCCGAAGATCACCGACTATTACACGGAACTGGCCCAGGACGAGCGGGCGTATGCCGGTTACAAGGCGATCGCGGCCAGTGCCGAGTTTGCCCAACTGACGCAGGCGCAAAAAAAGATCATTGAAAACACGTTGCGGGATTTCCGCCTCGCCGGCGCGGAACTGCCGCCCGGGCCCAAGGCGCGTTTCAAGGCCTTGATGCAGGAGCTCGCGGCCCTGCACAGCAAATTTTCCGAAAACGTGCTCGACGCCACGGAGGCGTGGGAGCTGCATATCACCGATGAAAAAGACCTGACAGGCCTGCCCGAGTCCGCGCGTGCCATGGCCCGACAGGACGCCCAGGAGAAAAATCGGGAAGGTTGGCGCTTCACCCTCGAAGGGCCGTCGTACATCGCCTTCATGACGTATGCCGATGACCGCGAACGGCGCCGGCAAATGTACGAGGCTTTCGTCACACGCGCCAGCGACCAGGGTCCCACGGCGGGTAAATGGGACAACAGCGAGTTGATCGTGGAATTGCTGAAGCGGCGGCGCGAAGCGGCACGGCTGCTCGGATTTGAAAATTACGCCGAATACGCGCTGCAGACGCGTATGGCCCGGACAGTTCCAGAAGTGATAAATTTCCTGGGCGATTTGGCACAGCGTGCGAAGCCAGCGGCACAAAAGGATTTCGATGAACTTCGGCAATTCGCCCGCACCGAGCAAGGCGTAGAACGGATGGAGGCCTGGGATGTCGCGTATTATTCCGAGAAGCGGCAGCAGGCGAAGTACCGGTTGTCACAGGAGGATGTACGCCCATTTTTCCCGGAAACGAAAGTGGTGCCCGGCATGTTCGAGGTGGTTGAGCGCCTGTATGGCCTGAAGATCACAGATGTAAAAGGGATCGAAGTGTGGCACCCGGACGTGCGCTTCTTCGAGATCCGTGACGCCGAGGGCGAGGTGCGCGGGCGCTTCTACATGGATCTGTATGCGCGCGCCCACAAGCGTGGCGGCGCGTGGATGGACGATTGCATCACTCGCAAGCGCACCGCCGGCGGGGTGCAGGTGCCGGTGGCGTTTCTGGTGTGCAATTTCACTCCGCCCGTGGGACGCCGGCCAGCGCTGTTCACGCACGATGAAGTCATCACGCTGTTTCATGAATTTGGCCACGGCCTGCATCACATGCTCACTCGTGTGGATTATGTCGGTGTGGCGGGTATCAACGGCGTGGCTTGGGACGCGGTCGAGCTGCCGAGCCAATTCATGGAGAACTGGTGCTGGGAGCGCGAGGCGCTCGAGCTTATCGCCGGGCATTTCGAGAGCGGCGAAAAGATACCGGACGATCTCTATGCCAGATTGATTGCCGCCAAAAACTTTCTGTCCGGGATGCAGTTCGTGCGCCAGGTGGAGTTCTCACTGTTCGACATGCGGCTGCACAGTACCTACGACTCCGATGCCGGCAAAACCGTGCAGCAATTGCTGGATGAAGTGCGTGCGGAGGTGGCGGTGGTGATTCCCCCGGCGTTTAACCGCTTCCAGAATGGCTTTTCCCACGTTTTCGCCGGCGGCTATGCGGCCGGCTACTATAGTTACAAATGGGCCGAAGTGCTGTCGGCGGACGCCTTCAGCAAGTTCGAGGAAAACGGTGTTTTCGATCGTGCCACCGGCATGCAATTCCTGCAGAATATTCTGGAGCAGGGGGGCTCGCGCGAACCCATGGAACTGTTCATCCAATTCCGCGGACGCGAACCGAAAATCGATGCGCTACTGAGACATTCTGGCTTGGCCGCTTAAAGGGATAATCGATGACAGGAAGTCAACGAGTCATGATGGGGCTGGTGTTGCTGGGCACGGTCTTCGCCGCCCGAGCGGAAACCGTCTATATCGCCGAGCGGATACGCATCGGACTGCGTGCCGAAATCCCCGAGACCAGTGCCATCGTGAAAACCGTCGAAACCGGCACACCGCTGGAAATCATCGAACGCTTCGATAAGCTCACGCGCGTGCGCGATTCCCAGGGCGCGGAAGGCTGGATCGAGACACGTTATCTGTCGACCGAACCGCCCGCGCGCCTGCAACACACCAGGCTCCAGGACGAACTGGCAACAAGTCGCACGCAAGTCAACGAAGCGCAAGCACAGCTCAAGAAGGCCCAAACGACCATTGCCGAGCAGGCTGGAAAAATAAAGGAACTGGAGAAAAACCTCGCAGAAAAACCGACACCAGCCCCGCCCCCAGCCGCCGTTGCCGATAAATCTCCACTCGTCAAGCCGGGTACGACGGATACCGGTTTTCGAATCAGTTACCTGTGGCTCGGGATTTCATTTGCTATGCTGGGAATAGGGTTCGCCGCCGGGATTCGGTGGTTGCGCGAATCCATCCGCAAACGATCGGGTGGCATGTATCTGAGGGTTTGACGCATGGGACACTTTTCCTCATATCTTTTCATGGTGCTGGCCATGGCTGGTCTGTCCACGGCGCAGGCCGGGACACTTTACAAATGGGTGGACAGTCAGGGGCGGGTTTCGTACCACGATCAACCGCCGCCCGAGGGCAGCGGTTATCGCGTTGAAGAAAAAACAGTGCGCGCTGCGGCAAGATCCGTCAGTGACCAGGATAAGCCAGAGTCGAATGTCCCCGTGATTCTTTACAGCGCGCCAAAATGCGCCTCCTGCGATTTGGCTCGTCTGTACCTGGACAAGCGCAAGGTGCCATATGCGGAAAAAAATGTGGAAAGCGACGTCAAATTGCAGGAGGAGCTCAAGGAAAAATCCGGCTCTCTCTCAGTGCCGACCATCATCGTGGGCACCAAAGTCATGAAAGGCTACCTGGAATCCTTGCTGGAAGGCGAGTTGGATGCGGCAGGGTATCCGAAAGTAAAAGAGTCGGAATCTGCCAAAAAGGCAGAAGACAAGGATAACCCCTCTGACTCTGGTGAGTCCGGCTATCGCCCTGCCCGCAACTGATATTGATTCGGACTGAATGAAGAAGCATTCATTTCCCGCCAGTGATAATATCGGTATCCAAACGAGAAATTCATCCGCTGGAGGATTGTCCGCAGAGTCGGGAAAATGACAAAGCGCGGTGCCAAGGCGAAAACCGGTAAATATTCCAGTCACGTCCTTGCCTTTCCGGTCAGGAAACTGCCGCGAGAGGGATCTGCTGCCATTCTCCGGCTTATGGCGCTGACTTGTTTGCAGGATTACCGAATAAATAAAGACAGGGAATACGGACGTCAGCTGCTCCAGGCCGCGGGAAGCGCCGGAGATCGCAGCGCCTCCCGCCTCCTCGCCGACTATTTCCACCAAGGCAGCCACGGTTTTCCGCTAAACAAGGAAAGTGCGACATACTGGTGGCTGCGGTCAGAACGACGTCAGTGGTCGGAACAATCCCCCATGTACCGCTACAAACTGTGGAGGCTGTCTTTGAGCACTGGTGAAGACCTGAGTGCCATCATCTGAGCTTCGTGGCAAAAAATAGATTCGATGCATAAAATTCCGGCCGATATCCGGCCATGAACCCCGGAAACGGACCATGCAGAATTCAGCCCTGTGCACTGGCCGATAAAATCTCCATGAATATATGAAAATTTCGACATGGAACGTGAATTCCATACGCGTGCGCCTGCCCCAGGTGCTGGAGTGGCTGAAAAATGAAAACCCCGATGTGCTGTGTCTGCAGGAAACCAAGATCATGGACGAAGATTTTCCCGCTTCGGCGTTTCGTGACGCCGGCTATTATGCCGTTCATGCCGGGCAGAAAACCTACAACGGTGTCGCTACGCTGAGCCGAGTCCCGGGGGAGGATACGGTCGCCAGGTTGCCAGGAGCAGATGGCGAACAGAAGCGCTTGCTCGCCACCGGCGTAGGCGATGTGCGCGTGGTCAATGTCTATGTCCCCAACGGCGAGGAAGTCGGTTCGGATAAGTACGTCTACAAATTATCGTGGCTCAAGGCACTGGAGATATTTCTTGCCGGCGAATTGAAAAGCCATCCACGTCTGGTACTTTTAGGCGATTTCAATATTGCGCCGGATGAACGCGACGTACACGATCCGAAACGTTGGGAAGGGCATGTGCTTTTCAGCGACAAGGAGCGCGCCGCCTTTCAGCGCCTAATCCGGCACGGGCTGACGGACGTGTTCCGCCAATTTGAGCAGCCGGAAAAAAGTTTCAGTTGGTGGGATTATCGTGGTGGTGCCTTTCACCGAAATCATGGCCTGCGAATCGATCACGTGCTTTGCAGCCCGGCGCTGGCCGCTTCGTGCCGCGAGTGCCGCATCGA
>JANLIC010000313.1 GCA_024654125.1 Sulfuricaulis sp. | reverse complement strand
GTGGACACTTCCGGCCACGGGCTGTTTTTGGCTTGCACAAGTATCTCATTCACTTCCTTGTCGGTGTCTGCCAACCATGCAGCGAGGTCCTTTGCGCTTGCGATACCCGCCGCTTTAAGCGACTCGCCAGCGCGCTTGACCGGACACTTTTCCATCCAGGCTTCGAGTTCCTCCTTGCTGCGATAGGTCCGGTTGACCTCGTAATCCCATAGCGGTCCTACATGCTCGCGCCAACGATAAGTCATGCATTCGAGGAACACCGGGCCTTCTCCCGCCCGACAGGCGCTGATGGACGACTGCGCCGCCTGGTAAACCGCGTTGACATCGTTGCCGTCAAGCCGCTCAGCGCGTACTTTGAAGCTGCGCACGCGCTCGCAAATGTCAGTGCCTTCGGCCTGCCGCACAGACATTGGGCTTTCGGTCGCATAGAGATTGTTCTCGCAGACAAAGAGGACCGGTAACTTGCGGATCGAGGCAAAGTTAAAACTTTCCCACAAACTGCCCTCGTCACAAGCGCCTTCGCCGAAGAATCCGACCGAAATTCGGCTCAGATTGTCCATGCGAAAAGCTAACGCACTGCCAACTGCGAGCGCAGCGGAATGCCCGAGGATGGGCGACGATCCGATAAACCCGACCGATCGATCCGTAAGGTGAACCGAGCCACCGCGCCCCCTGGAGCACCCGGCTTCGCGGCCGAAAAGCTCTGCCACCAAGCCCATCAGGCTACCGCCCTTCGCCAGGTAGTGCGTATGGCTGCGATGATGGGTATAGACGACGTCCTCTTTCTTCAGGGCTTCGCATACACCAACCGCTACGGCTTCCTGCCCGATGCCGAAATGCGTCGGGGTACGCATACTGCCGCTGCGGTACTCGTCGGAAAGGATTTCCTCGGTGCGGCGTATGCGCAGGAGTTCCTTGTAGAAGCGAATCTGTAAGTCTGTGGGTGAGTTCATCGAAGTGTCACTGAAGAAGTGTTCCGGGAATTAGCAGCTTTGGCGCGTGGTCTCTGGCGAGGGCTTTCGGCCCGGTTGCGCGCCCGGTGTGTTCTGATGTCACGTCAATGTCTCTGTTTGCGGTTCGCTACCGTCATTATTGGTGATCGTCCACTCCGGATCGACCTCCAGAATGGTCCAGAAATAGTCGCCGTTATAGCCTGATTGCCTGATCAACTCCACCCAGAACTCGGGCGTGCCGTAGGTTTTGGCAGTCAGCACCCAGTCGAGGAACGCTTTTTCTTCGGCGGCGGTGCGGTAGGCATCCACCTGTATATAACCCTTACCAGGCGCTACACGCTCCATTTCGCTCAATGCCCGTAGGCAACCGGCACGGTCGAGGTTATGCACGGTGTTGATTGATAACACTGCCTGAAAGCTGTTGTCGGGAAATGGCAAGTGTGTGGCATTACCGATGTGAATGCGGCCGATGACATCGGGTTCGCAGTTCATCACTGCGTACTCGGATACGTCGATGCCAAAGACCTCCAGCCCCGGACAAACCTTCATCAGGTCCTTCACCAGGAACCCCTTGGCACAGCCGATGTCGAGCACTCGTCCACCGGGCTTGAGGTCGAAGTGCCGGACGACGTCCTCGGCGATGGGTACCCAGCGGCCGTCGTAGCGAAAGCCACCGTAGCCTTGCTCGCGTATGCCGTCGAAGTATTCCTTTCCGAACCTCATCGCGATCGCACGATTCTCCTCCTTGTTGCCGATGCGTGCCTTGACGTTGCGTTTCGCGCGGGGATAGCGCACCAGAAGATTCACTTCGCTCATCAGGTCGCCTCCATCGCTTTTTTGTGCACGCGTGCTATTCCCTCCTCCACTGCAATGAAACGAAAATCCGGAAATGCCTTGATCAAGTTAGTCACATCATAATGTCGATGGGTCACCGGATTCTGGCGTGGTGTGGATATGATCTCGATGTTGCGATTGAATTGCTTCGCGACAAGTTCGGCCGCCTTGAGGAAGGACTTCGAAATTCCCGTGGCAACGTTAAGCGTGCCGGTGCTCTGGTGGAGCAAACAGCGCACGGTGAGTGCCGCGACATCATCCACGTGAACATGATCGCGTGTCTCCTCGCCGCCGCCGAACAGCGTTATTTTTCCGTCATTTTGCGCAGCACGGCGAAAGCGGTTCGGTCCATAGGAGTTGTGTGTGTCATCCGAGCCGTATATCAACGTTGGGCGCAACACCAGGACCGGGACCTTGACGAGACTGCGGGCCATGATCTCACGCGTATAGTGCATCACACCGTAGAGGTCCTGTGGGGAGGCCGGGGTATCTTCGGTGACGCGGCTCACCGCAGTGTCGTAGACCGCGTCGGAACTGAAATAGACGAGGTGTGCACAAGCGGATTTCTCGATCGCTGCGCACACACTCTGCATCATCGTCAAATTCTTCATCAGCGTGGCGATGTCACGGCCTTTGTCGGGCGTGAGCGCTGCGAGCATCACGACAGCGTCGGACGGCTTGAGCAGCGCCACCAGCCTACCGACGGCGGCGACATCGGCGAGATTCAGCTCGGCGGAGGTCAGTGCGATAACCGGAATGTCCTGCACCTCGATCTGCTCGCGGATCGCCGATCCGATAAAACCACGCGCGCCGAACAACACCACGCGGGTGGGTTTTTGTGATTGACCATTTTGATGTGTGATCATCGGTCGTATTCCCGTTCAGGACTGAACGCCCAGGGTCAGGTAGTTTAGGCCTGCCGCGCGGCAAGCCGTGACGTTCAAAACAGCATAGGGATCCAGCACCATCTTGCCGCGCAAGCGCTGAGCTATCCTGGCTGGATCGAGCCTGCCGAATTGCTGCCAGGGTGTCATGACGGCGAGTACGTCGGCCCCGTCACAGGCGTCAAGCTCGGACTTCGCGGCATGGCACCGTGGGTTCGGCGTGGCAGAAGCCGGCACTACCGGATCGAACACGCGCACGTGAAACGGTTTCAGGTGTTCGAGTAGCGCTAATGCTGGCGAATTCTTGACGGAATGCGTGTCCTGCTTGTAGGCGAGCCCTAGCACCGCGATCACCGGGTCGTCCATCCTGGAGAGAATCTCGCGGTACAAGGTGCGCAGCGCCCAGTCGCGCCGGTGGCGGCTGTTAGCGACCCAGGCGCGGACGACCCCGGCGTCAGTACCATACTGGTCAGCAAAATTGCAGACTGTGACCAGATCCCGCTCCAAGTTTCCCCCGGCAATGCCGAGCCCCGGCGCAAGATAGGAATGCCGGCCGATGCGCTTGTCGAGCTTGAGCGCCGGCACAATCTCCGACCAATCCGCGCCGATATTTTCGCACAACTCGGCGAGCGTGTTGGCAACACTTAACGACGCCACCAGGCACATGTTGATTGAAATCTTGGCGATCTCAGCGCTCTCGTAGCGCATCGGTAGGATCGGGCAGTCGTGTGTGCTGAGGAACGCTCGATACGCGGGCGGCAAGGGCTGCGCCGGATCAGTGCAGCCCACAATATACCGCTCCGGGCAAAGTGCGCGCTCGACGGCGCGGCCAAAGATCAGCGTTTCTACTTGATAATAGAGAATACGGCCAGGGCGCTGCCTGCCGCGCGTGAATCCCGGCGGGACCTGCGATAGCAATATAATCACCGCGTCCTTGCGCGCCGCCGCGAATACGCTATCCAGCAGGACGTTGACCGGTCCCAGGTCGCTCCGCCCTGAGTCATCGGTCGGTACGTCAGGAGCAACGTAAATCACGTCGCAGGCAGAAAGGTCTGTGGCAGCCGCTGTAAATTTCAGTCGATTAGCATTCTTTGCGACAAGTTCGTCGAGCTGCGGCTCGGAAATGGGAAGCTCGCACCGCACGAGGGCCGCAACCCGTGCCGCATCCGGGTCGAAGCAAATCACGCTGAACCCCTTCTCGGAAGCCGAAACACCGGATACGAGGCCCAAGTGCGTCATGCCGGCAAATCCAATTACCGGTGTGTTCATGGCGAGGCTTCCCTGATTGCCGCCTGGCTCAAGGTTCGAAGCAGACTGTTAAGCCAGATATCATCAGCAAGATCCGATTCGGCTCGGGACTGACACAAACTCCTGAAATGAGCGTATTCGAGCGCCCACGTCGGATCTTCCTGGACCAGCATCAAACTCTCCTCTGGTGGACGGCCGGACGGCAAAATACGCGTCCGGTGGCAGAAGGTGGTCGGCCCCCATTTGCATAACGAGCGAATATGGGCGCTGCCATTCTCCGCGAACACGTCACAGGTAAAATGGTTGCGCCACGACAGCAGCGTCATCTCCAACTCGAGCTTCGGTGTAGTCGTTTTTGAGGCGATCACAACATGGTCAGGCGCGCGATTCTCATAGCAGTTGGCGGATACCACATGAAAATCCTCCCCCAATTCGCCAAACCAGAATTTCGCGGTATCCAGCAGATGCGATCCCAAGTCCGGGAGCACCCCCGCGCCCTGGTCGCGCCACGCGGAGTCCCGGACCAGACGCGCCGTGCCGTTGCCGTAGAACATGCGCACGCGATAGACCTTGCCGAGTCGTCCCGATTCGATCAGTTGTTTCATGCGCACGAAGTGCGGTTCGAAACGGTGGTTGTACGCGGTATAGCAAACGGCACTTTTCGATCGCGCGATTCTCGCCAGCGCCTCGAGCATTCTGTTGTCAGGCGCAAACAACGGCTTTTCGACCAGCAGGTGCTTACCGTTACTCAGCAGGTGGGTAAGAAGCTCAATCTTGGTGTCGTCGGGGGTGCACACCAGCGCGGCATCGTAAGCGCCCAGTGGCACATCGACCAGCGATTTGTAGTCCGCCTGAGTCTGAATCGGATCGACCGTTGCGACCACTTCCTTGCCGGCGACGGCCCGTCTTTTTTTCCCCTGTACTCCGAAACCGACGACGATAACGCGCATCACTACATCATTGCCCATCGTAGCGGTACAGGGTGTGCGTTTCCACGCGATGGATCTTCTTTCGGACAGCTTCTGGCATCACCGGCCAATTGCCATCGTGCTCGCATTCTACACCCGCCGCCATACAACCCAGTATGGACGCGATGACCTCATTTTTGGTGGCGATCATGGCAAGCGTCGAATACGCCAGCAATGCATCGCCGGCCCCGACGGCGTCCACTATCTGTTCCACGAAGCTGTCG
>JANLIC010000286.1 GCA_024654125.1 Sulfuricaulis sp. | reverse complement strand
CGCTAGTACAGCCGGGCGCAAATAGCTCTGGGAATTAAGCCACGAGCGGTTTGCCCTGATAGGTCCACTTGAACGGTTTGGCCATCGTGGCGTTGTAGTAATCGATGAAGGCAAGTACCTTGGCTCTGAGTTCGTCGAGAGAGGCAAAGGAGCCACGTCGAAGCAGTTTGCGGGTCAGGATGCCGAGCCAGATTTCGATCTGATTGAGCCAAGAGCAGTGCTTGGGCGTATAGTGAAAGACGATGCGGTGGTCTGGATCGCTGAGAAAGAGAGCTCGACTGAGCATGGTGTGCAAGACGCCAGACTCCCCCTTCTCGCCCAACTCGATGTCCAGATCGGATTCAGCGGCCACCCAACGCACCAAGGACTCTGATTGGTGGATGTTCAGGTTGTCAACCACGAGATGCCAGCGCGTCGCTGTCGGATCCGTGGCAACGACGGACTGCACATGCGCCAGAAAGTCGGCTTCGGTCCGAGTAGAACCAGCGTAGGGCGCTACAACTTTGCCAGTGACCACATCTCGGCTGACAATAAAGGCCAAAGTGCCGTGGCGGATATACTCGAACTCCCGCCGTTCCACCTTGCCAGGCTGCATAGGTAAGCCCGGCTCTTTGCGTTCCAACGCCTGCACACCGGTTAACTCATCTGTGCTGACCGTGCGCTCGCCTTGCTCATGTCGGTCCAATGCCTGGGCGTAGACCTCACATATATCAGTGACCTTCACTGCAAAGTCCGGATCTTCCGGCGGGGTCAACCAGTAACGAATGAGATGTGGCTGGAGATCCCCCTTTTTAGCAGCCGTCCGACGTGTCGGGGCGAGATCGTTTCTACGATTCCTTTGACAATGACTTCATCGGCAAGTTCCCGACCTGTCCACTGGCTGATAGGTCGACCTGACTTTTCTGGCGCTTCACAGGCCAGTGCCACAATTTGACAGACTTGCTCGGCGCTAAACTTGGCGGGTGCACCCGGTCGAGGCGCATCTTCTAACCGTTCATCAATGCTCAGTTCCTCCATGGGAATCCCAGCAAAGCTGAGCCATCGATTACGCCATAGCCGGGCCGTATCTTCTGTCACCTGCATCTCTCGGCCAATCTGAGCATTGGTCTTTCCGTCCGCAGCCAACAGAACGATGCGGGCACGCAACACCAATTGCTGTGGCGTCAAATGCCGACGCGTGTAATTCTGAAGCGTCTGACGGGTTTTATCATCCAATTCAAGTGAGGGCGGTTGGCGACCTTGCATCTTGTTTAACGCTCCTTGTGGTTGTTAGGGCTGATTGATGCCGACGTCGTTCAGTATACCTCAGCCTTGTTTTCCCGGTCCTATTTGCGCCAAGCTGTACTAG
>JANLIC010000269.1 GCA_024654125.1 Sulfuricaulis sp. | reverse complement strand
CGGATAGGGCATGCCGCCGACGACGCTGCCGATGCGAAAACGCATGTGCTTGCCGTATTTGATGGCGGCCGCTGTTACCTGGTTGGCGAGCTCGCGTGTCGGTGTCAGCACCAGTACGCGCGGTCCGCGGGAATTTTTTGTTGACGGTGTGCTCAGCCGTTGCAGCGAGGGCATGACAAACGCCGCCGTCTTGCCGGTGCCGGTCTGGGCCGAGGCCATGAGGTCATGGCCTTCCAGCGCCTGCGGAATGGCCTGCGCCTGAATCGGGGTCGGCACGGTGTAACCGCACTCGCTGATGGCCTTGAGGATAGACGGATGTAAAGCCAGTTTTTCAAAAGTCACAATATTTCCTTGAATGAGATAAATGGTGCGTGCAGATAAGCGCAACCGTTTACCTGCATCAGGCAACGGTGGTGACAAAACTGCTGGCGCGAACACATCGTCGCCAACCGTTTTATTGCTGAAATTCCAGGGAAACTGAAACCAGAAGGTGGGTCAGAGAGCGATGAACTTATTGGCTAAATCCGGCTTAACAGTCCGGATCAATCAGCCGGCGCGCACCTTACAGGAATATCCGGGGGAAAGCCAGTGCATTCGCCAGGGTTATCCTACAGGCTAGTCCTTGACCAAGGGTGCCACGCGCGCGAAGCTCAATCATCATGATGTGGGTCAAAATACTATATCAATGAACCTTCAGAGACCCAACAGATGGCCCCGGCGGGTTACTGAAGCACGACGGGTTCAGGAAAAGCTGCGCGCGAATGTGATCACAAGGAACGTATTCGGAAAAATCCATACTGTCGCCGGCATCGACGTGGGATACGAAAAAAATGGGAAAGTCACGCGTGCAGCCGTGGTGGTGCTGGATTTCCCCAGTCTGACACCGGTGGACCAAGTTGTCGCACGCCAGTTAACGCGTTTTCCCTATGTCCCCGGTTACCTGTCGTTTCGTGAAATCCCCGCGGTGTTGGCGGCGATGAAGAAGCTGCGGCGCAGGCCGGATCTGCTGTTATGCGACGGTCAGGGGCTGGCCCACCCGCGGCGGTTCGGGCTGGCCTGTCACCTGGGTCTGCTGCTGGATATTCCCAGCATCGGCGTAGCCAAGTCGCGTTTGACGGGTACAAATGGCGAAGTGCCGGACACGAAAGGCGCATGGGTGCCGTTGTTCGATCACCCCTCATCCCATCCCCGTCTAAATGGAGATGTTCACCTACTTCCCCTCTCGCTCCAGAGGGGAAAGGGTGAGGGCGACTTCCCTCACCCCCGCGCCCCTCTCCCGAAGGGAGAGGGGGGTGAGCCGAGCGCGCTCGCGCGCGACTTGGTTCACTCTGGGGCGAGCCGTGGCGCGCTTCACGCGCACCTGGAAATCATTGGCGCGGTATTACGCACGCGCGCGGGCGTGCAGCCGGTTTTCGTATCCATTGGACATCGGATCAGTCTCGCCTCAGCTATCGACTATGTCTTGCGCTGCACGACACGCTACCGGCTCCCGGAGACCACCCGCTCCGCGCATCGTCTTGCTTCTACCAACCCATAGCGGCACGGATTACTTCCGTCTCTCTTTGCTCCGCTTCTGTTCTAACGCGATCAACCGGGGCAGGCGGGCGACCTGACCTGCTTTATAATTAATCTAGAACGACACGGCGTCTTCTTCTTGACCTGAGTCAATGTATCGAAACTCTGAATCTGTAACAGTGCGCGCGTTGTTGCCTCAGTGGGGCAAACCGCCGCTCAGTCTCATCGCACGGCCGCTACTTCTCCCTGGCGGCCTGCTATTGGGCGGCGGGATTTTTTTTCTCCTGTTTCCGCGCCAATCCACGGTGTTTTCCACCCCCCCGGCAGGATGTTTCGGGGATTTGGCGCACGCGGTAAAGTTAGACGCATTCTTTCCGGGGAAGAAACCATGTTTGACCTGTTTGTCGATTCGCTGATCATCATGCTGGTGGTCGTCGATCCCGTGGGCATCGCCCCCCTTTTTGTGGCGCTCACCCAGGGTGAATCGGAGACCGCCAGGCGCCGCACGGCGTTCCGCGGCACGCTCATCGCGGGCGGGATTCTCGTGGTGTTCGTGCTGGTCGGCGATTCCCTATTGAATGCACTCGGCATCGGCATGCCCGCGTTCCAGATCGCGGGCGGGGCGCTGTTGTTTCTGCTGGCGGTCGAGATGGTGTTCGCCCGTCATTCCGGGGTCCGTTCCACCACGGCGCGTGAACAGCGCGAGGCAGAAACGAGAAAGGATATCTCGGTATTTCCGCTGGCGATCCCGCTGATCGCCGGCCCCGGCGCGCTGACCTCGGTACTCCTGATGGTTGGCGAGCAGGGCGACGACCCGGTGGTTATCGGATCGGTGCTGGCGGTGATTGTGGTGGTGCTGCTGGTCACGCTGGCTTCCCTGCTTTTCTCGGCGCGCATCATGGTCTTCATGGGCGAAACCGGCGCCAACGTCGTCAGCCGCGTGCTGGGCGTGATCCTCGCGGCGCTGGCCGTTCAGTTCGTGCTGAACGGATGGCAGGAGGGATACCTGCTGATCCAGACGAACGCCTCACAGATGCTGACAATCTAAAGGCGAAGGAATCAAGCGGCGGCGCTGACCGAAAGATAATTGACCGGGTTGATACCGTAGAGTCCCGGTTCGAGTACGCGGTCGATCTCGCACGGACGGCCGTCGCGGGTCTTGTAGTCCGTGAGATCCACGGTCGTCGAACTCTGCATCGGGTGGAAATCAGGTTGCAACACCAGCGCCACCCGGGGTTTCAGGCGACGTATGCGATTCATGGTCACGACCACGCCGATCTCACCGGTGTTGAGTTCCACCACGCTTCCGATGGGGTAAATTCCCATGCACTGGATGAACTGTTCCACGAGGCTGGGATGAAAGTCGCGGTGGCGCCACTCGTACATTTTTTTCAGGGAAGCGTGCGCCGACATTCCGGTGTGATAGGCGCGATCGCTGGAGATCGCATCGTAGCAGTCCACGATGCCGCCAATCATCCCGAACAGACCGATCTGGTCTCCCTTGAGACCGCCGATGTAACCGGTACCGCTGTACCGCTCGTGGTGACATCGCGCCACTTCAACCGACGCGCGTGGGATTCCGGAAGTTTTTTCCAGGATCGCCACGCCATAGGGAACGTGATTTTTCATCTGGGCGTATTCGTATTCGTTGAGCGCACCGGGCTTGTTCAGTATTTCACTCGGCACTTTCATTTTCCCGATATCGTGCAGCAGGGCGCCGATGCCGAGCAAGTTGAGTTCGTTCCGGTCGAGCCCGAGGTGCCGACCGAAGGACAGTGCCAGGATGCAGACGCGCATGCTGTGCTGTGCGGTGTATTCATCCTTCTTTTTCAGTTGTGCGAAGGTACTGAGGGCATCGGGATTGCGGATGACGCTTTCCACCATCTCACCGACCGCCTTCTTGGCGCCCAGACTGTTGATGTTTTTTCCAAGACGGACGTCCTCCAACAGGGTGTACACCAGTTCCCGGGTTTCACGATGGATTTCCTGCGCGGGTCCGATTTCCTGTTCGAGAGTGTGTTTGTCGCGATAGGTCGGTTTGATCAGCGGGTGGCTTGAAATCTCGATCAGAATATCGCGCTCGACCTGTTGGCGACGCAGACGCTTCTCGGCAACTACCTTTTCCGCCGGGGTCCGCGGGCGTGTTTTCTGGTGGGTTTCCGGGGTGTCGATAAATACGTGCTGGCAATAGCGCCGCAGCTCGCGGATTTCATCCTCGTCGCGGATTTCGAAACCCTGAAAAAGAAAGGGGGTTTCGCGCCAGGGACGGTCCAGCTCGCGGACGTACATCCCTACCTTAAGTTCCTGAACATCGAGTTTTCTTTTAGTCATGTTACTTCCTTCGGCTCCCTGTCAATCCCTGAACGGCATGTGAAACTGTTGCATCACTCGCGACACTTTAAGTGTAGGACAGAATATTCCGACTCCCAAGAAAACAGGTCGGGTATTGCCGGTGCGCTCCAAACAGCGGACAGGAGCGGGATAAGGTGCCACAATGAGCCCATCCCAACGCACCCTGGAGGAAAAAGAGCATGAGTGAGCATGTCTACAAGATAGTGGAACTGGTGGGCTCATCGAGCCAAGGCACGGACAAGGCCGTTCAGAACGCCGTCACCCGTGCCGCCAAGACCTTGCGGAACCTCGACTGGTTCGAAGTGATTGAAACCCGCGGCCATCTCGAAAACGGGAAGATTGCGCACTGGCAGGTCAAGATCAAAATCGGTTTTCGCATGGAGGCGTAACGCCCAGTGCCCGAGACGAACGCTCTATTCGCAATGGGCGCCATTTCCGTCATGAACGCTGTTTTCTCGGAGCGCAACTTCCGCCGTTGCCTGAGCGGCGTCACCGGACCCGGCGGTTAGGCGGGACACGTGCGGCGACTGTGTACCGCGGCGAATCTGCCGGAGGCTCATCTTCTACTGCACCGGCTCACGCATGCCGGGATCGAGGCGCGCGTTCTCAATGAACACGCGCAGGGCGGTCTCGGCGAGCTCCCCTTCACTAACACGTATCCTGAAATCTGGATCATGGAGCCGGCGCAGGAGGCGAATGCACGCGCAGTCCTGGCGGACTTCGAACGTGCGCCCGCCCCTTCAGCGCCGAGGCGTTGTACGAGCTGCGGTGAAACCAATCCTCCGGCATTCGAGATCTGCTGGAACTGTGGCAAGTCATTCATCTGACTCTGTCGTGTTCGTGAAATGAGTTCCGAAATGGAGTTCCGGACGCTTGCCATTTGACGCGTCCGGCGCGATGCTAGCGAGACGTGAACAAGCTCCCGGTTTTGCACAAGAAATATGTTTTGTACCTCGCCATGGCCATGGTGGTGCTGGCGGTGTTGGCCGTATGGCTATTGCGCGCGCGTCCGGCGGTTCAAACGGCTTCCGTCGCACGCGGCCCGGCGGTCGAAGCGGTATATGCCACGGGCACGGTGGAGCCGGTGCGCTGGGCCAAGGTGGGTCCCCAGGTTACGGGCCGTATCACGGATATCCTGGCCAAGGAGGGTGACCGGGTCGCGCGCGGTGCGGTGCTGGCGCGGCTGGATGACCGCGAGGCGCGCGCCAACGTCAAGCAGCTCCTGGCGCGTGAAGAATTCCTGCGTGACGAGGAGGAGCGGCGCAAAAAACTTTTCGACAAACAACTCATCAGCCGACAGGACTACGAGAAGGCCGTGAGCGATCACGCACAAGCGCTCGAATCGCTCAATGCCACGCGCCAGACGCTGGCGGATCTTACCCTCACTTCTCCGTTAATGGGGAAGGTTCTGCGTCAGGACGGACAGGTCGGCGAAGTTGTCACCAGCGCGAGTGTGCTTTTCTGGGTGGGTCAGTCCGACCGCCTGTGGGTCGTGGCGGAAGTGGACGAAGAGGACATCCTGCGCATCCGTCCGCGCCAGCGCGTCCTCATCAAGGCCGACGCCTTCGCCGGCCAGGCGCTGGAAGGCGAGGTGACGGAGATCACGCCCAAGGGCGATCCGATCAACAAGACGTATCGCGTGCGGGTGGGATTGCCGGCGAACACGCCGCTCAAGATCGGTATGACGACCGAGGTCAATATACTCGTGCGCGAGGAACGCGACGCGCTGCTGGCACCGGTTTCCGCGCTGATCGATGGTCATCTTTGGATCGTGCGCGATTCGCGCGCCTACCGCCAGGAGGTCAGGATCGGCGTCGTGGGCGACCAGAGGGTGCAGATCCTTTCCGGCGTGGCCGAGGGCGATACCGTGGTGCTCTATCCTCCCGCCACGCTGAAAGACAGCCAGCACGTGCGCGTGTCCGGCCCCTGACGAGGCGGCGGGTGACAATGTCATGCGGCTGATCCTCGATATTGCCGTCACCCATCTCGTGCACCGCAAGCGCCAGACGCTGGTCTCCGTGCTGGGTGTTGCCATGGGCGTCGGTTTTTTCATCGCGATGGCGGCCATGATGCAGGGGTTCCAGCGCTATTTCGTGTCCAAGATCATCGATGTCTCCCCCCACATCATCATGAAGGATGAATTCCGCACGCCGCCGCGGCAACCGGTGGAGCAGCGATACGCCAATGGTGCGGTGCGCCTGCTTAACGTGCGGCCGCGCGATGAGCGGCGTGGCATCAAGAACGGGATGGTTGTTATCGACGCCATCGCGCGCCAACCCGGCGTGGCCGTGGCGCCCACGTTGGCAGGGCAGATATTTCTGCGATACGGCACCAAGGACGTGTCGGCCACGCTCTACGGAATCGAGCCGGACCTGGAACGCCGGGTTACTTTTCTTGAACAGGATCTGATCGCCGGCAGCCTCAACGGCCTACACACCACCGCCAACGGCATCATCCTCGGCAGCGGCCTGGCGGAAAAGATCGGAGCATCGCTCGGCGACTCACTGTCTATCATTTCGCCGGCAGGCGTGATCCTGAAAATGAAGATCGTGGCAATCTTTCGCAGCGGTGTCACCGCCAAGGACAATTACGAATCGTTTGCGCTCCTGAAGAAGGCGCAGATCCTCCAGGATCGTGCCAACGTGATCAACCAAATACGCATCCGGCTGAGCGACATCAACCAGGCGGCGGCGCTCGCGCGTTCGCTCGAGGCGCGTTACGACTACCGTACCGAGTCCTGGGAGGAGACCAATAAAAACGTGCTCGGCATTTTCGTGATTCAGAACGGCATTATGTATTCCACGGTCAGCGCAATCCTGATAGTCGCGGCCTTCGGCATTTTTAACATCATCACCACCGTGATTCACGAGAAGGAACGCGACATCGCCATCCTCAAGTCCATCGGCTTCAACGAGGACGCGATCCGCGGGATATTCCTTCTCGAAGGCCTGGCCGTGGGCGTTATCGGAACGATGATCGGCTGGGTACTTGGCTATGGTCTCACTGAGCTGCTGGCGTCGGTGCGATTCAGTGTCGAGGGTTTCGTCAAGTCGGAGGGATTCGTCTTGTATTACACCTTCAAGCATTACCTGATCGCCGGAAGCTTCGCCATGGTCGCTTCGCTCGCGGCCTCGTATCTGCCGGCGCGCAAGGCGGCGGCGGTCAACCCGGTGGACATTATCCGCGGGGGGGTATGAGCAGGGAGATGACGACCGCTGCGCGGGGGGATGCAGGTGCCCCGATTGCGGTCGCTGGCGTCACCTCCGCTGGCCGATCCCGCTGCGCGGGTCCCTCGGCCGACGCTCCGGGGCGTCGCCCACGCGAAGCGTGGGGATGCGACCGGCTGCAAATACCACCGCCGCCGACAAGGAAAGTCTATGGATTTGCAAGTGCTTGCGGAGGCGGTGGAGTGTGAATAGGAAGCCATTGATCGAAGCCCGTGACGTCACTCGGGTGCTTCCGGGGCCGGTGCCGGTGACGCTGGTGTGGGACATAAATCTCACGGTACGGCAGGGCGAGTTCATCGCCATCGTCGGAGCTTCCGGATCCGGCAAATCGTCGCTGCTGTATCTGCTTGGCCTGCTGGACGTGCCTACGCTGGGCGCGATTTTTTTCGAAGGCGCCAACACCACCGAGCTGAATCGAGAAGCGCAGGCGAAGATGCGCCTGGCGCACCTAGGGTTCGTGTTCCAGTTCCATTTCCTGCTGCCCGAATTCACGGCTCTGGGGAATGTCATGATTCCCATGCGCAAAAAGGGAGCGCTGGGAGAGGCAGAGATCGAGCGAGAGGCTCGCGCCCTGCTGGCGGAATTCGGCATGGAGGAATATGCCCATCGCCTCCCTGAAGAGCTATCCGGGGGTGAGCGCCAACGCGTGGCGATCGCGCGGGCACTGGCCAACCGGCCGGCGCTGATTCTGGCGGACGAACCCACCGGCAATCTCGACAGCAAGAACGCTCAGCAGGTGTTCGATATTTTCAAACGTATGGCAGAAAAAAATGGTCAGACGGTGGTCGTCGTTACGCATGAGACGCACCTGGCACGACAGACCCACCGCCAGGTACAGCTACTGGACGGTCGCATCGCGGCGAATGGCTGAGACGTTTCGCCTCGATTGCGCTACATCCTTGTACTCAGGTCGGCCTCGGCCTGCACCTTGGAGCGCAACAGATGTTCGGCGATATGCGACCAGGGCGCGCGCTTTTCGGAAACGATGTCGGAAATTTTCCGTGAGAATCTTCCGTAGCTGAGTGTTTCGTTTTCAGTGACAACCGTGGCGGTGTGCTCGAGAAAGGGGATCAGCCCCTCGATCATTTTCAGCTTCTCGCGCTTGGTGCGGATGTCTTTGTCCTCTTCCTTGGCCTCGAAGTAGGCCAAGGAATTGTCAAACATGGTTTCGATGGCCTTGTTGAGGTTATTGCAATCGAGGCGGAACATCCCGTAGGAATGCTGATACAATTTGAACTGCTCGAGCACGATGTCCTTGAGATGCAACAGCCGTGGATGCGCACGCAGTGCCTTGGCGAACAGCGCATATACGTCCTCGTATTCCACCTTGGGTTTCGACTTCTTGCTGCCCGGCGTGGCCGAATAGGATGAGACCGTCACGGAGAGACTGATCGAATCATCGGTTTTCTCGCGCATCGAGGGATTTTTCGCCATCTGGCACATCGCCCGGATGTCTTCGAGCTGTTCCAAAAGTTCCTCCGCCTTGTTATTCGCGTCACGCTGGGCGAACTGGAGGTTGCTTTCCGCCTCGCTGTAATCGAATGATCTGACGACGTTCTGGCGGATCCGGTTTTCGACCTCGCTCCCGGTCTTGGAGCCGAGTACGCCGGCGAGACGCTGTTTCAGGCGTTCGCGCGCCTCCATGGCAATGTGATGGATGCTGGCGTAACGCGCCTCGGTTTCTTTCAGTTCCACGTACTGGCGCATGTTATTGTCGAAGGAATCGAGTTTTTGCAGTAGCAACTGCGAGAACGACAGAAACGGCCCGGCAAAGGCGGTGTTTTCCTCGGCGCTAAGCGTCATCGTGGCCAGCGCCTGCTTGTAGGCGGCGACTTTGGCGTCGACCGTTTGCAAGCCACGGGTGATCCCGGAGAGCACGCTGGAGATGCTCGCGAACGACTGATGAATCTGTTTGGTGATCTTGAGAATCTCGATCAGCTTTCGCAGCATGGTTTCCTCGCCGCTCGTGTGGAGGAACAGTGCCTGCAGGCTGTTTTTCGCGTCCTCCAGTTGATCCGGCCGTAGCAGGGCATGCTCCTCGATGAAAGACAGTGCCGTCATCGAGATAAGCGCCTCGCGGTATTGGAGTTCGGCCGGTTTGTCTTCGAGCTTCATGGTTGGCAGAGAGTGTTTACGGCCTTTCCGGAAAGGCCGGCGAAGAAACGGTTACCGCCGCAGGCTGGCTTTTTCCAGCCGCTTCATAATAGAGTATACCGCAGTTACCTGGGGTGGCCGGAGTGGTGCCGTTGAACTCGTATTATGTTGTGGCCCTCGCGGCGGGGGATTGAACTTGTGGAAGGCCAACCCCATCTAATGTCGGTAAATTCGGTTAACTGAATGGAGTATTCATATACCTATGAAGCGCGTTTTCCTGTTCGTGGCGACAAACATCGCCGTTCTGCTGGTACTCAGCGTAGCCGCCAGTATCCTGATTCGGGCACTGGGCATCGAGGAGATACCGGGCGGACTGAATTTGCAGACTCTCATCATCTTCGCGGCGGTGATCGGTTTCGGCGGTTCGTTCATCTCGCTGGCGATGTCCAAGTGGATGGCCAAGCGCGCGACCGGCGCCAAGGTCATCGAGCAACCGCGTAACAGCACGGAACAATGGCTGTTTGATACCGTGCGCCGCCAAGCCAAGCAGGCCGGGATCGGCATGCCGGAGGTGGCGGTTTACGATGCCCCGGACATCAATGCCTTCGCCACCGGCATGCGCCGGGACGCGGCCCTGGTCGCGGTAAGCACCGGTCTTCTCCAGGCCATGGACAAGGACGAGGCCGAAGCAGTGTTGGGACATGAGATTACCCATGTCGCGAACGGCGACATGATTACCCTGGCGCTGATTCAGGGCGTGCTCAACACCTTCGTGATCGTCCTGTCGCGCGTGATCGGTTATTTCGTCGATCGCGTTCTTCTCAAGAACGACCGCGGTTTTGGGATCGGGTATTTCGTCACCAGCATTGTGGCGCAGATCGTGCTCGGGATCCTCGCGAGCATGATCGTCATGTGGTTCAGCCGCCAGCGCGAATTCCGGGCCGACCGGGGTGGCGCCAATCTCGCCGGCCGCGAAAAGATGATCGCGGCGCTGCAACGTCTCAAGGCGGCGCACGAACCGGCGCAATTGCCGGACCAGATGGCCGCCTTCGGCATATCCGGACAGCGCAATCATGGCTGGAAGCGGCTGTTCATGTCGCACCCGCCGCTGGATGAGCGCATCGCCGCGTTGCAGCAGTCGCGCTGAACGCGAAACGACGTCCCACAAAAAACCCGCCAGGCGTGTGCCCGGCGGGTTTTCTATTTTCAGAGTAATCGAATCAGATCGTTCGTGAAGAAGAAGGCGGGCTCAGGAACAGAACGGCCGTGCCAGGGCCTGCCATACTTCGCCATTGTCACGATCTTGCACAAAGGCCGCCACGCCCAAATCGTGCGCTTTCCACGTTTTGTCCAGGCTTAGACGGTGAGCGAATTGTGTGGCATCGCTGTCTCCCAATGGTATAGGTCCGAGCCAACGCCGCGCGACGAATTCATGTCTCAGGGTCTCCCCCTGATTCTCCCCGGCAGGAACATGGGTGGAGAGATTGTTTTCGTACAGGACAATATACATTTCAGCCTGTCCACCGCGATGATGCGTCCGGACATCAGTCGTGATTTGCACCTCGTCAGCACGGCGTGTAAGGGTCAGTGAGATGTCAGCGCGTGGGCGGACCGAGCTGGCGCGCTCAATCGCGACTTTGCCCGTATGGCGCCAGCGCAGGAGTTCTTGTCCATTCAGAAGAAACTGGGGCGTATATACCGTGCGCGAAACCTTCCGTCGCGCCGCCTGGTATTGGCGCTGGGTGAATTCCTTCTGTGAATAGGGATCTTCCCAGCCCAGATCGTTCCAGTAGTCCACGTGCAGCGCGAGTGGAACCACCCTCCCGGGATAAAGCCCGTTGGTCCGCAACGAGGCCAGCCATTGATCGGCGGGAGGACAGCTGCTGCAACCTTCGGAGGTGTAAAGCTCAAGCAGTGATATCGTGGTATCACCACTCTTGGCCGAACAGGTGCCGGTGGCCAGCGCGGGGTTCATCGCTACGGCCAGCAGTCCTGCTGCCATGAGTAAAGAGGTTTTTCCCGACATTCGTCTATTATATATTTAGGTTCTATCCACGGTACGCGTCCCGGATTTGAGACTTAGGCCACTATTACCCAGTTTGGTTCACGCTGGCCGTGACGTCCTCGAACGCCATGGTCCGACGGCTGGGCGCGAAACGCTGGCAACAGTTACATCGCCTGGTTTATGCCATCGGCATCGGCGGCGTGGTGCATTTCCTGTGGCTGGTGAAATCCGACATCCGCGAACCGCTGATTTACGCCGTCATCCTGACGCTGCTCCTGGGTTTCCGAATCTGGAACAGGGCACATTCATCGCGGACCATCGTGCCATCCGGCACCGTCCCGTAACTTTCATCCTGCTGCCACCGCTACCGTTTCCGGAATAAGGCAGACTTGCCAGCCACTAGGCAAAGTGGAATGATTTGACCGGAAAGAACAATTGTCGGATAGAGACAGAGCCTGATCCACTCAGGTCCGCCCGCATGAACCCGGTGTTTTCCCGATAGGCATGCCTGGATAACCGGCACGCTGATTCAAAAATTATCGCGCCTGAATGTCGCTTGAGGCACGCGGACCAGAATTTTCTATAGAGAGGAATTGGTGTTGAATCCCCTGATACATGGAACAACGATTTTATCGGTGCGCCGCCACGGGCTCGTGGTCATCGGCGGCGATGGCCAAGTCACGATGGGCAACACTGTCATGAAGGCGAACGCGCGCAAGGTGCGCCGCTTATACAAAGATCAGGTGATCGCCGGGTTTGCCGGCGGCACGGCCGATGCCTTCACGCTGTTCGAGCGCTTCGAGGGCAAACTGGAAAAGCACCAGGGGCAGCTGACGCGCGCCGCCGTGGAGCTGGCCAAGGACTGGCGCACCGACCGCATCCTGCGCCGCCTCGAGGCGCTGCTGGCGGTGGCGGACAAGACCGCCTCGCTGGTCATCACCGGCCAGGGCGATGTCATCGAGCCCGAGGGCGGGCTCATCGCCATCGGTTCCGGCGGGCCGTACGCGCAGGCGGCGGCCCGCGCCCTGATGGAAAACACCGAGCTCGGCGCGCGCGCCATCGTCGAGCAGGCCTTGAATATCACCGCCGACATCTGCATCTATACCAATCGCAATCTCACCATTGAAGAGCTGACGGAATGACCATGTCGGAAATGACCCCGCGCGAAATCGTCCAGGAACTGGACAAACACATCATCGGCCAATCGGCCGCCAAGCGCGCCGTGGCCATCGCCCTGCGTAACCGCTGGCGCCGGGCACAAGTCGCGGACGAAGCTCTGCGCGCCGAGATCACACCGAAAAATATTTTAATGATCGGCCCGACCGGCGTCGGCAAGACTGAAATCGCGCGTCGATTGGCCAAACTCGCCAACGCGCCTTTCATCAAGGTCGAGGCCACCAAATTCACAGAAGTGGGTTACGTCGGGCGCGAGGTCGACTCGATCATTCGAGACCTCGTGGACATGGCGGTCAAGATGACGCGCGTGCAGGAAATGGCCAAGGTCCGCACCCGCTCCGAAGACGCCGCCGAGGACCGGATGCTGGACATCCTGGTGCCGCCGGCACGCGAGGTGGGGATTGCCGTGGGCGAGGCTTCGCGTCCCAGCGACGGCGCGGCGCGCCAGATGTTCCGTAAGAAACTGCGCGAAGGTTCGATGGACGACCAGGAAATCGAAATCGAGTTGTCCACGCCGACTATGGGGGTCGAAATCATCACTCCGCCCGGCATGGAGGAAATGACCAGCCAGTTGCAGGGACTGTTTCAGAATATGGGTGGCCGTCGCGCTCGACCGCGCAAGGTGAAAATACGCGAGGCGCGCAAGCTACTGGCCGATGAGGAGGCATCCCGCTTCATCAACGAGGAGGACATCAAGGGCCAAGCCTTGCAGCGCGTTGAGCAGCACGGGATTGTCTTCCTCGACGAGATCGACAAGATCGTCGGCCGATCCGACAATCGCGGGCCGGATGTCTCGCGCGAGGGCGTGCAACGCGATTTGCTGCCGCTGGTGGAAGGCTGCACGGTTTCGACCAAGTACGGCATGGTCAAAACCGACCACATCCTTTTCATCGCCTCGGGCGCGTTTCATCTGGTCAAACCCTCGGACCTCATTCCCGAAATGCAGGGCCGGCTGCCGATCCGGGTGGAGCTCGATCCGTTGAATGCCGATGACTTCGAGCGCATCCTGACCGAACCCGATGCCTCACTCACCGAACAGTACAGCGCCTTGATGGGCACGGAAGGGCACACGCTCGAATACACAGCCGACGGTGTGCGCCGCATCGCCGAGGTGGCGTGGCAAGTGAATGAGCGTACTGAGAATATCGGTGCGCGCCGGCTGCATACCGTCATGGAGCGCCTACTCGAAACGGTTTCCTTCAAGGCCGCCGATCGCGGCAATGAAAAAACCGTGGTGGACGCCGCCTACGTCGATCAGCACCTTGGCAGTCTGGTCAGTAACGAGGACCTTGCGCGCTACATCCTGTGACGGCCGTTCCGGCCGTTTTCAAAATAATTGATTTTCCGCGATTTTTTCGCGCTTGAAAATTTCCCCCCTCGTCCCCATTAAGAAAACCGCAAACGGCAGAGTGAGCTTGAGGATCGTGATATCAGGTTCAGCGGATGCCGGGAATTCGATTCATTTATTCGGAGGTGTTTTATGACCAGACTGATACGACGTGAAAACGGCGCCCCGCTGACCCGCTGGGGTCTGTGGGACAACGATATCGACCGGATGTTTCGGGGCTTTCTGAGCCCGATGCGCGAGGTGGAAGAGGCGCGCGATGAGGACCTGTTCCCGGCCATGGACGTGAAAGAGCGTGCTGATGCCTATGTCATCGTCGCCGATGTACC
>JANLIC010000031.1 GCA_024654125.1 Sulfuricaulis sp. | reverse complement strand
GCGCGCCACCTGGAGCACGGCTTCCCGGTACGGCTCGTGGACATGACCGGCAGGGCGATCGAGCTCGTGGATTACAACGTGGAATTCCGCGCCACGGCCGCCATGCTGCGTCTGCCCGGCGATTACCAGCGCATCTCCCTCGACGCGATGCGCAACCGCTAGGACCGGTGGGCGTTACGAGGCGTCCGCCTGGACGGTGACGGGATTTCTGGCGGTCACCGGCAGGGATTCCAGTCGCCAACCGCGCGCATCCACGCTCAGCACACTCCCCTGTTCATACCAATCGCCAAGCACTATCCGGCGCGCGGGCTGGCCGTCGAGGTCAAAGATATGCTCCTGTGGCCGGTGCGTGTGGCCGTGGATCAGGCGGCGCACATCGTGCTTGCGCATGACGCTTTCGACCGCTTCCTGGTTGACGTCCATGATTTCCGGTTTTTTGTTCGAGGTGGAGTTCCTGCTGATTTCACGGTAGTTGCGCACGATCGCGTCGCGTTCCGCAATGGATTTGGCGAGGAATTCCCGCTGCCAGGCGGTATCCCTCACTTTGGCGCGAAAGGCCATGTACTCGCTGTCGTCGGTACACAGGGTGTCGCCGTGCATGAGCAGGGTGGGCGTGCCATGCAGTTCAACGCGCGTGGGATCTGGCAGCAACCGGCAGCCGGTGGCTTTTTCGAATTTGCGCGCCATCAGGAAATCACGATTTCCACGCATGACCCATACTGGCGTTCCACCTGCGGTCAGCTCGCGCAGTCCACGGGCCATGACGCTGAATTCCTCCTGTTCGACGGCTTCATCGCCGATCCAGTACTCGAACAGGTCGCCGAGGATATATAGCGCGTCAGCGGCGCGCGCGCGGTGCTGGAGAAAGTCGAGGAACAGTCCGGTAATGGCAGGACGGGTGCCGCAGAGATGCAGGTCGGAGATGAAGAGCGTGGTGGCCGGCATCTTTTTTTCCCGATCTCCTATTTCTCTTCGATGATCTGCATTTTCTCGACAAGCACGTCGGACAGCGGTATGTCCTTGTGACCGAGCTTGGAGCCGGTAGCCACGCCCTTGATCTGATCGACGATGTGCATGCCGTCGATGACTTTTCCGAACACACAGTAGCCCCAGCCCGACGGCGAAGGTGCGGTGTAATTCAGGAAATCGTTGTCCACGATGTTGATGAAGAACTGGCTGGTGGCGGAGTGCGGGTCGGTGGCGCGCGCCATGGCGACGGTGCCGCGCGCATTGCGCAGGCCATTGTTCGCCTCATTCTCAATGGGCGGGCGTGTCATCTTTTGCGTCATGCCCGGACCGAAGCCACCACCCTGAATGACAAATTTATCGATGACCCGGTGAAACAGCGTGCTGTCATAAAACCCATCTTTAGCGTAGGCCAGGAAATTTTCCACGGTCTTCGGTGCCTTGTCCGGTTGCAGCTCCAGGACAATGGTGCCGTAGTTGGTTTTAAGGTGAATCATCAATGGCTGCCCTTAAATAGCTGTAGGTTGAATAACCCCGCGGATGGCGGGCTCCTGTACTGAGTTTACACTGAGTTTACACTGGATTGGCGGGGCTGTTGTACCGGTGGGGCTACGCCGAAACAGCGGATTCCGCTAACATGGCGCACTGCAAGATGAGCCTGCGACCCATCAAGACCCGTTTCGCCCCCAGCCCCACGGGTCTGCTGCATCTCGGCAATATTCGCACGGCGCTGTTCAATTATCTGTTGGCCCGGCAGGCGCGTGGCATATTTTTGCTGCGCCTCGAAGATACCGACGCCATGCGCGGGCACGAGAAATATTCCCGTGCCCTGGAGCAGGATTTGCGATGGTTGGGTCTGAACTGGGATGAAGGGCCGGAAGCCGGCGGACAGCATGGGCCGTATGCGCAGTCCGAACGCGGGCCTATTTATAAGGAATATTTCGCCTCGCTCGAATCCCGGGCTCTGGCCTATCCGTGTTTCTGCAGCGAGCACGAGCTCGCCATCGCGCGCAAGACCGCGCTGGCCGCCAGCAGGCCACCGCGCTACACCGGCAAGTGCCGCGCGCTGTCCACGCAGGATATCCAGGCGCGGTTCGCGCGCGGTGAGCCCGCTACACTGCGGTTCCGGGTGGAAGAGGGCAGAACCGTCGAATTCGAGGACAAGGTGCGCGGTCCACAGATATTCCGCACGGACGAGATTGGTGATTTTATCGTCCGCCGCTCGGACGGCACGCCGGCGTTTTTTTTCTGTAACGCCATTGACGACGCCCTGATGGGCGTGACCCTGGTCGTGCGCGGGGAGGATCATCTCACCAACACCCCACGCCAAATCCTGTTGCTAAAGTCACTCGGCCTGCCGGTGCCGGCGTACGCGCATATCGCGCTGGTCGTGGGCCCCGACGGTGCGCCGCTGTCCAAGCGCACCGGTTCAATATCAATCGAGGAGTTGCGCACGGCGGGATTCCTGCCGCCCGCGATCAGCAACTACCTGGCGCGTCTGGGTCATACCTACGACGCCAACGCGTTCATGGACATGGACGCCCTGGCAAAAAATTTCAATGTATCTCGATTGCACCGGGCGCCGGCGCGTTACGACGAAACGCAGCTGCTTTACTGTCAGCGCGAGGCGATAATGTGCCTGCCATCCGCCGTACTCCGGGAATGGATGGGCGGTGAAATTAAAAAGCTGGTGCCGGACGACCGGTTCGACGCCTTCATCGATGCCGTGCGGGGAAACATTTTCTTTCCCACCGACGCACTGCGCTGGGCACAGATCGCGTTTACGGATAAGCTGGTCGTGAGTCAGGCAGCCCGGGAGGTCATCGCGGCGGCCGGAAGGGATTTTTTTGAAGCCGCGAATCGGGCGCTGGAAAAGCACAACACGGATTTCAAAGCCATCACGGATACCGTAAAGCAGGCACGGTCCGTGAGCGGTAAATCCCTGTTTCAGCCCTTGCGAGCCGCGCTCACGGGCGAGCTGGACGGTCCGGAAATAGCCAGTCTCCTGCCGCTCATCGGGGTGGATCGGGCCCGGAAAAGACTTTCAATAAATTAGAAATCGCCATTTCGAAATAATGCTTCAGATCTACAACAGCTTCAGTCGCCAGAAGGAAGCTTTTACCCCCATCGCGCCCGGGCAGGTTCGCCTCTATGTCTGCGGCATGACGGTGTACGACTACTGTCACCTCGGGCACGCGCGCGTCATGGTGGTGTTTGACATGGTGGCGCGCTACCTGCGCGACCGTGGCTTCAAGGTGACCTATATCCGCAACATCACCGATATCGACGACAAGATCATCAACCGCGCCAAAGAAAACGGTGAGGACATCGGCGCGCTCACGGCGCGTTTCATCCAGGCCATGAACGAGGATGCCCACGCACTGGGCGTGCTGCCGCCGGATGCCGAGCCGCGCGCCACGCAACACATGCCCCATATTCTGGAGATGATCGGCACGCTGCTGGAAAAGGGTTACGCCTACCCCGCGAAAAACGGGGATGTCTATTATCGTGTGCGCCAATTCAAGCCTTATGGCGCCTTGTCCGGCAAGACCCTGGATGAGCTGAAGATCGGGGCACGCGTCGAAGTCGGCGAGGCCAAGGACGACCCGCTCGACTTTGTCCTGTGGAAGGCCGCCAAGCCGGGCGAGCCGCAATGGGATTCGGCTTGGGGGCCGGGCCGACCGGGTTGGCACATTGAATGTTCCGCCATGTCCACGGAGTGCCTGGGCAGTCACTTCGACATCCACGGCGGCGGGATGGACCTTAAGTTTCCGCATCATGAGAACGAAATCGCCCAGAGCGAGGCGGCCACCGGGGAGCCGTTCGTCAACACCTGGATGCATGTGGGTTTCGTGCAGCTCGACAAGGAAAAAATGTCGAAATCGCTCGGCAATTTCTTTACGGTGCGCGAGGTACTTAAGAGATTTGAGCCGGAAGTGGTGCGCTATTTCATACTGGGGAGCCACTATCGCAGCCCACTCGACTATTCTGACGATACTTTGCAGGGCGCGAAGAGCGCGTTGACCCGACTTTATCTGGCGCTCAAGGACTTGACCCCAGCCAGAGAAGGGGGAGCCTCGGCTACCTATGAGGAAAAGTTTCAGGCCGCCATGGATGATGACTTCAACACGCCCGGCGCGCTCGCGGTGCTGTTCGAGTTGACGCGCGATATCAATAAACTCGGCGCAGACGGAGCCGCCGCCGCGCCATTGGGCGCGACTCTGCGCCGCCTGGGCGGCGTCCTCGGACTGTTGCAGAGCGACCCCCGTATGTTCCTGCGCGGCAGCGCGGATGACAGCCTGAGCGATGCACAAATCGAGGTGCTGGTGGCAAAGCGAAGCGAGGCGCGCCGGAACAAGAACTGGGGCGAATCGGACCGTCTGCGCGACGAACTCAAGGCTCAGGGGGTCATTCTGGAAGATACCGGCAGCCAGACCACCTGGCGGCGACAATAAAAGCCGGGTTTGCCGCATTTCCTATTGACCCTGCGGATACTTATAAGTAATTTCTTATTTTAAAACCGGCAACCGCCAAGGCCCGCGCGCCCGGTTTGGGGTGTACGCGGGTTTTTATTTCCCTTGAGGATTTTGTGGAATTAACTGGCGCAGATATTTTTGTCCGCTGCCTGGCTGACGAAGGCGTGGAATACGTCTTCGGCTATCCTGGCGGCGCGGCGCTGCACATCTACGACGCGCTTTACCGGCAGGACAAGGTCAAGCACATCCTGGTGCGACACGAGCAGGGCGCGGCGCACGCGGCCGACGGTTACGCGCGCGCCACCGGCCGCCCCGGCGTGGTGCTTGTGACGTCCGGTCCCGGTGTGACCAACACCATTACTGGTATCGCCACGGCCTACATGGATTCGATTCCACTGGTGGTGTTCAGTGGCCAGGTCCCCACCAGCCTGATCGGCGACGATGCGTTCCAAGAAGTGGACGCGGTCGGCATAACGCGCCCGTGTGTGAAGCATAATTTCCTGGTGAAGGACGTGAAGGATCTGGCGGCGACGATCAAAAAGGCCTTCTATATCGCCAGCACCGGCCGGCCGGGCCCGGTGCTGGTGGATATCCCCAAGGATATTACCGCGCACAAATGCGAGTACGAGTATCCACGCACCGTTTCCATGCGGTCGTATACGCCGGTGACGGATGGCGACCCAGTGCTGATCCGCCAGGCGGTCGATCTCATGCTCTCGGCCAAGCGGCCGATGATCTACACCGGCGGCGGCATCGTACTCGGCGAGGCCTCGGCGGCGCTCACCGAGTTGGTGCGTCTGCTCGATTACCCCTGTACTAATACGCTCATGGGGCTGGGCGGTTATCCGGCGACCGACCCGCTGTTCGTCGGTATGCTGGGCATGCACGGCACCTATGAAGCCAATATGGCCATGCATGAATGCGATGTACTGATCGGCATCGGTGCGCGCTTCGATGACCGCGTGACCGGCGATCTCAGTAAGTTCTGTCCACACGCGCGCATCATTCACGTGGACGTGGACCCGTCTTCGATCTCGAAAAACGTCCCGGCGGCGATCCCGGTGGTGGGCGCGGCCGAACCGGTGATGCGCGAAATGATCAAGCTCGTCAATGCCTCGGATCGAAAACCCGACAAGCAAGCGCTGGTGGCTTGGTGGAAGCAAATCGGCCAGTGGCGCGCGATGAACTGCCTCGATTTCGATCGCGACAGTAAACTGATCAAACCGCAGTACGTGCTGGAAAAACTCTATCAATTGACCGGAGGCGATGCCTACATCACTTCCGATGTGGGCCAGCACCAGATGTGGGCGGCGCAATTCTATAAGTTCGACAAGCCGCGGCGCTGGATTAATTCCGGTGGGCTGGGGACGATGGGATTTGGCTTGCCCGCGGCCATGGGCGTGAAGCTGGCGTTCCCCGACGCCACGGTGGCCTGCGTTACTGGCGAGGCCTCGATACAAATGTGCATCCAGGAACTTTCGACCTGCAAGCAATACGATCTGCCAATCGTGATTGTGAACCTCAACAACCGCTACATGGGCATGGTGCGCCAGTGGCAGGAATTCTTTTACGACCGGCGCTACTCGCATTCGTACATGGACGCGCTCCCGGATTTCGTGAAGCTGAGCGAGGCCTACGGGCACGTGGGTTTCAAAATCGAGCAGCCCGGCGACGTGGAGGGTGCGATCAAAGAGGCCCTCAAGATGAAAGATCGTTTGGTGTTTCTGGATTTCATTACCGACCAGACCGAAAACGTCTATCCCATGATCGCGGCCGGGAAGGGTCAGCACGAGATGCATCTCAACCCTTGCAAGGCGGTGGTGCCGACCGACCGGGAGCTGGCTTAGATTCTGACCGTACGAACGCAGCGAAGCGGAGTAAGCAGACATTAATGCGTCACACGATATCCATGCTTCTGGAAAATGAGTCGGGCGCGCTATCGCGGGTGGCCGGCCTGTTTTCCGCGCGCGGATACAACATCGAATCGCTCACCGTGGCGCCCACCGAGGACGAAACCCTGTCGCGCCTGACACTCGTGACCAACGGCTCGGAGGACGTCATCGAACAGATCACCAAACAGCTCAACAAGCTGGTGGACGTGGTCAAGCTGGTGGACCTCACGGAGGGCCAGCATATCGAGCGCGAGATGCTGTTGATCAAGGTGAACGCCGGTGGCGCGACGCGGGCCGAGATCCGGCGGGTGGTAGATGAATACCGGGCGCGGATCCTGGAAGAGAGTGAAACCACCTGCACCATTGAGCTGACCGGTGCGAGCGAAACGCTCGACGCTTTCGTCACGGCGGTTAGCCGCGCGGGTATCATCGAGGTGGTGCGTTCCGGTGTGTCCGGCATCGCCCGCGGCGAGAACAGCCTGCGAGTTTAAGTATTATTCTTGAAACGCAGATAGACGCAGATGTATTTGCAGATAAATGTAGAAAACTTTCCTGGTTATTTTAATCCAGTCAGCTTTCATCTTAATTAATAAGTCCGCGTTTATCTGCGTTCCATTTTCTTATAGGAGTCAACATGAAAGTTTTTTACGATAAAGACGCTGACCTTTCGCTCATCCGCGGCAAGAAAGTCACGATTGTTGGCTATGGCTCCCAGGGTCACGCGCATGCGCAGAATCTCAAGGACAGCGGCGTAACCGTGACGGTAGGTTTGCGCGAAGGCTCGGTCTCGGTCCAGAAAGCGAAGAACGCCGGTTTGACCGTGAAGAGCGTTCCCGAGGCGGTCAAGGGCGCGGACGTGGTCATGATCGTCGCGCCCGACGAGCAGCACAAGAAGATCTATCAGGAGAGCGTCGAGCCGAATCTGGAAAAGGGCGCCACGCTCGCCGTGGCCCACGGTTTTTCGATCCACTTCAACTTCATTCAGCCCCGCGGCGATCTCGATGTCATCATGATCGCCCCCAAAGGTCCGGGACATCTGGTGCGTTCGACTTTCACCCAGGGTGGCGGGGTGCCATGCCTGATCGCTGTCAAGCAGGACGCCAGCGGCCAGGCGCGGAATGTGGCGCTGTCCTATGCCTCGGCCATCGGCGGAGGCCGCGCCGGGATCATTGAGACCACCTTCAAGGATGAGTGCGAAACCGATCTGTTCGGCGAGCAGGCGGTGTTGTGCGGTGGCGCCACGCATCTGGTGCAGGCCGGATTCGAGACGCTGGTGGAGGCGGGTTATCCCCCCGAGATGGCTTACTTCGAATGCCTGCACGAACTGAAACTCATCGTCGATCTCATGTACGAGGGCGGCATCGCCAACATGCGCTATTCGATTTCGAATACCGCCGAGTACGGCGACTACACTCGCGGACCGCGCATCGTCAACGAGCAGACCAAGGCCGAAATGAAAAAAATTCTCCAGGAGATCCAGTCCGGCAAGTTCGCCAAGGAATGGATGGCCGAAAACGAAACCGGCGGCAAGCGTTTCCCCGAGATGCGTTCGCAGGCGGCCAAGCACCCCATCGAAGAGGTTGGCGCCAAGCTGCGCGACATGATGCCCTGGATCAAGGCCAGTCGCATCGTGGATAAAACTAAAAACTAATGATTCTGGAAACGCTGATGAACACAGATAAACGCGGATAAGAGCTTAAGACTTGATATTAAAAATCTGCGTTCATCAGCGTTAATCTGCGGTTTCACAAATCTAATATATTTATGGACGACGGCAAATACCCCATCCTGGCCCGCGAAGGTTGGTGGCATATGATGCTTGCCACCAGTGCGGCGGTTGCCGTGCATTATTTTGCCGGACCCGCTTGGGCCTTGCCTTTCTGGATAGCTCTGGTCTTTATCGTTCAGTTCTTCCGTGATCCTCCCCGCCGCATTCCTGACGCGCCTGGCGCGGTGATTTGTCCCGCGGACGGCAAAGTCATCGCGCTCGGCGAGGTTGAGGATCCTTATCTCAAGCGCCCGGCCCAGCGCGTGAGTGTGTTCATGAATGTCTTCAACGTCCATTCCAACCGCAGCCCGGTGGCGGGAATCGTCAAGCAAGCTTGGTACAGCAAGGGGAGGTTCATCAACGCGTCTTTTGACAAGTCCTCCCTCGACAATGAGCGCAATGCCCTGTGGATCCGGACCGACGCGGGCCAGGATATTGTGGTGGTGCAGGTTGCCGGTCTGATGGCGCGGCGTATACTGTGCTATGTGCAATCGGGAGGAAGGATGGCGCGGGGTGAGCGCTATGGGTTCATCCGCTTCGGGTCGCGCGTCGATGTCTACCTTCCGCGGGACGCGCATTTCGAGGTTACGCTGGGCGATTCCGTAAAAGGCGGTGCCGACGTGATCGCCCGGTTCGCGCCCACGGCGCAGGAGAAATGATGGACCATCCGGAAGAAACACCCGTACCCAGCGAGAAGCAGCGTCGCCGGGGCATCTATATCCTTCCCAGCCTGTTTACCACGGCGAGTCTGTTCGCGGGTTTCTACGCCATCGTGCAAGCGATGAATGGCAGTTTCGAGTACGCCCCCCTGGCGATATTCATTGCCATGATCCTGGACGCCCTGGACGGGCGCATTGCACGCCTGACACACACGGAAAGCGATTTCGGCGCCCAGTACGACAGCCTCGTGGACATGGTGTCCTTCGGGCTCGCGCCCGCGCTCATCATGTATGAATGGGCGCTCTCGGGCATGGGCAAACTGGGGTGGCTCGCGGCCTTTATTTACACCGCCGCCGCCGGTTTGCGCCTGGCCCGTTTCAACACCCAGGTGGGCGTGGCGGACAAGCGTTTCTTTCGGGGCCTGCCGAGCCCGGCGGCGGCGGCGCTGCTGGTGGGGCTGGTCTGGGTGCTGCACGCCAACGGCGTTCCCGGCCGCGAGATCAGTATTGCCGCGCTGGTGGTGACCGTGTTGGCAGGGGTGTTAATGGTAAGCAATATCCGCTATCGCAGCTTCAAGGACGTGGATCTGCGCGGGCGGGTGTCCTTCATGACCATCCTGTCGCTGCCGCTGGTGCTGGTGCTGCTGTTCCAGAACCCGCCGCTGGTGCTGTTCCTGACTTTTTTGTTGTATGCGCTGTCCGGCCCGCTTGCGTATATCTTCCGGCGGATACCCCGGGATGAAAAAGATCATCCCGAAAAGCATCCCCACGGCCGGGTTTAACTTTTCCCCGGTTTGAATTAAGCTTTGGGTATGCGGAGCCAAAACTTCATCTGCTGTAGCACCCTCAAGCACCGCCGCACGGTGTTGTCTTTCTGCGCGCTTTTCGCGCCGTCTTCGCGACTGCCGCTGCGCCGCTAGGCGCAAATTAACCCCCCTTCCTGGCGAGGAATATAATACGCAACCAAAAAACTGTTTTTAGTCCGCATGATTTGAAAGAATCATGCGGGCGATTATAAATGACAGGACACGCCCTCACCCCTCCCCCTCTCCCGCTATCGCGGGAGAGGGGGAGTTGGAGAAAACCATTTGGCCGAAGCAGGGCTACATTTTCGTAGAGAGAAGACCATGAACGATCCATTAATCATATTCGATACGACGTTGCGCGACGGCGAGCAGAGCCCCGGCGCTTCCATGACCCGCGATGAAAAGGTCAGGATTGCCAAAATCCTGGAGCGCATGCGCGTGGACGTCATCGAGGCGGGATTCCCGGTGGCCAGCCCCGGCGACTTCGAGGCAGTCAAGGCCGTGGCCGTGGCGGTCAAGGACAGCATCGTCTGCGGCCTGGCGCGCGCGGTGGAAAAGGACATCGACCGCGCCGCCGAGGCCATCAAGCCGGCCAAACGCGGACGCATCCACACCTTCATTGCCACCAGCCCGATTCACATGCAGAACAAGCTGCGCATGACCGAAGAGCAGGTGCTGGAGCGGGCGGTCTGGGCGGTCAAGCGCGCGCGCCAATACACCGCCGATGTCGAGTTCTCGCCGGAAGACGCCGGCCGTTCGGAACTGGACTTTCTCTGCCGGGTGCTTGAGGCTGTGATCGAGGCTGGGGCCAGCACGGTGAACATCCCGGATACAGTGGGGTATAACCTTCCGCACCAGTTCGGCGCGCTCATCAAGTCACTGCGTGAACGAGTGCCGAATTCCGACAAGGCGGTCTTTTCCGTGCATTGCCACAACGACCTCGGCCTTGCCGTGGCCAACTCGCTTTCGGCGGTCCTCAATGGTGCCCGCCAGGTGGAATGCACCGTCAATGGCTTGGGAGAGCGCGCGGGAAATGCCTCGCTCGAGGAGATCGTCATGGCGGTGCGCACGCGCCGGGATATTTTCTCGTGCGACACCCGACTCGATACGACCCAGATCGTTCCGGCCTCGCGCCTGGTCTCGAACATAACCGGATTTCCGGTGCAGCCGAACAAGGCGATCGTGGGGGCCAACGCGTTTGCGCACGAGAGCGGGATCCATCAGGACGGCGTCATCAAGAAGCGCGAGACTTACGAAATCATGCGCGCCGAGGATGTCGGCTGGATCGCGAACCGCATAGTGCTCGGTAAGCATTCCGGGCGGAACGCCTTCAAGAGCCGTCTCAAGGAGCTGGGCATCGAGCTCAAGTCCGAGCAGGAACTGAACTCGACGTTCGAGCGCTTCAAGGATCTGGCCGACAAGAAACATGAGATTTTCGATGAGGACCTGCAGGCGCTGGTGACCGAGGCGGATCTGGAGCAGGGGAATGATCACTTTCGCCTGGTGTCGCTCAAGGTTTGCTCGCAGACCGGCGAAACCCCTTATGCCGATGTCACCCTGGCCGTGAACGGTTCGGAAGCGAAGGCCGGTGCGTCGGGCAGCGGCCCGGTGGACGCCGCGTTCAAGGCGATTGACAGCGTGGCAGGCAGCCGGGGCCAGTTGCTGCTCTATTCGGTCAATAACATCACCAGCGGTACCGATTCGCAAGGTGAGGTGACGGTGCGCCTGGAAAGGGGCGGACGCATTGTCAACGGACACGGGGCGGATACCGATATAGTCATTGCCTCGGCCAAGGCCTATATCAACGCCCTCAACAAGCTGGTTACGCCAGCGGAACGCACCCATCCGCAAGCGGGTCAGCCGATATGAAATCGAAACACGGGACGATACTCGTCCCGTGTTTTTTTTTCGGGAGGTATTTGATGCCAGGTCAAACCCTACGGGTTGTCCCGCACGTGACAGGCGCGCTGATCGCCGTGACACTGCTGAGCGTGGCGGCGTTCGCCGAGAACAATTTCGAAATTTCGGATGCGCCGGTTGCCCAGTTAGGCTGGAAATATCGCGTCGCGATGGAGAATCTTCCGGGCATAGACAATCTGGTGCTAAACAAAGATGGATCTCTTTACGCCACACAAGAGCTGAGTAAAGGTGCCGGCAAGGTAATTCATATTGATCGTGGCAAGATAACCACGGTGATTTCCGGGCTGGACCGGCCGGACGGTCTGTTGCGGCGTGGAAATTTCTTGTTCGTCACCGAGGAAACGCATAACGGAAGAGTTCTGGAATTCGATCTGATTACGAAAAACATGCGCACGCGCGCAACGCTGTCCAGACCGGAAGGCATCGATATGTTCTTAAACGGCGATCTTCTGATATCGGAAGACATCCACGGAGGGCGCCTACTGCGCGTGCCTCGCGCATCCGGAAAACCCATGGAAGTGATTCTCGATGATCTAAAGCGACCCGAGGGCGTAGTGATCAGACCGGATGGCGTCATTATCTTTGCCGAAACAGCGAGTGGACGCGTGCTCGCTTTTTGGAATGGAGTAGTCAACGTGATCGTTGACGATCTTTCCGAGCCGGACCAGGTGGAGTTGGCGCCGGACGATTCGCTATGGATCACCGAAGATGTCAGGAATGGCCGCTTGCTCCGATTGAAAGCTGGCGTGCTCGAGACAGTGTTAAGCGGATTGCGCTATCCGCAAGGCATGTCTATTGGAGCCGATGGTTCGGTATGGCTGGCCGAATTGGGCCGTCAGCGGATTCTGGTCATTCACCCTTCGAACAGTCCCTGACATGTCTGGCTTGTTTTTCCTCACTCCTGCTTTATGCTTAAGGCCATGAATACCGAGGAAGTCCGGCGTCGGCAGTATCTTGATGCGCTTGGCATCACCTGCTGGGAATCGCGTCAATATCCGGTTCTGGCGGCACCGGATGTGATGACCGCCAATCCGGATCTCACCGGGGACATTCCGGAATCTTCGACCCAGCCGTTTCAATCAAAAAAACCGGATGAAACAGCGGACGCTCTCGGCCTCTGGAGGGAACTCGAGTCGGCGGTACGAACCTGTACGAAATGTTCGCTGCACGTGACCCGCACCCAGACGGTTTTCGGCGTCGGCGATCGTCAGGCCCAATGGATGTTTATTGGCGAGGCGCCGGGGGCGGACGAGGATCGTCAGGGCGAGCCCTTCGTGGGCCGTGCCGGCCAGCTTTTGAATGCGATCCTGTTCGCGCTGGGCCTGAAACGCGAGGACGTCTACATCGCCAATGTGCTCAAATGCCGGCCACCGGGGAACCGCGACCCGCAACCCGAAGAGGTGGCGCAATGTGAGCCGTATCTCCTGCGGCAAATTGAGCTGATCAAACCGCGTCTGATCGTGGCACTCGGACGCCATGCCGCGCACAGCCTGCTGAAAACCGAGGTTGCCCTGGGAAAGCTGCGTGGACAGCAACATTCCTACCATGGCACACCGCTGTTCGTGACCTATCACCCGGCCTATCTGCTGCGCAATCCAGCCGACAAGCGCAAAGTATGGAATGACCTTTGCCATGCCAGGACCGTGCTGCAGCGAATGGAAACCGCGTGAGCGCCGTCGTCATATCGGACCAGCCGCGGCTTCGTCCCATGACGGGGCACGATTTGACAGCCGTGATGGAGGTCGAAAATTCCTCCTACGAGTTTCCCTGGACGTTGCCGATATTCCGCGATTGTCTGCGCGTGGGTTGCTACTGTTTTGTATACGAAACCCTGGAGCATGGGATTATCGGCCATGGTATCATGTCGGTGGCCGTCGGGGAATGTCATCTCCTGAACATTTGCATTCATCCGGAGTTTCAGCGACAGGGACTCGGCGAAGGCATGGTGAAGTTTTTGCTCGATTTCTCGTGTAAGCAAAAAGCGCGCGTGGCGATGCTGGAAGTGCGCATTTCCAACGCGGCCGCTTACCAGCTTTATATCAAGCTGGGCTTCGACGAAGTCGGGCTTCGCAAAAGCTATTACACCGCGCGCTACGGGCGCGAAGACGCGATCATCCTGGCGCGCGATCTGACGATCAGCAACTGAATATTTAACGCCTGCCTCAGGGTTTCCGGTATTCCATTTCGGCTTGCGGGATGATGCCCTCGATCTGGCGGATGCGCGCTTCATCGAGCGGGTGAGTGCTGAGGAATTCCACCTGTTTCCCACCGCCTTTCTTTTCCTTGTATTCCGCGAACCGCTTCCAGAAGCCGAGCGCCTCGCGCGGTTGATAGCCGGCGCGCGCCATGTACAGCACCCCGAGACGGTCGGCCTCCAGTTCCTGCCCGCGTGAATGAGGCAGGGCCACGCCGAGGGTGGAACCGATGCCGTAGGCTTGCTGCATCAGCACGCGGCTGGCCTCGGAATGGCCGATCGTCGCCTGTTCCAGCAATTGTCCCCCAAGCTGAATCAGCATGGCCTCGGACATGCGCTCGGCGCCGTGGCGCGCCACGGCGTGCGCCACTTCATGCCCGATGACAGTGGCCAGTCCGGCGTCGTCTTGCGTGATGGCGAGAATGCCGCTGAAGATACCGACTTTCCCGCCGGGCAGGCAGAAGGCGTTGGGGGTGTCGGGCTTGTCGAACAGCACAAACTCCCAGCGCGCGTTGGGCAACGGCGCCACGGCGGCGATACGCTGTCCCACACGCTGCAGCTGCGCATTGGCCGCGGCATCCCTGGAAGCTGGCACGGTCTTTTTCAGTTTTTCGAATTCCTGGAAACCCATCTGGGATTCCTGGGCCGGACTGACCAGCAGGATCTGCGAACGTCCAGTCTCGGGTACCGTGGCGCAAGAATTCAAAAGCGCCACGGTTGTCAGGATAACGATGGAAAACAACAGAATTTTAGAAAAAGGTGTCATTTATTAGTTTGAAAAGTGTCCATGGCTGGTTCGGTTTATCGTCCGATTTTACTCTGACAGTTCCCGCTTCCATCGTAAATAGCGACAGTAATGAACCGCCGTGCCGGTTAGAATGCCATTTTGGGAATGTGTTTCAAGACCACGGGGGAAATTTGTGACAGACAGCAAAACTCTCGTTTACCGCGGAAAAATCATCGATCTCTGCCTGGAACGCGTTACGCTTCCCAACGGTGCCCAGACGGAGCTCGAGATCGTGCATCACCCTGGCGGCGCCGCCATCGTGGCCCTTGACAACGATGGCCGGGTTTGTCTGCTGCGGCAATACCGGCATGCGGCAGGTGGCTGGCTGTGGGAATTGCCCGCCGGCAAGCTTGACCCGGGCGAACCACCGCTTTCCACGGCACGGCGTGAATTGCAGGAGGAGGCCGGAAGGCAGGCTGCCCGCTGGGAATCACTGGGGAATATCATCAGCTCACCCGGCATATTTACCGAGATTGTGCATCTGTATCTGGCGCGGGAGCTGAGCGCCGTTTCAGCCCAGCGTGAAGCCCATGAAGTATTCGAGGTGCACTGGTTTCCCTTTACCGAAGCGCTGGGGCTGGCCGGGATGGGCGAAATAACGGATTCCAAAACTCTGGCAGGCCTGTTCCGGGCAGAAAGGATTGTCGGTCGGGTCTGGCGCGATAATCCCTGAACGGAGGCCGACGACTGTTGCCGCTTTACCTGGCCTTCTGGCCTGAAAAGCCCGCAAATTATCGGGCCTGACTGGCAAATTCCTTACCATTACATAAGCTTAAGGGTGGGGGATATAGACCACAAGAATCGGGTTTGGACCGAGCCGAGAAACCGCGGGAGGTGGCGCGCGGAAATTTTTCCTTTGATCGCCTGAAAGGTTTATATATTCCGGATAAATTTTGAATACATGGGAACAATCAAAACATTTCCCGGGTTGAGCGGGTTCTATGTGCTGACACCCGAAGGTCAGCTTGGTGCTTATGACCAGGGCGGAAAATTCGTCGTGGATGCAAAACTGACGAAGGCTTTCGAGGATTATAACCGGCGTTTCCTGATGGCCTATCTTCAGAACCCCGCCAAGGGCAATTTCCGCCTGGCCATTATTCATCGGACGCAGGAAAAGAGGCCCTGGGGTTCGGACACACTTTTATTTGATAAAAATATCGTGCGCCGGCTTTATCCCATGATCGGAACGACCGAGCTGGATTTGACGGCATTTCAGAAGAAAAACCGTGAGAAGAGCATTTATCGGGGAATGGAAATATTCCTTGAGTACAAAGACAGCTCGACACCAGACATGCCGGTGTACTGCCCCGTGCTTTATGACAGAAGCACGTCGCTGACAGATTACGCATCCGATCTCGACCGTACGCTGATCTCAGACGACCGGGGGACGCCGGTGGTGGAGGTTCTGAACATGCTGGCCGGCATACCCATCGGTAGGCGCTACACCCCAGAAATCGGTATTCTCAAGGACAAGATTTATCAGGGAATTATCAAAAAGAACATGCGCAAGTCCGAGGAATTCACGATTATCGGGGATATACGCCGCAATGCCGAGCACGCGAAGGACGAAGCGGCGAGTGATCCGTACGGCGACATCGATAAACGGGCTGAACGCCAGGTTACCTATTTGTCGAAGAACAGTGGTCAGCCGGGCCATTCTGTCGGCGACAGCGCTTTACTTAACAACATCGCTTCTTCGCTGGTCGGTCATCCGGAGCCGGCGGATATCGATACTCTCAGAATCTTCTCTCGTTTCCGCGACATGGGGCACGACAAACTTGAACTGCTTGTCAAACAATCCCTGGTGTACAAAGTACCGCCGGGGACGCAATTGCTTGAGCGGGGAACGAACGATACATTAAATCTTTATCTCGTCGAAGGCAGTGTCCAGCTGATGGCGGCTGACGGGGTACCGAAAATCATCGAAAGCGGGACGCCTGCCTCCAGTAATCCGATTTCCTGCCTGAAGCCGCGCATGTATACCGTTTCTGCCATAACGCGAGTAGCGTTCCTGTGGATCGACGATCAGCTGATCGAGAAAATCCTGCAGGGGAAAACCCCTCTCCAGCAGTTCGACGGAACGGCGTAAGATTGTTTTCGCGCCATAGCGGCGCACCGGCAATTATTCGAACAGCCCCCCGACTGGATTCTGCTGAATCTCGCGCAGCATCTTGCGCACCATAGCACGCCGTTTTTCCTTTTCGGCAGCTTTGATTCTTTCGGCAGCTTTCATTCTTTCTTGCTCCAGATTCGTCTCATTGACATCTGCGACCGCAACGGGCACTGGTTGTGGGCCGGTTTTTTCTTTGTCTGCCGGTTTCACCGATTTTGCCGGTTTTCCGGGTTTT
>JANLIC010000211.1 GCA_024654125.1 Sulfuricaulis sp. | reverse complement strand
ACCGACTGACAGGGCGCTGGCGGAAGGCGTTACATTGTCGGCGGCAGTTTTATCGCGCAGCCACAAACCGGTGTCCCGACCGGCGCCGTAAAATCCGCCATCCGAATCGTCCCAGAATAACTTGATCTGGGCATCGGTCAGGTGTTTTGCGGCGGTGAGCCATTGCTTCTTTCCATCCAGACTGTATAGCGCGAGCAGCCCCTCGCTCATGGCGGCATAATCCTCTGCGAAACCCGCGACTCCTCGGCGCCCGCCGCGCCAGTCGCGGTACAGCAGGTGGGGTTTTTCGTCATACAGTACCGCTAGAATAAATCGCGCCGTTTCCTCCGCCGCCTGTGTGAAACGCGGCCGGTTCAAAAGCTGGCCGGCTTCCGCCAGCGCCGTCACCATGTATCCGTTCCACGCCGTGACGACCTTCTCATCCCGTGGCGGCGCCGAGCGTACACGGCGCGCCGTGAACAGCAGGCGATTCACCGCCCTGATTCGAGCGTTCACCGTCGACAGGTTTTCACCGGATTGCTTGACCAGCTCCTCCCGGGTCTTGGAAATATAAAGAATGTTTTTCCCCGCCAGCTCGGCCAAGCCGCCTTCCACGACATTACCTTCCGGCTTGAGACCATAGTGGGCGATAGCCCACTTGCGCAACTCCGGATCGGGTACGGCCTCACGCAACTGTTTCCATTCCCAAACGTAGTACGCCCCCTCTTCCATCGGGTATGCTGCTTTGGCATCGATGGAACTGTCGGCGCTCAGTGCCGAATAAAAACCTCCACGGGGGTCGCGCATCTTGGCAAGCGTGAAATCCAGAATTTTTTCCGCCACGTCGGCGTATTTTTTATTCGACGTCCGACGATACGCGGCTAGATAAGCACGCGCGATCAAGGCCTGGTCATAGAGCATTTTCTCAAAATGCGGAACACGCCAACCCGGATCCGTCGCATAGCGGTGAAAACCCCCCTCGATGTGATCATGAATGCCGCCCGCCGCCATCCGGTCAAGGGTGTACAGCGCCATCTCCGCGCTTTGAGCATCATCATCCTGCAACAGAAACAGCAATTGCGCCGGTTGCGGGAATTTCGGCGCGAAACCGAATCCCCCCTCATGCTGATCGAATTGAGCACGGAACATCTGGCGAGCCTTCACGATTGTTTCATTCGTCAATACCGACAACGGCGGGCTCGCGACACGCGCCTGCTTTATTTGCTCCACCGCTTGTCGGCTCGACTCGATAACGCTCTCGCGGTCGTTCTCCCAGAGTGCGCGCGCCTTGCGCAGGAGCGGGGCGAAGCCCGGGGCGTTCTCCCGGTTCTCCGGCGGGAAATAGGTGCCTCCGAAAAACGGCGTGCCATCGGGCGTGGCCAGGACGGTCATGGGCCAGCCGCCGTATCCTTGTGTGGCCACGACGAAAGTCATGTAAGCGGCGTCCAGGTCCGGCCGCTGCTCTCGATCCACCTTGATGGAAATAAACCCCTTGTTCAGCAATTTCGCGATCTCCGGATTACGAAACGACTCGCGCTCCATCACATGACACCAGTGGCAGGTGAAATAACCGATCGAGATCATCAACGGTTTGTTTTCCGCCTTGGCCCGAGCCAAGGCCTCCTCGCCCCAGGGATACCACTCCACTGGATTGTCTTGATGCATGCGCAAATAAGGGCTGGACTCCTCAGCGAGT
>JANLIC010000243.1 GCA_024654125.1 Sulfuricaulis sp. | reverse complement strand
GTAGAAGGTATGTACCGGCGTGGCGCTGGGCGTATTGTCATTCACTTCGATGTACTTGCCGGTGCCGAAGTAGACCATGAATCCCGCCTGCCCGCTGGGATGCTTCCCGACCTCCGGACGCGAGGTGATCGGCTGGACGTTGCCGGCACCGTCCACGGCGGTAAACAGCGGTTTCGGCGTGGTTCCAACCTTGTAAAACGATTTCCATTGGCCCGGGTCTGTGTCCTTGACATCGATTTTCCACATGTTGCCCTTGAGATCGCCGGCATAGACATAGTCGGCGATGGAGTCGCCGTCGACGTCGACCGCCAGCGGCGACGACAGGCCGTTGCTGGTGGAATCGAGCACGATCGGACCGCTCATGCCGGACATGATCTGGCCGGTGATGGCGTCAAGAATAAACAGCGCGGCCTTGTTGGTACCGGTAGCGCCGTCGGTGTAACCGCTGCCAAAGATCACCGCCCACTTCCCGTTCTTCATGCGGGCGATGGTCGGCTCGCTATAGGAATATCCCATGTCCGGGTGCTTGAACTCCCACAGTACCAGAGTCGAGGCATTGGCCTCGCTGAAATCGCTCGGGTCGGTGACATCCAGGGCGAAGTACCCCGCACCGCCGCCACGCAGCCCGCCGACGACGATGGTGCGCCAGCAATTGGTGGTGCAGGTGGTGACGGTGGTGCTGAAATTACCGAAGACGTCGCCCGTGGTCGGGCTCAGGTCGACAAAGTATTGATGCAGGTAGGAGGGGTTCGACAGCCCCGACAGGTTCGGGTAAACATTCGACGGCACGTAGGCGATCTTTTCCAGCCCGTGCTGTGTCGCGTCGCCGCAACCCGGATAGGTGGTGCTGGTGCAGGCATTGAATCCGTGCAGCATGCCGTCATTGCCGCCAACGTAGACTATCGGCATCCGCGAGCTGTTGTCGTTACGGAAAGTCGAGTACGGCACCGCCTCCATGTTGTCCGGGTATAGGAACGGTGGCGGCCCGACGAAAATCGGCGCGGAATTGACGATGTCGCCGAGCTTGAAGTCAAGGCCGTCATCGTCACGATCACGGAAGATGCCCCCTTCGTTCGAAGTATCGCCGCGCAGGAAGTTCACGCGCGCGGACCCGTTACCGTCGGCGTTCAGGAACGCGGCGTTCGTGGTTCCGATGTTGGCGCTGCTGGCATCGGGGGTGCCGTAGCGGAACTTCGCGCCCTTTTTCGTTGCCGCGATATTGAGGTTCGTGGTGAGAATTGCCCGTTCGCTGTTCCAGTTCTGGCCCCTCAGTTTCACCGCGGCATCCCAGGTGGCGGTGGGGGACACCACGCCGGTAAAGGGATCGATGGTTTTGGCCTCCAGCTTTCCAGACCAGGTGCCGCTGGTGAACTTGGCCTGATAGATCGCGCTCTCGGTGTTGAGCGTGGCCGTGTTCACGGCCACGGCCGAGGCGGTGCCGGTCTCCTTCAGGATGTTGGTGAAGGCGGTGGTCATGGCGGTTTCCAGGCCCGCCGGGTCGGTCACCAGGAAGTAGTTGTCCGG
>JANLIC010000207.1 GCA_024654125.1 Sulfuricaulis sp. | reverse complement strand
CGCAGCAGACGTCTCGTACCCTCGACCGTGATCGCATCGTATTTCGGACTCGGTTTGCCGAGGAAATCGTAGTAGGCGGCCAAATGCACCACGGCGGCGATCTTCGCTCCATGGTGCTCGCGCAAGATGCGCAGACCTTCGCGCACGCTTTCGTCGGAAGTGATATCGACGGGTATGGCCACGCAGTCGGGCGGTGGTGGCGTAGCCGCCTCCCGATCGAAGCCGACAACGTTGTCGAAACGCTTGCGCAGTCGCTGCATCACCGCCGTGCCGATGCGTCCGTTCGAACCGGTGACGAGGACGATGTCGTCTTTGAATTTCATGGCTGCGTTCCTCAATATAAAAAGACTCCATTCGTTTTAGCGCACAAGAAACCTGTATTTATTCTTGATCTTGGCCCACTCATCGGCATCGGGAAGAGCGGCCTTCATCTCAATGATCGGTTTCCAGCCTCGTGCCAGTTCGAGATTGAGCGCAATGAAATGCACCTGGTCCTGTGGAACGTCACACTCCGCGAAAATCGCATCGACCGGGCATTCGGCGACACATAACGTGCAGTCGATGCAATCGTCCGGTTCGATTGCCAGGAAGTTTGGCCCTTCGCGGAATGCGTCGGTCGGGCACACGCCGACGCATTGCGTGTATTTGCACTTGATGCAACTCTCGGTCACGACGAATGTCATAACTGTTCCAGCGCCGCCGCCTGGTGATCGCAGTGCTCACAGTGGCTCCATGTCATGCGCGGCGCATTGCTTCACGCACCAGTCGCATAGGTCAGTCACTTCTTCTGCCCGAAGATGACCCAAACGAGCAAAACGCCGAGACCGAGCGTGAGTAAAGTAGGAATCCACATCCAACTGATTCCGCCCATCGCTCCGTTTCCCATCATTCCGCCGCTCAGCGTGACCCCTGTCATCGTACCGCCGCCGAACAGCAGAAGCAGACCGACGACAATGGCAAATGCGACGACGAGGACTGTTTTGGTTGTTGCGTTCATGGGATTGATCTTCCTTGTATTAGTGGGTTTGCTTGACGTCTGCGGTCAGTGCCTGATTGGGACAACATTCGTGAGGCGCTTCATTGCCAGTCATTCAAACCGCTCTCAGTTGAAGCTGCCTTGGCGATAAACCCGGGTTATTGAGCGGGTCTACGTTTTGGTGCCGAAATAGGCGTGCAGTTCCACTTCCGTCGGCTGTTTCCGGAACACGACCTCATCGTCCACCACCAGATTCGGCGAATGCCGGATGCTGAGTTTTTGAACAAGGTCGGCGCAGTCTTCCACGAAACACACGCGGTACGGTATCCGCATGTGTGTGAGTTCATTTTCCAGGTTCTTACGATGCGTACAGGCTTTCGTCGCGATGATCATTACATCCATGGTGTCCTCCAATAAAACTTCGCATTGTGC
>JANLIC010000212.1 GCA_024654125.1 Sulfuricaulis sp. | reverse complement strand
TTTGTCCACCGGATGCCGCAGTTGAATTTCGGAGACAGCAAGGAAGGTTTGACCGGGACTGTCGAACAGTTTCGAGAGAAAGGCGGCGAGCGGATTCTTCTCCACCAGTCGCGCGAGCCTGTCGTGGTAGTTCGCCGCGTCGTCACGCGCCGACAAGGGGTCGGGCAGGTCGTCCGGCAGCGCTTCCAGGAAACCGATGTGGTAGACGTTGCGGTGCGTGCCAAGACGAAATATGCGCTCGCGCACGGCGCTGTCGATCAGTCCGGGTTGCAGCACGTGCCGTATCGTGGCGATGACCAGCATCGGATCGGATTCGAACGGGAGATGCTCCACCAGGAATTGCGCGAGTTCTTTCCCCATCTTTCCCTGGACCACGGCCTGCTTCTCGAGCAGGCGGCGCGCGATGTCGGACGTCGGCTGGGCCCACCACGCGCGTCGCGCGAGCTCGTCGCTCAGGCCCGGCGCCCCGGCCACGGCGGTGACCGCCTCGGGCTCGCCGAGGAGCAGCAGCTTGTCGAGCCTGGTTTCGCGCGCCTGGCCCATGCGTGTCCAGCGTTGCAGAAACACCGGGTAGCCTCCGGGCGATCCGAGCACGTGACTCGACAGCATCTCGCGCACGAGCCGTAGGTATTTTTCCGGGCGGCAATTGGGATTGAGCGACACGCGCGCCACGCTGCCGCGCGCGAGCCCGTAGACCGTCATGCTGTTTTCGTCGATGCGGATCGCCTCGATATTGTTCGCCAGCAGGACGTTCAGCCGCAGCAGATCTTCGCTGGAGAGTTCCATGGGACGACAGTGAAAAGTTAAAAATGAAAAGTGAAAAGTTGGCGCATCGCTAATTTTTCATTTTGCATTCTTCACTTTTCACTTCAGTTAAGCTGTATGCGTTGGCCCCAAGGCACTTTCTCCTTGCCTTTAACTAGCCACAGCACCGGGAAGGTCGGCTCGGACCCGGGAAATTCACCCTTGGCGTCGGTGAAGTACAGCAGCAGGTTCGGTGGATGATTCTGGTTTTCGGCCCAGTCGAAGACCGGCTTGAAATTGGTGCCACCGCCGCCGTGCCAGTGTTTCGGCAGCTCGATTTCCTCCCACGGCTCGAAGGTCCAAGGCCCGTCCTGCGCCAGCTTGTCATCGCAGGCGTGCAGGGTGATGCGCGCGCCAACCTGGCCCTTGATGGCATTGACTTCACTCACGAACTCGCGCATTTCCTCATCCGAGATGGAACCGCTGGTGTCGAGCGCGATGATCAGATCGATGTGCTGGCTGCGCAGGCCGGGCAGGATGGCCGATCCTTCGCGCCGCGATGGATGCGTGAAGCTGTAATCGTCGCGCGCGGCGCGCGTCATGTAATGCGCCAGCAGCATGCGCCATGGCAATTGCGGTTGCAGCAGATGATCCACGAGGCGCGCCATGGAACCGCCGAGTTTGCCGGACTGAATGGCCTGCTGCGCGGCTGAGGCCAGGCGCTGCTGCCACTGCTTGTGGAGCGCCTCGCGCTCCGGGGCGGACAGTGGCGGCGGTTGCGGCGCGCCGTGGGCCTGCGGGTCCAATTCGCCCTGACCGCCGCCGCCGTCATCCGGCGACTCTCCCTGGCCGCCGGCGCCGCCGCCATGTTGGCCCGACCCCTGCGCTGAATCGTCTTGGTCGTACAGGTGCTGATCCATCGGTTTCTCTTCGGTGTTTTCCTGGATGCAGGGATAGATCTCCTCCGCGGTCATGTCTTTGTAGGCATCGAGAATGAGCGCGCCCGGCGCCGGTTTCAGACCGTCGGCGACGAGCAGGGGGTTGATCGCAAAATCGCAGGCGACATCCCAGCGGCGCTTGTCGCGGTGCTCGCGGCGCGCGAAGTGCGACAGCGCGCAGTGCAAGGCCTCGTGCGCCAGAATAAACTTGGTCTGCTCGAAGGACAGCGCCTCGATGTAGGTGCGGTTGTAAAAGAACGAGCGTGCGTCGGTGGCCGTGGTCGGGCACCATTGGGGGTCGGCCTGTACCAGCGGCAGACGCAGCACCAGCGCACCGAGGAAGGGTTTGTCGATGATCAGCCAGGTTCGCGCGGCGACGAGCTTGTCTTCGACACTGTCATTCTTGGGAGCATTCGAATTCACAGGATTAAAGAGCCTCTGATTTGGAACCCACAACAAAATAAAAACCGGCCACAGAGTACACAGAGGTCACCGAGTAAAAATCGTTTATTTTATCTCTGTGTGCTCTGTGATCTCTGTGGCTAAATTATTAATCTTAAATTCCGCTATTTGGATTTTGCCACGGCAGGCTTCTGCCACATGTCGAAGATCATCACGTTGGCGATCTTCTTGGCCCATTGCGCGAATTGCGGCAGCGCGAACAGCTTCTCGCCCACGGCGCGCTGCATGTCCGAGACCAGCATGACGCCCATCTCACGGTTCGGGAAGCGGCCGGCGTAATCGAGGATATGCCCGAATACAACGGCCTCGTCGGCGCCGCCCCTTGCGCGGATCGCACGGCCCACCAGCGCCGCCGCCACGGCATATTGCAGGTCGATTTCCTTCGGCACGGTGGTGGAAGTTCCCTGGATGATGGCGTCGATGTCCGGCAGGTTGTCGAGATTGTCGATGAAGGCCTTGAGTTCCACGCCGGCGGCGGGTCCGACACAGGCTTCGAGCGCGCCCAGCAGCAGCTCCGGCATTTCTCCGAACTTGGCCAGTGCGCGATGCGCGAATTCCCACGAGCGCGGGCTCGGGAAAGCCACGGGGTTGTGCGCGGGGTCAAAATCGAACAACAACTCGGGACGAAAGCGCAGGAACGCGATTACACGCTCATCAATATTGTTCGCGTAGGCCCAGGCGACCCAGTCGTCGAGATGGGTTTCGACCGCGAAGTGAGTGAAGCGGTTGGCCAACGGCGCCGGCATGCTGTAGGTGACGCCACGGTCGCCCTGGCGGTTGCCAGCGGCGAAGATGGCCCAACCCTCAGGCACAACATAGGCGCCGAGACGCCGGTCGAGTAATAATTGATAGGCGGCGGCGGAAACCGTCGGCGCCGCCGAGGTAATTTCGTCGAGAAACAGAATGCCCTCGGCACCGTGGCGCTGAACGTCCGGTAGCATCGCCGGAATGGCCCACTCGACCACGTCACCGACGCGAAACGGGATGCCGCGCAAATCGGTCGGCTCCATCTGTGACAGGCGGATGTCGATCACCGGCACGCCGTATTTTTTTGCCACCTGCGCCACCATCTGCGATTTGCCGACACCCGGCGGGCCCCAAAGCATGACCGGTGTGTGATGGCCTTCGTGGGTGCTCAGGAATTCGCGTTCGAGAACGGCAAGAATGAGCGCTGGGCGCATGGGATCTCCGGTTGATATACTTTCATTTTGCAGCCGATGATAAGAGTATAATTTTGCCGCCGTCGAGCGTCCATGTACATTTTATTGACAGACAAGCCAAAA
>JANLIC010000028.1 GCA_024654125.1 Sulfuricaulis sp. | reverse complement strand
CGTCTTTCACGAATTCGGCGATGGTCTTGATCCCCATCACGTGGCCCACGCGGTTGATGGCGTCCACCATGGCGCAATCGGTCGGGTTGGTGGCCATGTTCTGGACGAAGGAGCCGTCGATTTTCAGGTAATCCACCGGCAGGTTCTTGAGGTAGGTAAACGAGGACATGCCACTGCCAAAATCATCGAGCGCAAACTTGCAACCCAGCTTCTTGAGTTTCTCCATGAAAGCCACGGCAATATCCAGGTTCGCCACGGCGGCGGTTTCCGTGATTTCGAAGCAAACCTCTTCCGGGCGCATCCCCGTCAACTCGATCTGCTCGCGGATAAAGTCAAACATGTTTTCATCGGACAACGAGGCGGCGGCGAGATTGATGAAACAGTTAGGGGTGGGACCGGCAATCTCACGGCGGTGTTTTCCGAAGGTGGCAAGCGAGTTACGTATCACCCAGCGGTCAATGATTGGCATGAGGTCGTAGCGCTCCGCCGCCGGGAGAAAGGCCATCGGCGGCACGATGTCGCCGGATTCATCGATCATGCGCAGCAGCGTTTCGCAGTAGCGGTCCCCGTCCGGGTTGGGCGTCAGCGGAAGAATCTTGTGGCAGTAAAGCACGAAGCGGTCCTCTTCGATGGCCCGGCGGATACGCGACACCCACTGCATTTCTCCATGACGTTGAAGCATTTCCGCGTCATCGGGCTGGTACACGTGGACACGGTTGCGCCCCTTGTCCTTGGCCGCATAGCAGGAGGAATCCGCCTGACTCAGCAGCGCCACGGGGCTGACGCTCTCCGAGGTGACGGGAACCACGCCGATCGAGACGCCGATCTCGAATGTGGTTCCTTCCCAGACAAAACGGAAGTCGTTGACAAGGCGGACGAGGTCGTTGGCTATCCGCAGCGCCGGCTCCATCGGGCAGGATTCGAGCAGCACGCCGAATTCGTCGCCGCCGAGGCGGGCAATCGTGTCCAAACCGCGAATGCGGTTCTTGAGCAGGAAGGACAACTGCCGCAGCAGCTTGTCGCCGGCGATATGCCCGGAGGTATCGTTGACAATCTTGAACTGGTCGAGGTCCAGGTAGAGCAGGACGTGATGCAGGTTCTTGGCCTTGGCGTTTTCCACGAGCGCGGTCAGGCGGCGATCGAACTCGCGCCGGTTGATGAGGCCGGTGAGCGCATCGTGTGTGGCGTGGTGCGAGAGCAGATGCGGCGAGTTGCGCATCAGCGTCACGTCGTAGAAGACCAGGACGGCGCCAACGATTTTTCCTTCGTGGTCGCGGACCGGCGCGGCGGAATCCTCGACTACCCGTTCCGTGCCGTCGCGACTGATCAGCACTGTATTATTTTCCAGGCCGACAATGCGGTTTTCCTTCAGGCATTTTTCAGCCGGATTGACCTGCGCCTCGCGCGTGACGCCGTTAACGATGTGGAAAACCTCATTCAGCGGGCGCCCCTTCGCCTCCGTGACGCCCCAGCCGGTGAGCGTCTCGGCGATGGGATTCATGTAGTCGACATGGCCTTGCGCATCGGTGGTGATGACGGCATCGCCGATGGATTGCAGGGTCACCTCGGCAAGCTCTTTTTCGTGGAACAGGGCGTTGGCGGTGCGGCGTACCCAGGTCATGGAGATCGTGGCGACGGTAAGAGCGATCACCGTCAGCGCCAGGAAAAACACCAGTTGTTGCGACCTGAGGCGGGTCACCCCTTTCAGGTTGGCGTCAACTTCGGTCGAGGCGGTGCGGACGACCATGAGCGCCGCGTCCACCGCGTGGGTGGCGGATTCCATCCAGGTATCGGTGGTCAGTGGATAGTTTCCCGTGCCGACGGCGGCGTACACCGCCCGGCGGCTCGGCTCGAAGCGTTTTTTGTGGTCCTGCAGCATCGAGGCGATGCTGGCGCGGACCGGGGGTGGTACGTGTTGGCTTTCCAGTATGCTCGTAAGCCGCTCGTTCGCCTGTTCGACCACGCCGCGCCAGGCCTTGAGATCGTCCAGCCGCGCGGCCGGTACCGGGCGATGACGGCCGATGTAATAGCCGATGACGGCGCGCTCGCGCCCGGTGTACTCGGCGAGGAGCCAGGCATAACGCTTGATCCGCAGACTGTAGAGGAAGGCCTCGCCCGGCTGCGCCACGGCATCGCCGGTGGCCTCGCGCAGATGCCGCGTCTCGCTGATGTAATGGGTGGCGGTGTCGAACCATTCGAAGGCGCCGGCATCGTCGCTCCGGTCCTGAAGCAGATCGTTGTCCACATGCACGCGCACGCGGTGCAGTGCCTCGTGGGCCCGCGCCGTGCGCTCGATGTCCTGTTCAAGATCTTTCCGGGCCGGGCTATGGGCGGCGGCCTCGCGGGCGAGCGCTTGCGCCTTCTCCCAGAGC
>JANLIC010000123.1 GCA_024654125.1 Sulfuricaulis sp. | reverse complement strand
CGCCCGGCATGAACTTCCTCGTAGATCGCGCGGCTGACCACGTCGCGGCTGGCGAGGTCCTTGGCCTGGGGCGCGTAGCGCTCCATGAAGCGCTCACCTTCATCGTTGATTAAATACCCACCCTCGCCGCGCACGCCCTCGGAAATGAGAATCCCGATCCCGGCGATGCCGGTGGGATGGAACTGCACGAACTCCATGTCCTGCAACGGGATGCCGGCGCGCAACGCCATGGCCATGCCATCGCCGGTGTTGATCAGTGCGTTGGTGGTGGTGCGGTACACGCGCGCCACCCCGCCGGTGGCGACGAGCGTGGTTTTGGCCTGGATGATCAATGGCTCACCGGTTTCGATTTCAATCACCAGCGCACCCAGCGCGTAACCCTCCGGGTTCATCAGTAAATCGACGGCAAAGAATTCATCGAAGAAATGCGTGCGCGCTTTCAGATTCTGCTGGTACAGCGCGTGCAACATGGCATGCCCGGTGCGGTCGGCGGCGGGACAGGTACGTATCGCCTGCGCCCCGCCGAAATTCTGGCTCTGGCCGCCGAAGGCGCGCTGATAAATGCGCCCATTTTCCAGACGCGAAAACGGCACTCCGAAATGTTCCAGTTCGACGACGAGATGCGCCGCGGCGCGGCACATGTATTCGATCGCGTCCTGATCGCCGAGGTAGTCGCTGCCCTTCACGGTGTCGTACATGTGCCAGTGCCAGTTGTCCGGCTGCACGTTGCCGAGCGCGGCGTTGATGCCGCCCTGGGCGGCCACCGTGTGCGAGCGCGTGGGGAAGACCTTGGAGACCACGGCCACATGGGCCTCGCCCTGCGCCAGCTGCAGCGCCGCGCGCAGGCCCCCGCCCCCGGCGCCGATAACCAGGCAGTCAAAACGCCGACGTGCGATGTTTTTCATGCGAGCAGGATCCGCGCCGCCCACAGGCTGAGCGTCAGCAAGCCTAGCGCCGTGAGCAGCGAAACGCTGAAGCGCAACCACAGTGGATGCAGGTAATCGAGATAAATGCTGCGCATCCCGATCCAGGCGTGCACCAGCAGGCTCAGGATGAACATGGCCCAGGCGAGGCGCACATAGCCGAGGGTGAACCAGGCCGTCCACGCGGCGTGGTCGCGCACTGGCGACAAGCTCAGGTGCACGATGACGTAAACCACGAAACCGGCCATGTAAATCGAGGTCACGCGCTGCCACAGCCATTGCATCATTCCGGCGTGGGCGCTGCCCGAGGTTCTCATGGAATCCTCCTAAGCAAATCAGCAGATGAATACTGTTTCCCCGCTTCCTTCGGAAGAAACACAGGATGAGGGTGAGGCTTGCTGTTATACCCCCTCTCCACCGCGTATGTGGGGGAGGGGGGGTAATTTTTTACAAGTTCCACAGGCATATCCCCGTTGAAACGACGACAACGCCCGTGGCGGCGAAGGCCAGCCAGGCGTTAAGGCGCGCGGCGGGTTTGGAATCGCCGATGCCGATGTCCAGCAGCAAATGCCGGATGCCGGACATGAAGTGCTGGGCGAAGGCCCATACCATAATAAGGAGGACAATCCGCCCTTCGAGACTGCTGACGCGGCTGGATATATCAGCAAAGGCCATGGGGTCTTGCAGCGAGCGGTCAAATAGATATAGGACAAATGGCAGCAGCAGGACCAGAATCGCGCCGGTGATGCGGTGCAAAATGGAGAGCACGCCGCCCACGGGCAGGCGAATTTTGACGAGATTCAGGTAGACGGGACGTTTCTTTTTGTTTGCCATGTCAACGATGGAAATCGTCCTTGCGCGTCCCGATTTTTACCCTTGCTGAGAAAGAGGGAATCCTGAAGCCTCTATAGTTTAAACCGCTCTATCACGGCGTCTAGACATTTTTCCGGCCGAATGCGCCATTCATGCCACCCCTGGCGAGGCGCTCGCCGGGCGTATGCACGTTAGCGCATGCGCACCAACTCCGGCTCGCCCATCCGGCGGGGATTCCGCTATGATTTGGCTCTCTGAAATTAATGGCGCCAGCAAAACCGTGAACGAGTCGTGGAAGTCTTTCCTGCAACAGCAGGGTGCGGTGCTCGATAACGACCGCGTGCAGCATTTCGCTAACCCCGAGGAGGAACGTCGCGCGGCTGCGCAGGGGAACGTGCTGGCTGATCTCTCCGATTTGTCGCTGATCCGGGCGCGCGGCGCGGACACCCAGAGTTTTCTCAACGGCCAACTCAGCAACGACCTGCGACTGCTGGACGCCACGCACAGCCAACTCGCCGCCTGGTGCAGCCCCAAGGGACGGATGCTCGCCATCTTCCGGCTGTTCCGCCGGGGCGATGACACCCTGTTGCAACTGCCCGCCTCCCTGCTGGAGTCGACACTCAAGCGCCTGAAGATGTTTGTGCTGCGCGCGAAAGTCACACTCGATCACGCGGATAACGAACTCGTCAGTTTTGGGATATCCGGGCCGGAGGCTGAAAAACTTTTGCACGATGCTGCCGGCTTTGCGCCGACCATTATTGAAGGTTGTGAGACGCGTAACCACATCACGGCGATTAAATTAGCCGGCCCGCAGCCGCGATTTGAGATCATTGCGCCCCCGGATATGGCCAAGAAATCATGGGATGCGTTAAAAAACAAGGCGACCCCGGTCGGCCCCCCGGTGTGGCAGTGGCTCGACATCATGGCGGGGATTCCGAGCGTGGTCCCCGAGACCAGCGAGGCGTTCGTGCCGCAGATGGCCAATCTCGAAATCGTGGGGGGCGTGAATTTCAAGAAAGGCTGCTACCCGGGCCAGGAAATCGTGGCGCGCATGCAATACCTCGGCCGGCTCAAACAACGCATGTACCGCGCTCATTTTGATGGAAATGCATACCCCCGGCCGGGCGATGCCATCTTTGCCCCGGACTTTCCCGGCCAGTCAGCGGGTACGGTGGTCGCCGCACAACTTTCGCCGGATAATGGTTTCGACCTGCTGGCCGTTATCCAAATTTCCAGCGCCGAGGCGGGTGAATTGCATCTCGGAAGCGAAAATGGCCTCGCGGTTTCATTGGCATCCCTGCCCTATTCCGTCACACCATAAACCGGCGGCCGAAGGCCGCAACGGCTCGCCTCCCTCTCCTTTTGGGAGAGGGAGTGAGGGTGAGGGAAGAGATTGCCTGATTCATCAGCATAATTCGCGGAAATGACGTGACAGGGGCGTTCTCTCCCGCCATCAAGGCGGAATAAATAATTAGCTCAGGGCGGCGTCGACGTTCGCCCTGATTGCTTGTGCGATGGCAGGCCTTGTGCTTGAATCAGACGCGTCTAATGCTGGTATATAAGTAGATTCTAATAAACTTCGGGATGTTTGTTTGCGTTGCGG
>JANLIC010000104.1 GCA_024654125.1 Sulfuricaulis sp. | reverse complement strand
GCCCGCCCGGGACGGCTTTGGGCCTTGCTTCCCTGTGATTCGCTTTAGGAATCCTCAAGCGGCAAGCTGTCATGCCCGCGATAAGCTCGCCCTATGCAGACAGCGTATTGCTGTCATACGGATCGACCGACTCGTCTCCACGCACCTTTTCTAAAAATCTTCCTGATTCTTTCGCCCATCAGCTGCACTATATCCGTGCACTAGATTCGACCCGTGCTCAATATAGGTGCATGTCACCATGCTTTTCAGGCATAGAAAGTGGATAACGCATTGAAAAATTTCGTGGTATACACATGGCACGGCGATTGCTTCAATCCAGACGTTCGAAAGAACGATCGACAACTTTAACAATTTCAAAAACACTGAGGAGAATCTTGTATGCGCTCTAGGCTACATCGTTACCCCTTAATTTCCGCCGTTTATCTGACCTGTGGGTTGATGGCGCCCGCGGCGGTGGATGCGGGAGGAACCATCAAAATCGATGACACCAAATCCATCACCATCGGTGCCGGTTTGCGAACCAGCTTCAATTCGGTTGAGGACGGCGCGCCCAACGGTACCGACCGTTCCAAGAACTTCGAACTCGATAGCATCCGGCTTTACGTGAACGGCAAGATCACCAGGGACATCAAACTCACCTTCAATACCGAACGCCAGTCCGACGGCACGAACCGCGTGCTGGATGGCATCGCCCAATTCGCTTTTTCCGACATCTTCAACGTGTGGGCCGGGCGTTTTTTACCGCCCAGCGATCGCTCTAACTTGAGCGGTCCGTATTATCTCGCGACCTGGGATTTCCCGCTGGTGCAGGCCTACCCGGCCATTTTTGCCGGCCGCGATGACGGTCTTGCCGTCTGGGGCCAGACCGGTGGCGGCAAGTACAAGTATCAGGTCGGTGCCTTTCAGGGCCGCAACGGTGCGGCCACGTCCAATCAATCCGACAGCCTGCTGTATGCCGGTCGCTTGACCTTTAATCTGTGGGATCCGGAGCCGGGTTACTACAACGACAGCACTTATTATGGTTCGAAGGAGGTTCTGGCCTTCGGTCTCGCCGGACAGATGCAATCCGACGGTGCTGGCACCGCCGCCACCCCGGGTGACTTTAGCGGCTGGAGTATCGATGCCTTGATGGAAAAGAAGCTGGGGTCGGACGTGCTGTCACTCGAGGGTGCTCATTATAGTTACGACACCGGGGGGGTAACGGATGCGACGTTGATCGACGGACGCGGCTATTTCGTGCTGGCGGGTTATCTGCTCGGCCAGAAGTTCGGCGCCGGGAAGTTGCAGCCGCACGTCCGCTTCCAGAGCCTGGATGTCACCGGGGCCTCGCAGACACGCAAGCGCTATGACCTTGGTCTGAATTACATTTTTGACGGTCATAATGCGCGCATGTCGTTCATTTATGCCAAGGACAACAACGGCGCGGCCAAGGACACCAACATCGTTCGGGTCGGTATGCAGCTTCAAATCTAACTCATAACCACTAGACAAGAGGAGTAACTATGGATAGTTCAACCAAGCAAACATCATTCGCTTACATCAGCCGGCGGTACTTCCTGCTCGGGACCGTCGCCGGCTTGGGTCTCCTGGCCTCGTCCTGGGCGCAGGCCGCTGACACCATCAAGATCGGTGTCCTGCACTCGTTGTCCGGCACCATGGCGATCAGCGAGACGGTGCTCAAGGATGTGACGCTCATGGCGGTCGAGGAGATCAACGCCAAGGGCGGCGTGATGGGCAAAAAGCTCGAGCCGGTGGTGGTCGATCCGGCCTCCAACTGGCCACTGTTTGCTGAGAAGGCCCGTCAACTCATCTCCCAGGACAAAGTCGCGGTGGTGTTCGGTTGCTGGACCTCGGTTTCGCGCAAGAGCGTGCTGCCGGTGTTCGAGGAGCTGAACGGCCTGCTGTTTTATCCGGTACAGTACGAGGGCGAAGAGCTGTCCAAAAACGTGTTCTACACCGGCGCTGCGCCCAACCAGCAGGCAATCCCGGCGGTGGAATACCTGATGAGCAAGGACGGCGGCGGCGCCAAGCGCTGGGTGTTGCTCGGCACCGACTACGTATACCCGCGCACCACCAACAAGATCCTGCGTGCGTTCCTGAAGTCCAAGGGTGTCGCGGATAAGGACATCGACGAGAAATACACGCCGTTCGGTCACAACGACTACCAGACCATCGTCGCCGACATCAAGAAGTTTTCGGCCGGCGGCAAGACCGCGGTGGTCTCGACCATCAACGGTGACTCGAACGTCCCGTTCTACAAGGAACTCGGCAACCAGGGCCTGAAGGCCAAGGATGTGCCGGTGGTGGCGTTCTCCGTGGGTGAAGAGGAACTGCGCGGCGTCGACACCAAGCCGCTCGTGGGTCACCTCGCGGCCTGGAATTACTTCCAGTCCCTGAAGGGTCCGGAAAACGACGCGTTCAGGAAGAAGTGGGCCGACTACGCGAAGAAAAAGAACATCGCCGGTCATAAGGACAAGCCCATCACCAATGACCCCATGGAAGCCGCGTATATCGGCATCAATATGTGGGCGCAGGCGGTTGAAAAGGCCAAGTCCACCGACACCAACAAAGTGATCGCGGCCATGGCCGGCCAAACCTTCAAGGCCCCGTCCGGCATTGTTTCCAAGATGGATGAGAAGAATCATCACCTGCACAAGGCGGTATTCATCGGCGAGGTGAAGGCCGACGGCCAGTTCAACGTGGTGTGGAAGACTTCGGGCCCGATCAAGGCCAAGCCCTGGAGCCCGTATATTCCCGGCAACGACAAGAAGAAGGACGAGCCGGAGAAGAAGTAAACCGGTCTGAAGCAGGGGCGCCGGCGGGCGGTTGTGCCGTCGGCGCCCCTTTTTTTATCCCGCGGGTTTCGCGGTAAACTCGCGTCTGTCCCCAAAAAAACAAGATGGTTCCTTTAAGATGACCCGAGGCGGTTGGCGGATACTGGTGTCTGTTCTGATCTGGCTACTGGGCGCGGCCCCGGTGGCCCATGCGCTCGACCCGGCGACGGTGCGGCAACTGGCGGCCGAGGACAGTGATGCCAAGATCGAGGCCATCAACCGGCTGGTCACCGAAGGCGATGCGGCCGCCATTCCGCTGCTCAAGGCGATGCAGGACGACCGGTTGCAGATGCTGCGCGGCCGGCTGCTCATCGTCGGCGACGACGCCCGGGACGCGCTGACCGGTGAGCCGGTCAGCGTGGGGGCGGAAACACCCGAGACGATTATCATCATCAACCGCATACGCGGGGTGCTCGGTACCGCGTTGGCGGCGCTGCGTCTTCAAGTGCCGGTGCGCGCGACCCGTCTCACCGCGGCGCGGGCATTGGCCGTGGACGCAAGCGAAGAGATGCTGCCGTTGATCCAGCGCGCGCTAACGCGTGAGTCCGATCCAGAAATTAAGTCACTGCTCGCCCAGGCGGCGGCGGTGCTCGAACTCAAGAGCCCGGACAGCGAGGCACGGCGTCGGGCGGTGCAGGTACTGGGCACGAGCGACAACCCCCAGACCAAGCAGCTGCTCACGGTGCTTCTCGTCAAGGCGGCCGACGGTTCCTTCGCCGAACCCGAGGTGGCCGTGCGCGAGGAGGCACAGCAGGCGATCCGCGACATCGAAGCGCGCTTCGTCGTCCCGCGCGCGCTCGGCACGTTGTTCTCCGGGTTGAGCCTCGGCAGCGTGCTGTTACTGGCCGCCCTCGGGCTCGCCATCACCTTCGGCCTCATGGGGATCATCAACATGGCGCACGGCGAGATGCTCATGATCGGCGCCTACACGACCTACGTGGTGCAGGTTCTGTTTCGACAATATTTTCCGGGTGCCTTCGATGCCTATCTGCTGGCGGCGGTCCCGGCGGCGTTTGTCATCACGGCGCTGGTCGGCGTCGCGCTCGAGCGCGGCGTGATTCGTCACCTCTATGGCCGTCCGCTCGAAACTCTGTTGACCACCTGGGGCATCAGCCTGATCCTGATTCAGCTCGTGCGCACGATCTTCGGCGCGCAGAACGTCGAGGTCGAGAATCCGATATGGATGTCGGGCGGCTTCGCCCTCGGCGGTGACGTGGTGCTGCCGTACAACCGCGTGGTGATCGTGTTCTTCGCCGCCTTCGTGGTGCTCCTGGTGTGGGCGCTGCTCAATCGCACGCGCCTCGGCCTGAACGTGCGCGCCGTCACGCAAAACCGCGCCATGGCCGACTGCATGGGCATCGCCACCCCGCGCGTGGACTGGATGACCTTCGGGCTCGGTTCCGGCATCGCCGGCCTCGGCGGCGTGGCGCTGTCGCAGATCGGTAATGTCGGCCCGGATCTCGGCCAGGCCTACATCGTCGATTCGTTCATGGTGGTGGTGCTCGGCGGCGTCGGGCAGCTCGCCGGGACGATCATCGCCGCCATCGGTCTCGGCGAGGTCAACAAGCTTCTCGAGCCTTATACCGGTGCGGTGCTCGGCAAGATCCTGGTGCTGGTGTTTATCATCCTCTTTATCCAAAAACGTCCGCAGGGCATGTTCGCGCTGAAAGGTCGCGCGGTGGAAAACTGACATGATGGGTCCAGTCACCACGCGATTGACGCAACTGCTCGGCGCGCGCGGCTGGGCGGTACTCGCCGCGCTGGTCGCGGTGGTGCTCGTCGCGATTCCGCTGACGCGCGCCTGGCTCCCGCCCGAGCACCCCTTGTACCTGTCCGACTATTTCGTGCTGCTGACCGGCAAGATCATGTGCTACATGATGGTGGCGCTGGCGATGGATCTGATCTGGGGCTACGCCGGCATCCTGAGCCTCGGGCATGGTCTGTTCTTCGCGCTCGGCGGCTACGCCATGGGCATGTACCTGATGCGCGAAATCGGGACCGAGGGGCAGTACCAGAGCCATCTTCCCGACTACATGGTGTTCCTCGACTGGAAGGAGTTCCCCTGGTATTGGGCCGGCACCGAGTACTTCGTGCTCGCCGTGCTCAAGGTGATCCTGGTGCCGGGGTTGCTCGCGTTCGTGTTCGGCTGGTTCGCGTTCCGCTCGCGCATCAAGGGCGTGTACTTCTCGATCATCACCCAGGCGCTGACCTTCGCCTTCATGCTGCTGTTCTTCCGCAACGACACCGGATTCGGCGGCAACAACGGCTTCACCGACTTCAAGCGCATTCTGGGTTTTTCGCTCGCCGAACCTGCAACCAAAAGCGCCTTATTTGCCGTCACCGGGCTGTTCCTGGCGCTGACCTTCCTCCTGTGCCGTTACCTGGTCACGTCCAAATTCGGGCGCTTGCTTGCGGCGGTACGAGACGCCGAGTCGCGAACGATGTTTTGCGGCTACAACACGCGCGACTACAAGTTGTTCGTCTGGACACTGTCGGCGATCCTGTGCGGGATCGCCGGCGCGCTGTATGTCCCACAGGTCGGCATCATCAACCCGAGCGAGATGTCGCCAGCCAATTCAATCGAGATTGCCATCTGGGTGGCGGTCGGAGGACGCGGCACGCTCAGTGGGGCGCTGCTCGGCGCTGGAATCGTCAACGGCGCCAAGAGCTGGTTCACGGTGGCCTTCCCCGAGTTCTGGCTGTATTTCCTCGGCGCGCTGTTCATTTTCGTAACCCTGTTCCTGCCCCGGGGCGTGATGAGCCTGCTCAATGCACGCCGGAGAGCCACATGACCGGCGTGTCCGATCAAACGCTCATCGTCGAGGGCCGCACCATGGGGCTCGGCCATGTGGTGCGGCCGGGCGAGATCGACCTTTCGCACGGCTCGATCCTGTACGTCGACAGCGTGACCGTAAGCTTCGATGGCTTCAAGGCGCTCAACGATCTTTCCTTCGCCATCGACGCCGGCGAACTGCGTTGCGTGATCGGCCCGAACGGCGCCGGCAAAACCACGATGATGGACGTCATCACCGGCAAGACCCGTCCCGACACCGGCAAGGTCTATCTCGGCCAGACGATCGATCTTACCGAGATGGGTGAATACGAGATCGCGCGCATCGGCATCGGGCGCAAGTTCCAGAAGCCGACGGTATTCGAAAGCCATACCGTTTTCGAGAACCTGGAACTCGCCATGAAGGCCGACAAGAGTGTATGGACCGTGCTGTTCCAGCGGCTATCGGGCGAGCAGCGTGACCGGATTCACGAAATGCTGTCGCGCATCGGCCTGACGGAGCGCGCCGACAGTCTCGCCGGAATGTTGTCGCACGGACAGAAACAATGGCTCGAGATCGGCATGTTGCTCATGCAGGATCCGCAGATCCTGCTGCTCGACGAGCCCGCCGCCGGCATGAGCGACGAGGAGACCGCGCGCACCGCCGAGCTGCTGCAAACACTCGCGGGAAGGCATTCCATCGTCGTGGTCGAGCACGACATGGAATTCGTCGCCTCGATCGCGCGCAAAGTGACGGTGCTGCACGAAGGTCGGGTACTCGCGGAAGGATCGATGGACAGGATCCAGAATGACGAGCGCGTCATCGAAGTGTATTTGGGACGCTGACGATGCTCGAAATCGAGGGACTCAATCAGTATTACGGTAGCAGCCACACGCTGCACGATATCGGTTTTACCATCGAAGTTGGCAGTTGCACGGCTCTGCTCGGGCGCAACGGTGTCGGCAAGACGACGTTGCTCCGGTGCCTAATGGGGGCGATCGAAATCCGTTCCGGAGCGATCCGCTTTGAAAACCAGGACCTCACACGAATGGCACCTCACGCCCGCGTGCGTCTCGGATTCGGCTACGTGCCACAGGGGCGCGAAATCTTTCCGCGCTTGACGGTCGAGGAAAACCTGCTGACCGGGTTTTCCACCGGCCGGGAGCCTGGACCGGGTATTCCGGTGGAAATCTACGACATGTTCCCGGTGCTGAAGGAGATGCGACGGCGCCACGGTGGCGATCTCTCGGGGGGGCAACAGCAGCAGCTGGCCATCGCCCGGGCGCTGCTGACGCGCCCCAGGTTGTTGATCCTCGATGAGCCGACCGAGGGGATACAGCCGTCGATCATCAAGGACATCGGGCGCGTGATCCGTCGCCTTATCGAACGCAAGGACATGGCGATCCTGCTGGTGGAGCAGTATTATGATTTCGCCCGCGCCCTGGCCGATCAATTCATCGTCATGTCGCGTGGCGAAATCGTCAAGCGCGGCCGCGGCGCGGACATGGACGATGAGGAAATACGCCGCTACCTGTCGATCTAGGTCGGTCCCGCCGGATCCGGAACGACCGGACTGGACGAAAGCGTTAAACGTTGCTCGGCAAGGGCCTAAAAAAAGTTACTTAAAATTGGATTGATAACAGGAGGAGATCAGGCATGTGGAGGAAAGTTTTCGGTCCGGCGCTGATTATCAGTCACGTCGGCAATGTGCTGGCCCATCCGGGACACCCGGCGTTCAATGATCCGCACGCGCATGTTTTTTTCGGCATTGATCCGGCGTATGCCGGGCTGCTCATCGGCTGTGGCGTCGTCATCGCGCGCGCGTGGTGGCACGTGAAACGTTTCAGGAAATCTTCCGGTAGATCCCGGTGAACGCCGCGGCCGAAAAATTCCGGACGAACAGCGGGGTTTGGCACGGCCAGCTTGGGCTGGTGTTTTCACGCGCGGGCGACCGCACGGTGCTCGAGGCACGGCGCGCCACCATGCCGCTTGCGATCCAGCGGCCGTTTTATCCCGAAGACCCGCGGGTGTGTCACGCCCTGATACTTCATCCCCCCGGGGGCATGGTTGCCGGCGATCATTTGGAGATCGACATCACGCTCGGGAACGGGGCGTGGGGTGTGATCAGCACCCCATCGGCGGGAAAGTGGTATCGCGGTGCGGCGCCGGCACGATTGTCGGTCGTGGCGCGCGTCGGGCGCGATGCCGCGCTGGAATGGCTGCCGCAGGAAAGCATCGTGTTCGACGGGGCCAACGCGCGGCAGTCGCTGCGCGTGGAGCTCGCCCCCGGCGCCTGCTGGTGCGGATGGGACATTGTCCGCTTCGGTCGCAGCGCCCGCGGCGAGCGGTTCACGAACGGCGCGTGGCGCTCGGACATCGAAGTCTGGCGCGGATCGCAGCCCCTGTGGGTGGACCGCCAGCGGCTCGATCCCGGGTCCGGGCTCGTGGAACGGCCGTACGGATTGGGCGGCGCCCCGGTGGTGGGCGGTATGGCGTGGATCGGCCGGCCGGTGTCGCCGGCATTGATTGAATCCGCGCGTCGGATTTGGCAGGACAATACGCGCGCAGGAGAGGCCGGCGTGACGCGCCTGCCGGAAGGCATGCTCTGTCGCTATCGCGGACCGTCGAGCGCCGAGGCGCGCGGTTGGTTCACGTCCGTGTGGGACCTGCTGCGCCGCGAGCACCTCGGTCGTCCCGCCCCGGCGATGCGGATTTGGTCTACTTGACAGGAGCGGTGCATGCATCTTTCACCCCAGGAAAAAGACAAGCTGCTCATTTTCACCGCCGCGCTGGTGGCCGAGCGGCGCAAAGCGCGCGGCCTGAAACTCAATTACCCGGAGGCGGTGGCCTTCATCAGCGCCGCCATCCTCGAGGGCGCGCGCGACGGCCGGAGCGTGGCCGATCTCATGCGTTATGGCGCCACGCTGTTGACCGGCGCCGATGTGATGGACGGCGTGGCGGAAATGGTCCACGAAGTCCAGGTGGAGGCGACCTTTCCCGACGGCACCAAGCTGGTGACGGTTCACAACCCGATCCGGGAAAAATGGGGAAGTACACCAACTTCCCCTCTCCCGGAGGGAGAGGGTAAAGGGTGAGGGCAGTGAAGACATCCACCAATCATCCCTCCACGCTTCGGCAAGAGCGGCAGGGGCGGGGGAATATTCCCTCATCCCCAACCCTTTACCCGAAGGGGGAAGGGGGCGAGCCGATGCGCGCGCGTCGCGCACTTTTATTTGTGATTGGGAGACCGACATGATCCCGGGCGAAATCCTGACGCAAGCCGGCGATATCGAACTCAACGCCGGCCGGCCGACGATAAAAATCAGCGTGTCCAATACCGGCGACCGGCCGATCCAGGTCGGCTCGCACTACCATTTCTACGAAACCAACCCCGCGCTCAAGTTTGATCGCGAGCGGGCGCGCGGCATGCGGCTGGCGATTCCCGCCGGCACGGCGGTGCGCTTCGAGCCGGGCGACGAGCGCGAGGTGGAACTCGTTGCCTATGCTGGTACCCGCGAGGTGTACGGCTTCAACGCCCGCGTCAACGGCAAGCTGGAGAAAAAACCATGAGCCGCAAGATGGACCGCCGCGCGTACGCCGAGCACTACGGTCCCACGGTCGGTGACCGCGTGCGGCTCGCGGACACCGAGCTCTTCATCGAAATCGAGAAGGACTTCACGACCTACGGCGAGGAAGTGAAGTTCGGCGGCGGCAAGGTGATCCGCGACGGCATGGGCCAGTCGCCGATCACGAATCGTGACGGTGCGGTCGATGTCGTTATCACCAATGCCGTTATCCTCGACTGGTGGGGAGTCGTGAAGGCCGACATCGGCATCAAGAACGGCCTGATCGCCAAGATCGGCAAGGCCGGCAATCCCTATACGCAGCCGAATGTCGATATCATCATCGGCCCGGGGACCGAAGTCGTGGCCGGCGAGGGCATGATCCTCACGGCGGGCGGGATCGACAGCCACATCCATTTCATCAGCGTTCAGCAGATCGAAGTCGCGCTCGCCAGCGGCGTCACCACCATGCTCGGCGGCGGTACCGGCCCGGCCACCGGCACCAACGCGACCACGTGCACACCGGGGCCCTGGAATATTCATCGCATGCTGCAAGCGGCCGAGGCATTCCCGATGAATCTCGGTTTCCTCGGCAAGGGCAACAGCAGCCGCCCGGAGGGCCTCGTGGAACAGATCGAGGCCGGGGCCATCGGCCTCAAGCTACACGAGGATTGGGGCACGACGCCGGCGGCCATCGACACCTGCCTCGGCGTGGCCGAGCGTCACGACGTGCAAGTCGCCATCCACACCGACACGCTGAACGAATCCGGATTCGTGGAGCACACCATCGCCGCCTTCAAGGGCCGCACGATTCACGCCTACCACACTGAAGGCGCGGGCGGCGGTCACGCGCCCGACATTATTCGCGTCTGTGGTGAATTGAACGTGTTGCCATCGTCCACCAACCCGACGCGGCCGTACACGGTCAACACGGTGGACGAGCATCTGGACATGCTCATGGTTTGTCATCACCTCGATCCGTCGATCGCCGAGGACGTGGCCTTCGCCGACTCGCGCATCCGTCGCGAGACCATCGCCGCCGAGGACATCCTGCACGACCTCGGTGCGTTCAGCATGTTCTCCTCCGATTCCCAGGCCATGGGCCGGGTCGGCGAGGTCGTCATGCGCACCTGGCAGACGGCGCACAAAATGAAAACGCAGCGCGGCGCGCTCCAGGGTGATACGGCGCGCGCCGATAATTTGCGGGCGCGTCGTTATATCGCCAAGTACACGATTAATCCCGCCATCACACACGGCATCGCGACCCACGTCGGATCGGTCGAGACCGGCAAGCTCGCGGATTTGGTATTATGGAAACCAGTGTTTTTCGGCGTGCGCCCCGAGCTGGTGATCAAAGGCGGCATGATCGCCTGGTCGCAGATGGGCGACGCCAATGCCAGCATCCCGACGCCGCAGCCGGTGCACGGCCGTCCCATGTTCGCTGCTTTTGGCGGCGCCTGTGCTGCGACGGCGCTTAGCTTCGTCTCGCGCGTGGCCCATGAACGTGGCATCGCGCAGCAGCTCGGTTTGCGCAAGCGTGTGGTGCCGGTCGCCGGGACGCGCAACGTGACCAAGAAAGACATGAAGCTCAACAACGCCACGCCGCGTATGGAAGTGGATTCCGAGACCTACGAGGTGCGCGCCGACGGCGAGTTGCTGGCCTGCGAACCGGCGTCGGTGCTGCCGTTGGCACAGCGCTATTTTCTCTTTTAATCGTGCTCACGCTCAGTCAACGCCTGCCCCCCGATCCCGCCGCCGCGCCGCCGCACACGTTGTGGCTCACGGCCGCAGAGCGCACGCGCAGCCGCTTCCGGTTCGCCACGGAAGCAGGGGCAGAGGTGCAGTTGGTCCTCCCCCGCGGCACGGTGCTACACGACGGTGATCTGCTCGCCGGCACCGACGGTAAGACGCTGGTGCGAGTGCGCGCCAGGCCCGAGGCGGTGTCGACGGCGCGAGTGCCAGACAATTTTACGTTATTGCGCGCGGCGTACCATCTCGGCAATCGCCATGTCGCGCTGGAGCTGGGGCGCGATTATTTGCGCCTGTTGCCCGATTCGGTGCTGGAAGAGATGTTGACACAGCTTGGACTTAAGATCGTTTCGGAGATCGCGCCGTTTAATCCCGAGCCCGGCGCGTATGGCGCGCATCGACACGGCGCTCCTTTTCTGACCGGGCACAACCATGGCTAAAGTCTCTCGGCTGGCACGGCTGCTGCAACTCGCGAGTCCTCAGCTTCCGGTAGGCGCCTATAGCTATTCGGAAGGGCTGGAATACGCCGTGCACGCCGGTTGGGTGCATGACGCGCGCGGCCTGCACGGCTGGCTGCGTCATGGCCTGCTCGATGGCGCCGCGCAACTCGAGGCGGCGGTGCTGGTGCGCGTTTACGACGCCTGGCGTCGGGACGATCTCGCACGGGTGCGGTATTGGGACGAATGGCTTGCCGCCACGCGCGAGGGTGAGGAGCTGCGCCATCAGAGTCTGGACATGGGCCGGGCGTTGCTACGGCTGCTCAAGGACCTCGAACCGCCGTTGCCGCACGCGGCTCAGCTGTTCGCCGCCTCCTGCAATTTCGCCACCGCGTTTGGCATTGCAGCAGCCCACTGGGATATCGAACGTGAGGACGCGGTGACGGCGTATCTGCAAAGTTGGGCGGCGAATTTGATATGTGCCGGTGTGAAGTTGATTCCGCTCGGCCAGACAGCCGGCCAACAATTGCTGTGGGATTTACAAGAAGACGTCGCGCACGCCGCGCAAACAGCGCAGCGGATTGTAGACGAGGATCTGGGCGTGAGTAACTGGGGATACGCGCTCGCGAGTATGGCGCACGAAACCCAATACAGCCGTTTGTTTCGAAGTTGAACGAAAATGTAGGATGGGTTAGTAATGTAGGTTGGGCTTCGCGGGCTCGGCACAACCTAAATCGGCATGAAACGAGGAAAAAACATGACTGCTTATCGCGTGGGTGTCGCGGGCCCGGTGGGTTCCGGAAAAACCGCGTTGGTTGACGCCTTGTGCAAGGCGATGCGCGATGACTACCGTCTTGCGGTCGTTACCAACGACATCTACACCAAGGAAGACGCCCAATTCCTGGTGCGTTCGCAGGCACTCACGCCCGATCGCATCATGGGGGTCGAGACCGGCGGCTGCCCGCACACCGCCATCCGCGAGGACGCGTCCATGAACATCGCCGCCATCGAACAGATGGAGATGCGTTTCCCGGACGTGGAAATCATTTTTGTCGAAAGCGGCGGCGACAATCTGGCCGCGACCTTCAGTCCCGAGCTGGTCGATCTCACGATTTACGTGATTGATGTCGCCGGCGGCGACAAAATTCCGCGCAAGGGCGGACCGGGAATCACCAAGTCCGACCTGCTGGTGATCAACAAGATCGATCTTGCGCCTTACGTTGGCGCAAGCCTCGAGGTGATGGGGCGCGACGCCGCAAAACAACGCGGCGAACGACCGTTTGTCTTTACCAACCTCAAGCAGGGAGTGGGATTATCGGAGGTCATGGGCTTCATCCTTGCGCGAAAGGTGACGGAGGTCATCCTGGACCCGGCATCTCAAGCTCTGTGAGGTAACGGCTTTTCGGGAAATTCTTGCCGAGTATCCGCAGAGTGTCTTTCAGCAGATCGTCCAACCCCATCGACTTGTAGGACAGCGCCAAAATGCCGAGGGCGTCTTCTGTCGATGGCGTACGTGGGTAATTCTCCAGAACGTATTTGGCGCGATTGACGGCCGCCACATAGGCTGAGCGTTCGAAATAGAAGCGCGCCACCTGCGTTTCATATTTTGCCTGGGCCTCAAACAAGTAAGCCATGCGTAGCCGCGCATCCGCGGCATAGCGGCTGTTAGGGAAGCGAGTCACGATCTCATTGAAGGCATTGTAGGATTCGAGCGCGCCCTTGGGATCGCGGTCGGAGAGATCATCCTTGGAACCCAGCAGCCAGTTCATCAGGTTCTTCTCTCCGCGGAAATTCACCAGCCCCTTGAGGTAATACGCGTAATCCACGTTCGGGTGCGTCGGATGCAGGCGGATGAAACGGTCGGCGGCCGCGATGGCGAGCGCCGGTTCCTCGAATTTATAGTTGGCGTAGGCAATTTCGAGTTGCGCCTGCTCGGCGTAGCGGCCGTAGGGGTAGCGCGCCTCGAGCGTTTCGAAATACTTGATCCCGGTCTCGTATTCACCGTCCGCGACTTTCCCCTTGGCCTCGGTGTAGAATTTCTCCGGCGACCAATCCTTGGTTGGGTCTTCGGTGACGCCGGCGCATCCCGCAATCAGCAACAGGAAGGAAAGGCCGGCCAGCGGCCCGATGAAACGACGCATTCGATTTACCCCGAAACAACGTATAAAGTCGCGCCAGCTTAACCCGATTTTACTTCGTCGCATAGACCGCTCGCAGGCATGAACCAGGAATCCAGACTCTCGGCAAGGATCCCGCCCGGGCTTGCCGGACAGCGCCTCGATCAGGCGTTGCCGGCGCTGTTCACGGACATCACGCGCTCGCGATTGCAGCAGTGGATCGAGGACGGACGTATCACGCTCAACGGCCAGGTTCCACGTAAACGTGACAAGGTGAAAGCGGGCGATGCGGTAGAAGTCATGGTGCCGCCACCGGCGGAATCCAGCTGGAAGGCGCAAGCGCTTCCGCTGGAAATTGTGCACGAAGACGGCGAACTGCTCGTCATCAACAAGCCGCCGGGCTTGGTGGTGCACCCCGGCGCGGGCAATCCGGAAGGGACCTTGCTGAATGCCCTGATCGCGCACGCGCCGAAACTCGCCCAGCTCCCACGTGCCGGGATAGTGCACCGGCTCGACAAGGACACCTCGGGCTTGCTGGTGGTCGCGAAGACCGAGCATGCCCGTCAGAATTTGATTGAACAGCTACAGGAACACAGCGTCGAGCGTGAGTACCTCGCCATCGTCAACGGCGTCATGGTCGCGGGAGGAACCGTCGAGGCCCCCATCGGACGACACCGCACCCAGCGCACGCGCATGGCCGTGAGCAGCCGTGGCAAACCCGCGGTGAGTCATTATCGCGTGATGAAAAAATACCGGGCGCACACGCTGGTCCAGGTCCGGCTCGAATCCGGCCGTACGCACCAGATCCGCGTGCACATGGCGCATCTGCATTATCCGGTGGTCGGCGACCCGGTGTACGGCGGTCGACTCAAAATTCCCGCCAAGTCGAGCGACGAACTGAAAACTGTACTGCGTGGTTTCAAGCGCCAGGCCTTGCACGCGCTGAAACTGTCGCTGGTCCATCCCAAAACAGGGAAGCGGATTCAGTGGGCGACCTCCGTGCCGGAGGACATGAGTAAATTGATGGAAGCGTTGGCGTTGGATGCCAAGGGGCATTCGAAGTAGATTTTTCGAACGGCCTGCGGCCGCGTGTACTTGTAGGTGGCTGCCCAAGGGTTTTTAGTCATTCCCGCCTCCGCGGGAATGACAACACCGTGCGCGAACAGCGCACAATATTGTAATATCATCCGCGAGCAGGACACAAAAAACATGGCGGCGACGATCAACACCCTCGAATTCATCTACCCGGACTGGCCGGCGCCGGCGCAGGTAAAAGCGGTGACGACTACGCGCAACGGCGGATTCAGCGTCGGGCCATACACGTCATTCAATCTTAGCAACCTCGTGGGCGACGAGCCCGGGAGCGTCAAGCACAATCGCGCGTTATTGAAGGATGTACTGCAGCTTCCCGCAGAACCGTTGTGGCTCAAGCAGGTGCACGGCAACCGGGTCATTGATGCCTTCGATGCTGGAATGGGCGAGGAGGCGGACGGTTGTGTGACCGGCACGGGCGGCATGGTTTGCGCGGTGTTGACCGCGGATTGTCTGCCGGTGTTTCTGTGCGACCGGCGCAGCACGCGCATAGGAATTCTGCATGCCGGGTGGCGCGGTCTGGCGAGCGGCCTCATTGAGGAAGGGCTGCGCGGCATTAAGCTTCCGACGGCCAATCTCCTGGTATGGCTCGGTCCCGCAATCGGGCCGTCGGCTTACGAAGTCGGCGACGAGGTGAGAAATATCTTCGTCGCCCAGGACCGCGATTTTTCAGAATGTTTCACGGCCGTACCCAATCGCCCTGGACACTGGCTCGCCGATTTGTACGACATCACGCGGCGGAAATTGCGCGCGCAGGGGGTGGACTCGATTTACGGCGGCTTGCGATGTGCCATGCGCGAGCACAAGCTTTTTTATTCCCACCGACGCGACGGAAACTGCGGCCGCATGGCTTCGCTCATCTGGCTGGATAAAAACGCGCGGTAAAATACGATGCCCGCGTTATCGACGGGCGATTTCCGAAGATGAATTCACTGGTTCTCTGGATCATTGTTTTTACCGCCCTCGGCGGTGTGCTGAGTGTCTTGGCGGCGGCGGCTTATCTGCTGCTGCCGGAATCGACACGCACACGCATGCTTTCGCCGATGGTGAGTTTTGCCATTGGTGCCCTGCTGGGGGCTTCGTTTCTGGCCATCCTGCCGCATGCCTTCGAGACGCCGGGGGTGGACGCGCATCACGTCACGCTCACGGTGTTATGCGGGATACTGGTTTTTTTCCTGCTCGAGAAAATGGTGATCTGGCGCCACTGTCATACTCATGATTGCGACGTGCATGGAAGCGCTCTTGCCGCGGAGGATGAAGCGCCGGAAGCGACAGAAGCGCGCGTGCTGGATCTGGAGCGTGCGCGCGATGCGGCGGCGGGCAAACTAATACTCATCGGTGACGGAATTCATAACATGGTGGACGGCGTGCTGATCGCGGCCGCGTTCCTGACCGACATTCACCTCGGCATCATCACGAGCATTGCCGTCATCGCCCACGAAATACCCCAAGAACTCGGCGACTTCGCGATACTGCTCCAGAGCGGATACAGCCGGAAACGGGCGCTTTTGTACAACGCGCTGACCGGGCTAACCACCATCATCGGGGGTATCGTGGCCTACTACTCCCTGTCGCTGGCCAACATAATCGTGCCGTATGTCCTGGCCGTCGCCGCATCCAGCTTCATTTACATCGCCGTCGCCGACTTGATACCCGGCCTGCACAAACGCCCCGAGTTCAGTGCCACGGTACAGCAGATAGCGCTGATCGTGCTCGGTGTGGTCGTGATTTTCCTGGCCCATTCCACCCTGCACTGAATCATCCGACGCTTATCGGACGTACACCAGCAAAGTTTGGGAGTGAAGTAGCATTTGAGCCTTGCGGGCCGATATGACTGTCTTGACATAAATGCCTGTTTCGGGAAACTTGATCACAGGTTGCGCGGAAACAACGTGTCTTCTTTGACGATACTCAGCACCACAACTTTGCCAGCTATGACCGACATCTTGTCAGGCTTGATGTAATAACTTACCAAACTGATGCGAATGACCCGTTGTACCTCTGCCGTGAGCGGCTGTGGGTGGCAAGGTAGTTCTCCGCCATCGCAGCAAGAATTGCGACAGTGCTAATGTATAGCTCTCGGCCGCTATTACAGATCATACGTGCTGACCAATATACTGGCGTACGTGACAGATGGCTTCAATTTCGAGTAGAAGATCGCTGCGACAGAGATCTCCCTGCAGATATATTGCAGGCATCTCGTGACCGAAGTGTCGTTCAAGGGAATTCTTTACTTGGACGAGATGATCGGGATGGCGCATGTAGATTTTCATGCAAGAGAGATTGTTTATGATTTTTTCCCGAATTTCCAATACGTGTCCTGCGTGCTCGAGCAGTGACTCAATATTACGCAGGGTTTCCTGCAACTGTTTGTCAAGACTTCCGTTGTGGCAGATCTCGTGCCCGATGATGCTGGCTGTTCCCGAGATGTAAAGATGACGACCGTCGTTCCATTCCTTGAGGATGGCGCGGGAGAACGATGGGCTACGCGGACCGTAGCAGCGCGGGTAGTGGAAGGCGCTCACTTGGCGCGGGTTTTCTATTTGTCTCCCTGCATGGCGGGCCGCCAGAAAATAAATATGCAAGTCTCCTTGTCGCACGCCGATGGCGCTGGCTGCCGGCAAGGCGAGTTCGAAATACCGGTTGCATTCGGAGAATGCCTGATGTCGGCCCATACAGAAGAGCTGATATTGTTCCAGCCCATTGATCGTCTTGTTGATGTCCGGTACGAAATTCCAGGCCCGGATCAAATGCGGGTAAGCTTCTGTTTGTAAAAGATCAAAGATGCGCTTGTAGGCCGTGCGCGTGGTGACGTCCATCGTCGCTTCATCCGATCCGGACAGGCGAATGGAACCAAAAAGAACATCTCCGCTGACTGTATAATGAATGCCCCCTTGCTCACGGTATATAACCGGGAGTGTTGATGTCCATACTTCCGTAAGGTGGGTGTCAGCCAGTGGGGGGGTGGTGACCTCGACACGAAAGTAGGGTAAGGGCGGAATATCCAGCGTCTCCCCTCCAAATCCAACCACCGCCAGTATTTTCCCGGTGGATTCAGCGATGTAATCCGGGAAGCACGACAAAGGAACGTAGCTACAGTGAACCGTTACTGCCGGTTTATTCGAGGCGGCATGCCGATAATCCAGGGACGATGCATTACGCATGGTGATGACCGGAGAGCAGGGGCATTTGCTGGCAATTCTAGATCAAATATACCTGCCAGTAGAAGCTGGTATTATATTTATCTCTCTGAATAATTGTCGGATTAATATGATTGACTTGGAAGTTCCTCGATTGTAACTTAAGTCAAGATTTGATTGAGGTTTATTAAGGATAAGCAATTTCTATAACCCTTTTCAAAACGGAGGAATATGTATGCAGTTCGACTTCGGGAAAATTTTTATTGTTGTGATTTCCGTGTTGATCATGACCGTGGCAGGATGCCGATCGAATCCAGTGCTCAATATCGAAGATGCTGCCGTTGTTACCGGCAAAAGCCAGGCCTCCGCGGATGAAGTGAAGAACGCCATAATGCTAGCAGGCAAATCGTTGGGCTGGGTCATGAAGCCGGGGGGGGCAGGTTCGATTCTGGCAACTTTAAACCTGCGGAAACACATGGCGGTAGTCGATATAAAATACAACACAAAGACCTACAGTATCATCTACAAGAACAGCCAATATCTGGATTATGATGGCACGAACATTCACGGCAACTACAATGGTTGGGTTCAGCGCCTGAATCAGGCTATCCAAGTGCAGTTGAGCGGGGTGTGATTTAGTATATTTAATTTTCGTCTGTCGGACATGTAGATGGTGTCGGCATGATTAAAATGGGTCCGGGTATCCGGGCTCATTTTTTTATGTGTCTTTTCCGGTTGTAATGCAGGTGTGTTGACAGTGTTTGTCCCTACCCGCACAATATCCACGCAGTTGGGAGGCCTTTAAGACACTAAATCTAATAACATAAATAATGATCTTAATTTACATATCAGGCGCCAAATGGGGCTAGGAAAGGTGCTGAAATACAATCGTTAATAATTTTATTAAAGGCTTGGACAGCCGGAGAACTTACCTCGGAAATACGGTGGTAATTTGGCAATATGTAAGTTGGGTTGTCGGGAATTTGGGAAAGGGATTTCGGGTAAATTTGGTTCAGCATGAATCAGATTTTTTCCAGAATATCTTAAGATAGAAACGGGAAGGGGTGATGGCTGAAGCAATAATAAAAGGGGCTCTCAACGGATCGTTGATTGAGACGGAGACTGCACGCCTGTTGGTGGATACCTTGAATTTGGAGATAAATCCAGCTGATATCGACCCGTCCAAGCCGTTGTTCCGTGATGGCCTGGGACTCGATTCGATAGATGCGCTTGAGATCGCCTTGGCCATATCCAAACACTACGGTATTCAGCTTCGCTCCGACGACAGTAACAACCGCGCAATTTTTGCATCGCTGCGTTCCCTGAGCAAATATATTCAGCAGCATCGAATCCGATAGAACATGCCCGCTCGGCGAAAGGTTCTGGCGGGAGTGCTCGTGCTGACCTATCCGCTCGCCGTTCATACAGCAATCGTTTTTGATCAGATTGCGGTCGCTTCAATCGCTTTATTTATCATCGCTGCGGCAGTTGCTGCGATCTCTATCGCGCGCCCGGCAGAACATCGTGGAGTGTTCCCGTTCCTGTTCAGTTTGCTCGCGGTACTCAGTCTGTTAAGCCTTGCCTCCGGCACGCGCTATGCCCTCTACGTCACACCGGTCGTCATTAATCTGGTGATGTTGGCGTTTTTTGCGGGTTCTTTGCTCGCAGGAAAGGAGCCGTTGATCACAACATTCCATCGGCTGACGATCGGCCGCGATATTGACCCAGCTATTTCAGCATACATGCGTCGTCTTACTTGGATATGGGTCTTGCTCTTTGGCATCATGACGCTGGAATCGGCTGCGCTCGTGCTTTTTGCGCCGTTGGTTATATGGTCATTGTTTGCTAACTTTCTGAATTATGTATTTGTCGCGGTGCTCCTGCTCGGTGAATATTTTTACCGGATCGTGCGTTTCCGCCATTATCCGCACCCGTCACTTTGGCAATTCTTGCATAATCTTGTCCATATCGATTGGGCTCGTATAGCACGCTCCTCGTAACGCATGCCGGCCATGACACATTTTCCCTTGCTGAACCATCAGCCCGGGAGTCCGCTTGCCCTGTATGGGAACGATATAATCACCTGTGACCGTTTTCTCGGTGATATTGCTGCGCTGACTGAACGTCTTCCGGACAGACGTTATGTTCTGAATCTGTGCGAGGACCGCTACCGTTTTCTGGTGGGTTTCGCGGCTGCGTTGATCCGTTACCAGACGAGTCTTTTCCCCCCGGCGCACACACCCAAAATGCTGAAAGAAATATGCGAGGTGTACAACGATGCTTATTGCCTGGTGGACCAACCAGGATATTCAGCTGATATCGAGACGCTTCGCTATGAGCATTGCGCCAAGACAGGCAATTGTAGCGAGATACCATCCATATCGGATGATTTTGTTGCTGCGCTGGTTTTTACATCCGGCACCACGGGCTGTCCGCAGCCCCACCAGAAAACCTGGGGATCGTTAGTCTCCGTGGCAAAGCAGACTGTCGCACGCTTTGCTTTGTCTACACAACAGCCTGCGTCTATCGTCGCGACGGTGCCGCCACAGCATATGTATGGCCTGGAGGCGAGCATTCTGCTTCCACTTCAGTCAGGCTGCATGTTACACGGCTCGCGCCCTTTTTTTCCGCAAGACATCAGGTGCGCGCTTGAAGCCATGCCAAGCCCGAGGATCCTGGTAACAACGCCTGTGCATATCCGCGCATGCGTAGAGGCGAGCATTTCCTTGCCTCCAATTTCATTTATTCTTTCCGCCACAGCACCTTTGCCGATAACGCTGGCCCGACAAGCCGAGGCAATGTATGCGACCCAAGTCTTGGAAATATACGGTTGCACCGAAGCGGGCACTATCGCCACAAGACGAACCACTGATGGAGATACCTGGCGAACTTTGGAGGGGGTTACCCTGCGCGGTAACAGAGACGCTTGCTTCGTTCATGGTGAGCATCTCAGGCTGCCCATCCCATTAAATGATATTGTCCAGACCCTCGACGAACAACAATTTCTGCTGCTGGGCAGAAAAACAGATCTAATTAATATAGCCGGCAAGCGCATGTCGCTGAGCGACTTAAATCACAAATTGAGCGGGATTGAAGGTGTGCAGGATGGTGTATTTGTCATGCCAGAGGAAGGCGAAGAAGGATCCATCACGCGCCTGATGGCGTTTGTCGTAGCGCCTGGGCTTTCCCATAACGATATCATAGGGGGACTGAGTCAATGTATTGACCCCGTTTTTCTGCCACGACCGCTTTATCGAGTTGAAAGCCTGCTAAGGAATGAATCCGGAAAGTTGGTTCGAGCCAAGCTGCTGCAGTTGGCGGAAACTGCAAGCCAATTCGTGATTTCAGATATTGACCGGCGCCAGGCCGAAGTAGCTCCCGGTACCCTATTGGAAATCCGAAAACCATGAACACCGCTGGCTGCTCAGCCATACAGGCAAGCCATGCCGCTCCCGAAAACTCCTGCGACGTGCTTATCATCGGCGGCGGCCCGGGCGGGTCTACCACGGCGGCATTCCTGGCGCAAAAGGGTTGGCGAGTGACACTCCTTGAAAAAGAGCATCACCCGCGTTTCCACATCGGTGAGTCGCTGTTACCGCTCAATATGCCCTTGTTGGAGCGTCTGGGTGTACGCGACGAGGTAGCCAGAATTGGCCTGCTGAAACTCGCCGCTGAATTCAACTGCGAAGGCTATGAGCCGGCTACATATTACTTCGCAAATGCCATGCGCAAAACCTACCCATCGGCCTACGAAGTGCGGCGCTCGGAGTTCGATAACCTACTGCTGCGCAATAGCCAGAAGAAAGGCGCGCAGGTGCACGAAGGTGTCAAGGTCACAAACGTGGAATCGCGCCCCGGGCAAACGTCGCTGATCTCGGCGGTGGATGAAAAGGGCCAGCCACATTTGTGGGGGGCCAGGGTTGTGGTCGACGCTTCGGGGCGCGACACCTTTTTCGCCAATCGCCAGAAAATGAAGCAACGCAATCCACAGCACAACAGCGCGGCGATCTTCGGACATTTCGAGGGTGCGGTACGCCGCCTTGGCAAAGATGAGGGCAATATCAGCGTCTACTGGTTCAAGCACGGCTGGTACTGGATGATCCCGCTACGCGATGGTGCCATGAGTGTGGGCGCGGTATGCTGGCCTTACTATCTCAAGAGTCGCAAGAAGAGCGTTGACGAATTCTTTATGGATACGCTCACTCTCAATCCCCTAGTCGCCGAGCGCCTCAAAAACGCGCGCCTGATGGCGCCGGCCATGGCTACCGGTAATTTTTCCTACCAGGCTGATCGCATGTCCGGTGACGGCTGGCTGATCGTGGGTGATGCCTTCGCCTTCATTGATCCAGTGTTTTCCAGCGGTGTGTTCCTTGCCATGAACAGCGCAGAACTTGCGGCCGGGGCCATTGACGACGCCCTGTGCACCGGCGACCTGTCGGCCAAGAGTTTGGGGCGCCATGAGAAAAAGATACGACGCGGTCTCAAAACCTTTTCATGGTTCATCTACCGCGTTACCACGCCGGCGCTGCGCAAAATGCTTATGTCTCCGCACAATGTCTTCCGCGTAGAAGAAGCAATCCTGTCGCTGCTATCGGCGGACATCTTCGGCAAGACGCCGATCCGCTTCCCTTTGTTCGTGTTCAAGATTGTCTATTACATCGCTTCGATCATCAGCTGGCGCGAGAGCCTGGTGTCCTACCGCCAGCGCCATCGCGCCTGGCATAGCAAGCTCGATTTCGTTTGGAAATCCGACGCTGCGCGCCAGGAAGAGCGAACCGGATGAATGAGATTGTTTACATACACGCTTCTCATCCATCCCTGTCTGGACACTTCCCAGGAAATCCGCTGGTGCCCGGTGTCGTCATTCTTTCTCGTGTGATAGACATCATCGAGAGGTTGTACGAAGGCAAAATAGAGGTGAAAGGAATGCCTGCCGTTAAATTTCTGGCGCCCGTGCGCGCCGAAAAAGAAGTTGTATTATCACTGCTGCCTGTAGCACCAGACTTGCTGCGATTCGAATGTCGAATGGAAGATTTGATGGTCTCGACAGGCAGTATCGAGTTGGCAGTATTCGGCCATTAGCGTCGGGAGGAAGTGATGAGTCAATCCTGGCTGCGTCAACCTGAACGCGGAAGTTACCTGGCCTTGCGATTGATCACGTGGATTGCCACGCGATTCGGCCGTCGTCTGAGCCGAGTTTTGTTGTATCCGATCTCGGCCTATTTTGTTTTGTTTTCTGGCGCCAGCCGCCGTGCCAGTCTCGACTACCTGCAACGCGTGCGCGCGCAGACGGTCAACTGGCTCGATGTGTTTCGTCACTATCACTATTTCGCATCAACGCTTCTTGACCGCATTTATTTC
>JANLIC010000096.1 GCA_024654125.1 Sulfuricaulis sp. | reverse complement strand
TTGGATTTAACGCTGGCTCAACAGGCACGAGCCGGCGCGATCCCGTGTGATCGACCTTTCCATCCCAGCCCACGGGCGAAACTCGGGGGGAAAGGTTAGCGGGGATTAAGCCGCTAAGGCGTAGTTGTCGTTGTTGGCAACTATGTGTTTGCCGCTGGATTTACGAGGAGATCGGCACCTCGGCATGCCCCAGAGGTTTCGTGACCCACGTCGAAACCAGGTCACCCCCGGATACAAATCACAGTATAACGCAGAATGTGGGGCGGCTTCAGCGGGATTTCAACGCCCGCTGCATTTCCCGGTCGGATTCACGTTTCTTGATGTCGGCGCGTTTGTCGTGCGCTTGTTTGCCTTTGGCGAGGCCGACCTCGAGTTTCGCATTGCCGCGTTTCCAGTAGAGCCGCAACGGGATCAGTGTGTAGCCCTTGCGTTCGGTGGCGCCGATCAGCTTGTTCAATTCTGCGCGATGCAGCAGCAGTTTGCGGGCACGCACGGGATTCGCCTTCACGTGCGTGGAGGTGGACGTTAGCGGTGAGAAATGCGCGCCGACCAAAAAGGCCTCGCTGTTATCAATGACCACGTAGCCTTCCTTCAGCTGCGCGCGCCCGGCGCGCAGGCTTTTGACCTCCCAGCCCTGCAGAGCCAAACCGGCCTCGTATTTGTCCTCGATGAAATAATCATGCCAGGCCTTGCGGTTCTGGGCGATGGCAGGACCGCGCGAAGCGTCTTTTTTCTTGCTCATGGACCTGTCACGACAGCAGGATGTCTGTAATTCTCGCGTAAAATTTTTTGACACACATCCTGATTCGATTCTGGCTTATTCTCTCTATACATGGAATGTACTTCATGACAAAGCGTTTGAGGCTGTTTCTGAGTGGACGCTGCACCCCGAGTATGCCACATTCTTGACCGTCCGAAAGGAACGGGGTATTGCCTTGGTGACTGAAGCACGATGATCTCAACGCACAAACATCCCGCGCGCCACAATTCTCTGCGTTCCGGCAGAAAAACCGTGTACGAGCGCTGGTCCTCGTCCGGAATTTTCGTGCTGGCGGCGGGCGGCGCGGCCATCGGCTTCAATAATTTCTGGACCTTTCCCCAACTGGCCGCCCAGTACGGGGGCGGGGCATTTCTGATTGTCTATTTCCTAAGCCTGCTCCTGATCGGTCTGCCGCTGATGATGGCGGAGTTGGCCCTGGGTCGCAGCGGACGTGCCTCGCCCATCGGCACTTTCCGCTACATGACGCGACGCGCTCATGCCAATCCATTGTGGAGGCTCGCGGGTTGGATGGGGGTCATCAGCGTATTTCTCATTCTCTCTTATCTCAGCGTCATTGCCGGGTGGGTAATTGCCTACCTCGTGCGTTCCGCCTTCGGGGTTTTTTCCGGACTGACCGCGGACGGGATGAATGCCCAGTTCGCGCACATGGTCAGGGATCCCGAGCGGCAGCTTTTCTGGCACACACTGTTCATGACCATAACCATGCTCATGGTCGCGCGCGGCGTGCGCCATGGCTTGGAAGCGGTCGCGCGCTACGCTGTGCCGCTGCTGTTGGGACTGCTGCTGGGGTTGACGATTTATGTCGCTACCACGGATGCTTTCACGCAAGCTACCATCGTGTTTTTCACGCCGGATTTCGGGAAACTCACCGGTATGGGCGTGCTGGCGGCCATGAGCCACGCCTTTTTCAGCCTGGGACTGGGCGCCGGCGCCATGTTGATGTATGGCGCCTACCTCAGCGTCGAGGCACGGATACCGCGGCTCTCGTTCTATGTCGTGGGCATTGACACAGTCACGAGCCTGGCGATCACGCTCGTCATTCTTTCCGTGCTGTATGCCGGAAATGTGGAATTGTCCTCGGGTCCGAGCCTGGTGTTCCAGTCATTGCCGCTGGCATTCGATCACATACCTTACGGACGCATTTTGATCGTCATATTTTTCGTGCTGCTGGTGGTTGCCGCCCTGACATCGGCCATTGCGCTGGCCGAGCCGGTCATGGTCTGGCTCAGCGAACAATTCGGCATGAGCCTGCGGCGATCGGCACTCCTGTGCGGTCTCTGTATCTGGTCGCTCGGGGTCGTCATCATCCTGTCGTTCCATGATTGGGCGTTTTCCTTCAAGGTTTTCGGTGTGGTCAAGAAACTCGGATTTTTTGACGTCATGCAAGTGTTGACAGCGCACGTGCTGTTACCGGTTTCCGGAATTCTGATTTCGCTCTTCACCGGCTGGGCGCTCAAGCCCGACATGCTGCGCGAGATATTGCATATCCGTCCAGCCTGGCTGTATTCCGTATGGCTGTGGTTGATGCGTCTGGTTATCCCGGCCTTGCTTCTGGTTGTCCTGTACCATCTCCCTCAATTGTTCGCATGACCGCGATCCATCGCTCTGCCATTGTCCCCTACACCGCACGCCAGATGTTTGAGCTCGTCTCGGACATTCCCTCTTACCCGAAGTTTCTGCCATGGTGTGGGGGCGCACGCATCCTCTCGGCGCAGGGGGACGAGGTGATCGCCGCCATCGATATCGCCTATGGCGGCGTACACAAGACCTTCTCCACGCGCAACCTGCTGCAGGCCAACAAAATGATGGAAATCCGTTTGCTCGAAGGTCCATTCAGCTCGCTTCAGGGATTCTGGCAGTTCAAGTCGCTGGGTGAGCACGACAGCAAAATATCGCTCGATCTCGAGTTCGAAGTAGCCAACCGGATCGTCAGCGTGGCGTTGACGCCGATTTTCTCAAACATTGCCAATCAGCTGGTGGACCGTTTCCATCGGCGCGCCGTCGAGCTTCACGGTAAACAAGCGTGAAGCAGCATAAAACCTGGCGGGTAGAGGTGGTCTATGCCACTCCATCGCGCCAGGAGCTGATTGAAGTACCGGCACGTCCCGGCGCGACGGTCGAACAGGTCATCCAAGAATCCGGCATACTCAATAGTTTTCCGGAAATCGATCTGTCGCGCCAGCACGTGGGAATTTACGGGCAGATTGCCTCGCTGCCAGACCTGGTCCATGATGGTGACCGTGTCGAAATTTACCGGCCGCTGTCGGCAGACCCGAAAGAAATTCGGAAACGTCGTGTGAAGCCCCGCATGGGGCGGAAAAAGTAATAGCCCTGGGTGATGAAAACTGGACGAGGGGACTATTCTGGTGGCTTACCCGTTCTTCGGGCTAGCCCTTGGGAGACTTGCTCTCTGTATTTAGCGGCATCTCGTTTTTTACCGACAGCAGCGAATCGTTCTCGAAGAAGACCGTCAACCGCCGGGTCTGGACGGTCTTTTCATTGCTGGGCCGCAGGTAGTAGTAATAATCCCAGCGGTCGGGGTGGAATGTGTCGGTCACGAGCGGCGTTCCCAGCACGAAACGGACCTGGTTGCGCGTCATCCCGGGCTTTAGCTTGTCAATCATCTCCTGGGTGACGACGTTGCCTTGCTGGACTTCGGCCTTGTAGACCGAGAGGCAGCCGGACAACGCCATCGTCAGAGTAAGAAAAGACAAGAGCAGATTGCGCATTTTTTTGGAAATCGTTCGCCGGCTGATTATTGAGGCGGCATGCACCAGTTTGAATGTATCCGTGCGGTTGATATTGCGTTACCTTGAAACGAAGTCATCTTGCCGCCTCAATAATCGAAAAGTCATATGATATTTTTTATTGACCCGGCACGCCTTCAATATCACCGAAGTCTCGAGGTATCTGTGACGGGTTGCCTCGATTCAAGTACAATCGTGCCGGGTCAATAGCTGGCGCGATCATAACCTGAAGCCTTTTTTGGGTATACACCAGCTCGGACCTTCACGAACGGGTAACCTTACGTATGCGAAACGTCAACACAGGTGGCGCCGAACTCAAAAAGGCCGGACTCAAGGCGACACTCCCGCGCCTGAAGATCCTCGGGATATTGGAAGCCGCCGGGCACCCGCACATGACCGCCGAGGAGGTTTACAAGGAACTCCTGAGCATGGGTGAAGAGGTGGGGTTGGCGACGGTGTATCGTGTGCTGACCCAGTTCGAGGCCGCAGGGCTGGTCATCCGTCACAAATTCGAGGGCGGACGTTCGGTTTTCGAAATCAACCAGGGCAGTCACCACGATCACATGGTTTGTCTCGAGTGCGGCAAGGTGTTCGAGTTTTTCGATAATGCCATTGAGGAACGCCAGCGCAAGATCGCCGAAAAGGCCGGGTTTCACATCGACGATCACTCGCTCTATCTCTACGGCATGTGCGATGGTATGAAAAAGCACGGGAAGTGCTCCAAGAAATAAAATAGATTCTCGCCAACTCCCCCTCTCCCCTCGCGGGAGAGGGCAAAGGGTGAGGGGGAGGAGATTCTCACCAGCCTCCTCTCTCGCGCCCTCATCCCCATCCCTTCTCCCGAAGGGAGAAGGGGGCGAGCCGATGCGCGCTGTCGCGCGTACCTGTTTAATCCGGGAGAGGGAATGAGGGTGAGGGCTGTGTGCGAGAGAATGACGACTGAGTCGCTCGCTTCAGTGCAACTCCAGCAACACCGCCGTCTCATCGCAATTATTGTATTTGTAGCACTTGACGCAGATACCCCAGACCTTTTCGGGCAGGGTATCTTTCGAGACGGTCTTGAACCCCAGTTTGTGAAAAAACGGCGCGACGTAAGTAAGCGCCATAAGACGGTTGAGGCCGATCACGCGCGCCTCCTCGATCAGACGTTCCACCAGCAGGCGCCCAAACCCCTGCCCCTTGAATGCTTCGTCCACCACCAGGCTCCTGACTTCGCCCAGGCTTTCAGTGAAGATTTCCAGCGCACCGCAGGCGGCAACCTTGCCATCGATTTCAATGACGAAGAAATCGCGCAGGTGTCGATAAAGCTCGTTCATGGTGCGCGGCAAGAGATTCCCCTGCGTGGCATATATCTCGAGCAGATGATGAATGTAAGGGACGTCGCCGATCGCCGCCGGACGGACGGCCGACGCGGCGTGATGGGGCGCGCGGTTGAGGTCAGGCTGAGGCACGGGTGAGCATGTCCTTCGCGTGAGCCAGGGTCTGTTTGCTTATTTCCACGCCGCCAATCATACGCGCGATTTCCAAGGTGCGCTCGCGTTCGGCGAGTGGCACCGCCTCGGCCAGCGTATTCTTGCCATCGATCTGCTTGCGCACCTGGACGTGCTGCGTGCCCTGCGCCGCGACCTGGGCCAGATGCGTGATGCACAGCACCTGGCGCGACCGGCCGAGCGCGCGCAGCTTGCGTCCCACGACCTCGGCCACGCGTCCACCGATGCCAACGTCCACCTCGTCGAAAATCAGCGTGGGGATGCGCCCCGAACCCGCGGCCACGACCTGCAGGGCCAGGCTGATACGCGACAGTTCGCCGCCCGAGGCGACCTTGGCCAGTGGCCGCGCCGGTTGTCCCGGGTTGGCGCTGACAAGAAATTCCACACGCTCAAGTCCAAAAGCCGCGGTTTCGCCTTCCGGCAGCAAAGTCAGGACGACTTCAAAACTTCCCCCCGGCATGCCGAGCTCCTGCATCTCAGCAGTGACTGCCTTCGCCAGTTTTTTGGCGGCGGCTTGGCGCATTCGCGAGACGTCAGCGGCGATCTTGTGATAAGCCGTACGCGCTTTTCTCAGACTCTCCTCTAGCTGGCCCAGGCTGGTGTCGAAATTCTCTATGTCGCTCAATTCAGTGCGCAGGCGTGCGTGCAAGGAGGGAATTTCCTCCGGCGGCACCTTGTGTTTGCGCGCGAGATCATGCACCGTCGCGAGGCGCCGTTCCACCGCCTGCAGGCGTGCCGGGTCGAGATCCAGGCTGTCGAGGTAATGATTCAAACGCCCGCCCGCTTCGTCGATCTGGATGGACGCCTCGTTGAGCAGGTTGACGATCTCAGCGAGTTTGGGATCGTATGATACGAGGGCTTCGAGCCGGCCGATGGCGCGTGCCAGCTGTTGCGCCAAGGCGGCTTCCTCGTCTTCCCGAATGGCCTGCACCAGGGATTGCACTCCTTCGATGAGCTCGGCGCCGTTTGCCAGTCGCGCATGTTCTTCTTCCAGCGTGGGGATTTCCTCCAGCGCCAGTCCCAGCGCGTCCAATTCCCGCACTTGGTAGCGCAACAGTTCGATGCGCGCCTCGCGGTCGGCCGATTGCTGTTTCAGGCTTGCCAGCCGCTCGCGCAGGGTTTCCATCTCCCGGTAGTGTCCAGCGAGCGTGGCCACGGTGTCTTCAAGTTCGGCGTAATCATCCAGGATCTGCCGCTGGGAATCGCGCCGCAACAGCGACTGGTGCTCGTGCTGGCCGTGGATATCCACGAGATGCTCGCCCAGTTCGCGCAGCATCTGAATCGGCACCGGCCGTCCGTTGATGAATCCGCGCGAGGCTTTGTCGACCTCGATCACGCGCCGCAGCAGGCATTCCTGGTCGCCGAACAGGTCGTTTTCCTTGAGCCATTTGGCGGCGTCCTGCGAGGGTTTCAGAGAGAAGCCGGCCGTGACTTCGGCGCGCTGGCATCCATGGCGGATCACCTCGCTGCCGGCGCGCTCGCCCAGAACCAGCGCCAGCGCGTCAATGAGGATGGACTTGCCCGCGCCAGTTTCGCCGGTGAGCACCGTGAAGCCCGGCTCGTACGACAGACTCAATTCGCGCACGATGGCGAAATCGCGGACGTAGAGCTGAATCAACATCAGAGTTTCCGGCCCCAGTGCAGCTTGATGCGCATCATCTCGAAGTGACTGCGGCCCGAGGGGTGCAGCAGCTCGACCTCGTGTTCGGCGCGCCGCACGTACACCCGGTCGCCATCCTTGAGCGCGATCCTGGATTGACCGTCGAAGTTCGCGTGCGCGTGCTGGCCGGCGAGGCGCGAGACGAGAATCTCCACGATGCTGTCGCTGGAGACTACGATGGGCCGGTTGGAAAGTGTGTGCGGGCAGATCGGCACCACGGCGATGGCGTCGAGCGTGGGATGCAGGATCGGCCCACCGGACGAAAGCGCGTAAGCAGTCGAGCCGGTGGGGCTCGCGACGATGATTCCATCGCCGCGGATGCTGTGGACAAATTCGCCGTCCAGGTAGGTCTCGAATTCGATCATGCGCGCGAGTTCGCCCTTGCTGACGATCACATCGTTGAATGCGCTCGCGGTGTGCACGATCCGTCCTTTGCGCATAATCTCGGCGTGAAGCAGCAGGCGCCTTTCGGTCTGGTAGTCGCCGTCGAGGATTTTGCCGATCTCCGTGGTCATGTGCTCGGCTGGCACGTCGGTGAGAAACCCGAGGCGTCCGAGATTCACACCGATCAGGGGCACGTGGTGCGGGGCGAGTTCGCGCGCCACATTTAGCAGTGTCCCGTCGCCGCCCACGACGATCGCCAGATTGATCTCGTGGCCGATGCTGGCGCGTGGCCGCGTGGGCGATTTGGCGCCGGGAATGTGCTCGGCCGTATCCTGGTCCAGCAGTATCTTGAGCTGGCGGCCAAGCAGGAATTCCTCAAGACGGTGAAGGTGCTCGATCACGGCCTGATCCTGGTATTTGCCGAAGAGGCCGACGGTTTTGATTTTTTTGTCCATGCTGGTATCCCGGAATGGGGCATTAAGCTAGCACGCGCGGCCAGCCTGGCCAATCGCGATCAGGCCGTGTTTTGCGCGGCAGGATTCGTTGCGACCTGTGAAATCTTGAAGTGCGGTTTCGGAGGCACTGTTTCGTTAAGGCATGTGTGGTATTCCCTGGCGACATTCTCATTCCGTCATCTCGCGTCCGCTCAGCGGGTGGGGTGGTCATGAAATGATTGCCCGCCTTGGCACTCAACTGCAGAGAGTGCTAAGGTTTGCACCATTATAGAGGTTTAACATGACTCTGGACGCACGCGCGGAAATATTGCTGAAAGCCTTGATCGAGCGGTATATCGCCGAAGGTCAGCCCGTGGGTTCGCGCACTTTGGCGCGCCAGACCGGATTGGACTTGTCCTCGGCCACGGTGCGGAATGTCATGGCCGATCTTGAGGAAATGGGACTGTTGCGATCTCCGCATACCTCGGCCGGACGCATCCCGACGGAGCGCGGCTACCGGGTTTTCGTCGATACCCTGATGCGGGTCAAGCCCCTCAATTTGGAAGATTTGCAAAAGCTCGAGCACGATCTTCTGGCGGACCAGGACCCGCATCACCGCATCGAGAATGCCTCGCACTTGCTGTCTGAAGTTTGCAAGCTCGCTGGCATCGTAATGATGCCGCGGCGCGAGGACCAGATGGCCTTCCGCCATATCGATTTCGTAAATCTGTCGGACCGCCGGGTACTGGTGATTCTGGTGACGCAGGACGGTCAAGTACACAACCGGATCATTCAGGCGGA
>JANLIC010000089.1 GCA_024654125.1 Sulfuricaulis sp. | reverse complement strand
AATTCGATTTGCGGGCCTTTGAACAGCAACGCTGGCATGAGCGCACAGATGAAAAACAAGGTGCTGGCATGGATCGCGGGCAGATTGGCGGTTTTTCTTCTGGTCGGCATGGATTCGCTCCTCCTTGAACGGCGCTTCCCGGGCTGCGGACTCCTTCCCTACTTATATACAATCCGTCGTCAAACACCAGACAATACACATGGACTAGGGAAACCATCTCGCATGCTGCATGTCGTGCTTTATCAACCCGAGATTCCACCGAACACCGGTAACATCATGCGCCTGTGCGCCAACACCGGTGCGCGACTGCATCTGATCGAGCCATTGGGCTTCAGGCTGGATGACAAGGAACTGCGGCGCGCCGGGCTGGACTACCGCGAGTGGGTCGAGGTGCGAACTTTTGCCAACCTGGAGTCTTTTCAGGAGCAGATTAAACCGCCGCGTATGCTGGCTTTCTCTACCCGCGCGCGACGGCTGTATACGGAGATGGATTACCAGGAGAATGACGCTCTGCTGTTCGGGGCGGAAACGCGCGGATTGCCCCAGGCCTTGCTGGATTCCCTCCCCGAGCGCCATAGACTGCGATTGCCGCTCATGCCTGACAACCGCAGCCTGAACCTATCGAATGCGGTGGCCGTGGCGGTTTATGAGGCCTGGCGCAAACTGGGTTTCAGCGGCGGGAAGTAGTAATTTTTATGTCCAGACGAACGTAGTAGGGCGACATTTACTCCTGTTTTGGCTCGCGGCTGAGCAACGCCTCCACGGCCGCCTGTGGCGAAAGATTGTCGTAGAGAACGCGATACACCTGCGTCGTGATCGGCATTTCAACTTTTAATTTTCTGGCTAGCTGAAATAGCTCGCATGCGGTGGCCACGCCCTCGGCCTCCTGTCCCAGATCGGAGAGAATGTCGGGTAATTTTTTTCCCTGCCCAAGGGCCAGCCCGACGCGTCGATTGCGCGAGGCATTATCGGTACAGGTCAGTATCAGGTCACCGGCGCCGGTAAGTCCCATGAAGGTTTCCTTTTGCCCGCCCATGGCGACGCCAAGACGCGTAAGCTCGGCCAGTCCCCGGGTAATAAGCGCGGCCCGGGCATTGGATCCGAATCCGAGCCCATCGCTGATGCCCGCGGCGATGGCCATGACATTCTTGATGGCGCCTCCCAGTTGTACCCCGGCGACATCTTTGCTGGTGTATACCCGCACACGCTCATTCCTTATCCACGAGGCGACTTCTTCCGCCACGGCATCGCGCTCAGAGGCCACGGTCAGCGCCGAAGGCAAGTCCAACGCCACTTCGCGCGCGAACGTGGGGCCCGATACCACGGCAAACGAATGCCGGTTACCCAATACTTCCGACGCCACCTGGCTCAGCAGCTTTCCGCTACCGGGCTCCAACCCTTTGGTAGCCCAGGCCAAAACGCTCTTATCGGTAACCAGTGGCTGTAAGGATGTGACGGTGGAACGAAACGCATGGCTGGGAACGGCCATCAGGAAACGCGACGAAGATCGCGCCGCCTCATCCAGCGAGTTCGCTATGCGCAAGTTCGCGGGGAAGGAGATATCCGGAAGATAGTTCCTGTTCTGTCGATCCTTCTCCAGCCGCGATAGAACTGAAGGGTCATTACCCCATAATAAAGCGGTGTGGTTATTGCGCGCGAGCAACAGAGCCAATGCGGTACCCCAGGATCCAGCGCCCAATACAACAACGGTTTTATTTTCCCCCGATAACATCCTTTTCACATCTCCGTTAGAATAATCTGAATATAGCGGTTGCCGCCGCGTGAGAAAATAATTACCGCCTCCGTCTTGTCCTGTTTTCTGGCAGAAAAGTTATCTGAGAATTACCGATTAATTGATATTTTGCTGTTTCGTTCGGGTGGCCAATTTCTGTTCGTACAATGCCTCAAAATTGATCGGGGTGATCAGCATTTGAGGAAAACCGCCTTTTTCGACAAGATTATTCATGGCCTCACGTGCAAAGGGCAACAGGACATAGGCGCAATTGATTTCCAGGGCGCGCTGTAACGTTGCCTCATCGAGGCCACTGAGGTGAAAAATACCCGCCTGTTTTATTTCCACCAGAAAAATATTTTTGGTATCGCGTTTGGCGGTAGCGGTGACCGTCAGCACCACTTCATATAATCCCTGCTCTGCCGCCAAGACACCGTGTTCAATGCTCAGTTGCACGCCAATTTCTGCCGCCGCGTCCTGCGACTGGGAAAAAATCAAGGGAACACTGGGCGCTTCATAGGATACATCCTTGATATAAATTTTCTCTACGTTGAAAACGATGTTCTCTTCTTTACCGGATTCCGCCATCTCGCCCTCGCGTTACCTATCAAACAACTTTTGACTCCAACAGCGCATTCAGCTTTCCCGTGCTTTCCAATTTCGCCGGTTCCACTCCCCCCACGTGCATTTCACCAATGAATATCTGTGGAACACCGGTCTTTCCCGCACGTAGTGTCATCTCATTGCGGCGCGCCGAGTTTTCATCCACCATTACGTTCTCAAACTGAACTTCTTTCGTCGCCAACAACCGCTCCGCCATGCGACAATAGGGACAGATGCGCGTACTGTACATCAGGAATTTCGCCACCATCACTTTTCCACCGGAAGATTGTCCCGCTCCCAGCCCTGCAGTCCACCGGCAAGGTTGTATACCGTGGCGAAACCGTGCTTGCGAAGTATGACCGCCCCCTTCAGCGAGCGGTTCCCGCTGCGGCAACTCACGATGATGGGCTTGTCCTTGTATTTCACCAGATCCGGCAGCCGGTTTTTCAGGGATGACAGTGGCAGGTTAAGCGCATTAGGAATATGGCCGATACTAAACTCCTTGGGTTCACACACATCGACCACGACGCCGTTTTCGCGGTTCAGCAGTTGTACCGTTTGCGCGGCATTGGCGTTTTTGATTCCGTACATGTGCTGACTGATGGGGCCGGCCGCCAGGAGAAAAAGAATCACGCCGAGCGTGACAAACAGATACCAATTTTCGACAGCGAACTGTGTCATTTTTTAACTGTCAAACCTGCGAATAGTACTCTTACATCTTCAAGATGTCCGTGCTCAGGATGATATGGCAGACCTGGACGGCAGAATCGGCGGTAGGGTAATTTTCGGGAATTGTATACCTTGATGGGCAGGTCACCGGTGGCCTGAGCTGCAAAAGGCCTCGCGCAGCGAACCGATCAACTGGAGAATTTTAGGGTCACCGATCCGGTAATAAACCTTGTTGGCGTCCTTGCGCGCGGCCAGAATCCCCTTGTCGCGCAGGATGGAGAGATGCTGGGAGATGTTGCTTTGCGAAGTACCAACTTGTTCGACGATATCTTGGACGCTGACCTCAGAACAACCCCCCAGGATACAGAGGATTTTCAGGCGCAAAGGGTGCGCCATGGCTTTCAGGGATCGGGAAGCAAGAAGAATATCTGCTTCGTTGGTAATCAGGACTTCTTGTACTTTTTCTGCGGCTGCGGTCATCTCAGTCTGGCCTCTTGAAACGCATCTTGCCCGTGTCTTGTCGGTAAAACCGTGCAAGCAGCTGGTACGAAAGTGAAAACATTATACAATATAAGTAATCTTTAAAAGACTGAATAACCAATATATTTGAGACATTAAGCATGTCATATATCCCTAAACCCTTGGTTCTCATCATTTTGGATGGTTGGGGTTACCGTCAGGAAACCCAGTACAACGCCATCGCCGCGGCACACAAACCCACCTGGGACAGGCTTTGGAAACAGTATCCCCATACCCTGATCCACGCCTCGGAAGCCGCGGTGGGCCTGCCCTCCAGCCAGATGGGAAATTCGGAGGTCGGGCACCTCAATCTCGGTGCCGGTCGCGTCGTGTACCAGGAATACACGCGCATCAACCGGGCGATCAGCACCGGGACTTTTTTCTCTAACAAAACGCTCACCGATGGCATTGACCTGGCACTCAAGACCGGCAAGGCGGTGCACATCATGGGGCTGCTTTCCCCCGGCGGCGTACACAGCCACGAAGATCACATCCATGCCGTCGCTGAACTGGCAGAGCGCCGTGGCGTCTCCCGTCTCTACCTGCACGCGTTTCTCGACGGACGCGACACACCGCCACGAAGCGCCACGGCCTCGATTAAGGCGATGCAAAAAAAATTCACGTCGCTCAAGCATGGCCGCTTCGCCTCGATTATCGGCCGTCACTACGCCATGGATCGCGATCACCGCTGGCCACGCATCCAGGAGGCCTATGACCTAATGACGCAAGGCAAGGCGGAATTCAGCGCGGCCACCGCCTCGGAAGCGCTGGAAATGGCCTATGCCCGCGGTGAAACCGATGAATTCGTGAAGGCCACGGCCATCTTGCCGCCCGGTGAAGGACCGACATGCATCACCGATGGCGACGTAGTCATCTTTATGAATTTCCGTTCCGATCGCGCGCGCCAAATCACGCGCCCCTTCATCGAGAAAAATTTCGATGCCTTCCGGCGTGAGGTCGCTCCCAAGCTCGGCGCCTTCGTGAGCCTGACCGAATACAATTCAGAATTTCACGTCCCGGTCGCCTTCCCGCCGGAACGCCTGCGCAACGTGATGGGCGCCTATCTGGCCGGCCTGGGCCGGCATCAGCTGCGCATCGCGGAGACGGAAAAATACGCGCACGTGACTTTCTTCTTCAACGGCGGCGTCGAGACCCCGTTCGAGTTCGAAGACCGGCTGTTGATTCCCTCTCCGACGGATGTCCCCACCTACAACCTCAAGCCCGAAATGAGCGCACCGCGCCTCACCGAGGAAGTGATCAAGGCCATACGCGCAGGACGCTACGACGTGATCGTCTGCAACATCGCCAACCCCGACATGGTCGGCCATACCGGTGATTTCGAGGCCACCGTGAAAGCCATCGAGGTCGTGGATGCGTGCCTCGGGAACATATACAAGGCAGTCAAGGAATCCGGCGGTGAGATGCTGATTACCGCCGATCACGGAAACGCCGAGCAGATGTTCGACTTGGAGACCGGACAGCCACACACAGCGCATACCACCAACCCGGTGCCATTCCTTTATATCGGTCGCCCGGCCACGCTGGCCCCGAGCGGAGCGCTTGAAGATATTGCGCCGACCATGCTGTACCTGCTGGGCCTGCCCCTGCCAACCGAAATGACCGGGCGTCCGCTGATCGCCCTGCGCAGTGAACAGCCAGCAACCGCTGAAGGCCGAGCCTGACGGTAACGGTGCTTTCTCGCCGCTTTTTCTCGACTTCTTATAAGAGACACCGCCTCCTGTCCGGACCCGCTCTCCTGGGAACGGGCCTATGCCTGTGCGCCATTCTGAGCGCTCTTTTGAATTTGGCTAGCGCCGCCAAACCCGGTGATGAAGATGAAGAACGACTGAAAAAATTGCGAGTCCACATTGAGACATTGCAGGAAAAGCTGAATGAAACCCGCGGTCACCGCGACGACGTGCGCGAGGAAGTCCGCGGGCTCGAGCGCCGCATCGGTAGCTTGCTGCATAACCTGCGCAAAACCGACATTGACTTGCGCATGAATGAAAAAAAACTGAAGGGTCTCATTTCCCGCGCGGACCGCGAGCGGGGCGACCTTGCCGTTCACAGGCAGCGGCTCTCACGGCAAATTAATACGGCCTATCACATGGGCCGGCAGGAATACCTCAAGATGCTACTGAACCAGCAAGATCCGGCACAGGTAGCGCGTGTCATCACGTATTATCGGTATCTCAACCAGGCACGAACCGAACGCATCGATCAGATTCAATCAAGCCTGGCAAAGCTTGAAACACTGGAACAGGAAATCCACGAACAGCGACACGCGCTGGAAAAATTGCGAACCGGCCAGAACGAGCAAAAAGCCACCCTCGAAACCTCGCGCACGCGACGTGGCGAGTTGCTCGCCAGCCTCAACCGCGAGGTGCGCGACCAGTCCCGGCAAATTGACCGGCTGCGCGCGGATGAAAAGCGCCTCGAGCAACTGATGGAAGAACTGAAAACGGTTTTGCCCGACCCCCCGCTGCCGCCGCCCGGGGCCAACACGCCATTTGCCAAGCTCCGGGGACGCCTGTCGCTCCCCACTCGCGGTCCGATTTTGGCGCGGTATGGCGGAAGCAAAAACGTGGGGAATATCAAATGGCGCGGGCTCTTGATCGGCGGCAAGGAGGGCCAGAACGTAATTTCCGTATTTCGCGGACGTGTCGTGTTTGCCGACTGGTTACGGGGTTTTGGGCTACTCTTGATTCTGGACCACGGAGATGGCTATATGACGCTGTACGGCCACAATCAAAGCCTGCACAAGGGAGTGGGCGACTGGATCGAGGCCGGTGCAGTCATTGCCAGTCTGGGCACTACCGGTGACAGGGCGCAACCGGGGCTGTATTTCGAAGTTCGTCATAACGGGGAACCGCGCGATCCGCTGATCTGGTGCAAGGCCCGGTAACAACCGCTTTTCTTCCGTCCGCCGTATGAAGGGCGATCCATCAAACGGAGTATCATCTAAATGAAACTTGCAACACGTTATATTCTGGTTCTGTTTCTCGGGATTTTCGTGGGCGCCGCCCTCATCCTCGACATGGGTGTCCTGGCCGAGCGCGAACCGGGGAAAGAGGCGTTGGCGCCGCTGCCACTGGACGAGCTGCGCACCTTCACCGAGGTTTTCAGCCGCATCAAGGCCGACTACGTCGAACCCGTCGAGGACAAGAAACTCCTCCAAGACGCCGTCCAGGGGATGCTCTCGGGACTGGACCCGCATTCCGCTTATCTCGATTCGGAAAGTTTTCGCGACATGCGCGTGGAAACCGAAGGCCAGTTCGGGGGGCTGGGCATCGAGGTCACCATGGAGAA
>JANLIC010000087.1 GCA_024654125.1 Sulfuricaulis sp. | reverse complement strand
GGCTCATGACCCAGCCCGGCAGCGGAGGATTATCGCTAAATCCGCATTGCACCCCGAGGTTGTTCGGGTCGAAAATCTTGACCAAGGATGGCTCGGTCTTGCTGTCGGTGTAAACGATCCCGCAGTAGTCCTCTTGGTGTTCCTTCCGCAACAGCGCATCGATTTCTGATAAAAATTGATTGACCTGCTCGGCGCTGGCCGGCGCGGTGGGGGGTGTTTCACCGATGGCATATACGTACCAGCCGGCGTGGTCCCGGCTCCGCACCACTTCCCAGAAAGCATCGAGATCCTTCCAGCTCAGGAGACCGGTGAAATTACCGCGGAACGCGGTCACGAATGGATCTTCTATGTTGGCAGAGGACGGCATCCGCTCGATCTCCTCGGATTCTTGCGACTGACAATTCCGAAACCGGTCAGATGAACAGAGAGACGTCGGATTTCCGTGCGATCGGCAGGAACGTCGCCGCGCCGACCCAGCCCTTGATCTCCGGGATGAAATCATCGCGCGTGTAGCCGAACAGATCGACCGTCATCTGGCAGGCCAACAGGTTGACGCCGGCTTCGATGCAGACATCGCGTAATTCCTGTATGGAGGCCACACCGCTGTTCTTAACGGTTTTCTTCATCAAGCCCGTGGCCACCTTCTCGAAGCCCGGGACACCGGCCATCACCAGATTCGGGATATTCCAGTTAATGCCCTGGAACCATTTCGGCCCGAACGGCATTTTCATGGGCATGCCCGGATTGCCGAGTGCGCTGACCTCGAGGTGCAAATCCTTCTTCAGCAATTCCAGACCATAGAACGTGAAAAACACATTCACTTCCCAACCCAGGGCCGCGGCGGTGGACGCAAGAATGAACGGCGGATAGGCCCAGTCCATGGTCCCCTTGGTCGATATGATCGAGAGCGATGGGGTCTTGTTCTCCTCGATCTCCTTCAGCTTATCCGCGAAGCGCTGATCGAACCAGGCGTCGAGCGCGGCGCCGTGCTTCAGCAGGTCGCCGGGTAAACTGGCGGATGACTTTTCAGCTTGGGTAGACATGTTTGCCTCCTGGTACAGGTTGGCGGGTTTGGATGACGTCATTTCTTGCGAATCTGGAAAACGTACTCGCCGCCGTTTTGCTCGGACGAAAGCAGCTCGTTGCCGGTCTGTTTGCAAAAGGACTCAAAATCCATGACCGAACCCGGATCGGTGGCAAGGATGCGCAGAACTTGACCCTGGTCCATCCCATCGAGCGCTTTCTTGGCACGCAGTATCGGCAACGGGCAACTCAATTTTCTGGCATCGACTTCCTGTAATGTGTTTGACATGGTTGACTCCTGTCCGGGTAAAGGCGTTCTTCAGAAATTAATGCGGTTTGGCGAGTCGCTGCGCTTACAGAACGTAGACCCATTCCTTCAGAAGCCCCGCCTCGCGCACAATCAGATCGGGTTTTTTAAAGGCGTGCGTCAACAGGCTGGCTCTCTGCAGCGCAGAAACCAGATACAAGGCGAGATCAGGGGATTCCTTGCCCTTGCCGAGTTCCCGGAACTGCTGTTCGATCCAGTCAAGCATGGGCGGCCAGAAGCGTGGCGGATTTTTCCGCCAACGGCCCGCCATGTTTGTTCAACTCCTGGCACAGGCTCCCCACGGGACAACCGCTTTGGGCCAGGATTTCACGCTGGTCCCGCACCGTCTGAATCAACGACAGAATTCTCTGTCTCGGATCGGGCAGCTGGCTCCACGCGTCGGTTAAGCCGCGGTAAGAATCGGCGCGATGTTCGATCAGGGCGCTTCCCAGTTCTTCCTTGGTTTTGAAGTAGTAATACACATTGCCCAGCGGCACCTCGGGTTGCCGGGCGATGTCAGCGAGCGTGGTCTGATTGAAGCCATGCTGGTAAATAAGCCTGATGGCCGTTTCGATCAGATGAAAACGTTTGTCTGTTCTCACTTTTTCCATTTAATATTCAAATACATATGTATATATTTAGTTAGTTATGTGACTAAATTATGGAATACTAATATATGGCTGTCAAACTGGCCATATTTGTCTCCATCCGGAGAGACAAGGGAATGGCCCAATACAAAACAGACTCCTCACGGATCATCCTCCGAAGCGGTCGTATATGCCACGATATATCCTGGATGGTCAGTGAATTGAAAACATGGACACGCTGACACACGCCTTAAGCGGCGCGCTGCTGGCGCGCGCCACCGAACCCGAAATCCCCAGGGCCGATCAACTACCGCGACGTGCGCGCCTGTGGGTCGGCTTCTGGGCCGCGGCGTTTCCCGACAGCGATTTCATCACGCGCTTCATCGACCCCCTGACCTATCTGACTGTGCACCGTGGTATCACCCATTCCGTGGTCATGCTGCCGCTGTGGGCGCTGGGGCTGTCGCTGCTGTTTATGTTACTCGTGCGCGGAAAATATCCCTGGCGCGCGTTCGCGGGCGTGGTGGCATTGGGCATCGGTATCCATATCCTGGGCGACGTGATCACGGCCTTCGGCACCATGATCTTCGCACCGGTTTCCAGCTGGCGGGCACAGATACCGACCACCTTCATCATCGATCCGTACTTCACGGCTATCATTGTGGCCGGGCTGCTGGCATCGGTGGTGTGGAAGCTCACGCGCACGCCCGCCGTGTTCGGGCTAGTCGTCCTGGCTGCCTACGTGGGGTTCCAGGGAATTCTGCATCAGCGCGCCGTCGCCGCGGGCGAAGCCTATGTCGCACGGCATCAGCTCGAGGGGGCCACGGTCGAGGCCATCCCCCAGCCATTCTCGCCGTTCCACTGGATGATTATCATCCCGCAAAAGGATGCATATGCCATGACCTACGTGAGTCTTTGGCGCAACCAGATACCGGAATTTCCACCCGAGGATGCCAACTGGTTGCGGCAGGTGTACGCCTCATACTATCCGGTCCAGGATGCCGTGTGGCAACACGTCCCGCGTTTCGGTGAGGGAAAGGAAGTAAAACTGGCGGAGGAGGTATGGTATTCAGAGACCCTGGCACCCTATCGAGGCTTCGCCCTGTTTCCGGCGCTGTATGGCGTGGATCGCTTGCAGAACAGGCATTGCATATGGTTCAACGACCTGCGTTTTGCTTTAGCGGGAAGAAACATGCCGTTTCGCTATGGCGCCTGCCGCAACGGTAAGGAGGCGGAATGGCGCGTTTACCGACTGCTGAACGACGATAACGGGCAGGAAATTTTCGAACTCATTCCGAACTGATTCACTTCCAATCCACCAACCCCCTTTGCTGTATCAATGCATGTCGAGCGGATCGACATCCAGGGACCAGCGGGTCTTTTTCGCGAATTTCGCCTCGGCCAGTTGCATCACCCACCGTCCCAGGAAATCGTGCAACGGACCGCGCTGCCTGGATTGCACCAGCATTTGCGCGCGGTAGCGTCCGGCACGCCGCTCCATGGGCGCGGGTAACGGCGTCAGTGTCTGCACATCCTTACCGGGCGCAAGCCGCACAGCCAAGACGCGCGCGGCGTTTAAAAATTCGAGAGCCGCGCCGGGCGCCGGCGATTCGGCACGCAGCAAGGCTAGATGACTGTAAGGCGGGTACCCGGCCTCGCGGCGTTCATTCAACGCATACTCGGCGAAGCCATGAAAGTCGTGCCGTTGTAGCGCGGTGAACAACGGATGATCGGGATGCCAGGTCTGGATCAGCACCTCGCCCTGCTTGTCTGCGCGTCCCGCGCGTCCGCTCACTTGCATGATCAACTGGAACAGCCGTTCGCCCGAACGAAAATCGGTGCCATAGAGCCCCTGGTCGGCGTTCAGGATTCCGACCAGCGTGACGTTGGGGAAATCATGCCCCTTCGAGAGCATCTGGGTACCGACCAGGATATCGGCTTTGCCTTCGTGTACCCGGCGCAGTATTTCCTCGAGCGCGCCGCGGCGAGCGGTGCTGTCACGATCGATGCGCTCGACGCGCGCGTTGGGGAAAAACTTTTGCAGCGCGCCTTCCACGCGCTCGGTGCCCTCGCCGAGCGGATGCAGGTTCTCGCCCTGGCAGGTGGGACAACGCGGTGTGATTTGCTGGTCCGCACCACAATGATGGCAAAGCAGCTTTTGTTTCTTGATGCGTGCCATCCCTGGCGCGCCCCCAGCGGGCGCGCTGTGCGCGTCCAATTTCGCTCCCGGCGAAATTGTCTGATGCAGCGTGAGCCTGGCATCACAGCGTTTACAGGAGGCCACCCAACCGCAGTCAAAACACATCCACACCGGGGAAAAACCGCGGCGGTTCAGAAACAGGATGCTTTGTTCGCCTTTTTCCAATCTCTCCGCCAGCGCCTCACGCAGCGGCATAGAGAGCCCCTCGCTCGGCTTGAGGCGACGCATATCGAGCAGCCGCACGTCCGGCATGACGGCACTGCCGGTCCGCTCCGGCAACTCAATCAGCGCATAGGCCCCCTGGCGTGCGTTCTTGAGGCTCTCCAGCGAAGGTGTCGCTGAACCCAGGATGATTGGAATTTTTTCACGCGCGGCACGCATGACCGCGACATCACGCGCCGAGTAGCGGAAACCCTCCTGTTGCTTGTAGGAGGCGTCGTGCTCCTCGTCCACGACAATGAGCCCGGGATTCCTGAGTGGTGTGAAAACAGCCGAGCGCGTCCCGAGCACGATGGGGGCCTTGCCCTCCACCGCCCGCACCCAGGCGCTCAGACGTTCCTGCTCGTTGAGCCCGGAGTGCAGCACCGCGATGGGAAGCCCAAAGCGGCGCTCGAACCGCCCCACGAGCTGTGGCGTCAGGCTTATTTCCGGCACCAGCACCAGCGACTGCTTTCCTTGTGGCAACAGCTGTTCAATCACGCTCAGGTAGACTTCGGTCTTGCCGCTGCCGGTGACCCCGTGCAACAGGCAAGGATAAAAATTTTTCAGGCCGGCCAAGATGGCAGACACAGCGGATTGTTGACCCGGGTTAAGTGGTGGCCCCGTCACGGAGGCTGGTTTCGTTTCCTCCCTGTGATCGCGCTGGTAACTGCTCACCCACCCTTTGCTGCGCAATGCCCTGAGCGCGGCAGCTGAGCGCTGGGAAATCTGCGCCAGTTGGTCCGCCTCCACCCCCTCCGCGGACAATGCCAGTGTCTCGAGCACGAGCCTTTGCGTCGGGGCGCGCTTCAGCGCCCCGGGATCCACGGCACGGCCTTCGGGGGTCAGCATCCAGACCTTCACTCCCGCCGTATCCGGCGCTCGGCCCTGACGCAATCGGACTGGCAAGGCTGTGTGAATCACTTCACCGAGGGGATGGTGGTAATAATCCGCCGCCCACCGCAGCAAGCCCAGGATAGTCGGTGGCAGAATAGCGCTCGCATCCAGCGCCTGTGTGATGGGCTTCAGCCGGCCGCTGGGCAGTTCGCTTTGCGCCACTTCGCCCAGCACCACACCGACCAATTCGCGGCGCCCGAACGGCACCCGCACGCGCGTCCCCGGTACCAGTGACACAGTTGCTAGATAATCAAACGCGCGATACAGAGGGGTAGGTACGGCCACCTGATAAATTCGCGACGCAGCGGACATGGCGGCGACTCTATCACATGGCTATGGGACGAAATTTTTTGAACTTTTTATGGGCAACACATGAAACACCTGTGCTCCACGTTCACAGGTTTATCATGACATGACTATAACCGCTTGTATCTTAAAGACGCAAACGTTACTCACAGAATCTGTGGATAACAATGTTGATGATGACGGGGTGCGCATTTTGCCGCACGGCAATTTCCGGTGATTTTGTTAAATTGATTAAAAAATAAACTAATCTATTAAATATATTCAGATCAACAAGTTAACTAAAATTAGCCGATTCATATCGATAAGTTTTCTACCTGACATTCAGGATTTTTTATGGCTCGATCGGTGCTGTGCATAAAGAAGACAGCTGGCGACTCGTTCGTCAGCGGAAACAAGACGGATTTAAGAGCAATCCGCCGCTGGCAAGCCGGAAAAACAACGATTACGATGCATCGGACCGCTGAATAAGGAGAACGGACATGAAGGATGCTTGCAAGTGGGTAAAACAGTACGGGCCGCTGATCGGGCGGTTGTTGCTGTCCAATCTGTTCATCGTCGCTGGCTTCAAGAAAATTACCGGTTTCGCCGGCACGCTGGGCTACATGGCCGCGAAGATGCCGAGCCTCGATCCCAACCTGATCAAGATCATGCTGGTCCTGACGATCGCCATCGAGCTGGGCGGCGGGCTGCTGATACTGGTCGGCTGGCAGGCGCGCTGGGCCGCGACGATTGCTTTTCTGTGGATGATTCCGGTTACCTATCTCTTCCATCCCTACTGGGGACTGCCGCCGGACCAGATGCAAATGCAATTCATCCAGTTCCAGAAAAACCTGGCAATCATGGGCGCCCTCCTGCTCATCGTCGCACAGGGGTCCGGGCCCTACAGTCTCGGAAAAGACAACTGTTAGTCGGACTAAATTTCGCGAACACAACGAGAGTGCCAGCGCGGATCGGTCCGATTCGCGCCGGAGAAACCGGGCTAATTGTGCAGTCGGACCAGCTTGGGATTGCGCTTGAGCGCCCAGGATGACTGCTTGAGCCAGACAGACAGCTCTTCCGCCGACAGTGGACGGCTGATGTAGTGACCCTGTGCGGTATCGCAACCCAGTTCGACGAGACGTTTCAATGTTTCCTCGTTTTCAACACCTTCTGCCACCACCTCGAGCTTGAGGTTGTGGGCCAGGTCCACGCTGGTATGCACGATGGCGGCATCGTTGTCATCGCGCACCATGCCGATAACAAACGATTTGTCGATCTTGATGGTGTTGACCGGCAGTTTCTTCAGATACGAGAGTGACGAATACCCGGTGCCGAAATCGTCGATCGCGATGCGCAGTCCCATCGCAGACAGGCGCGTGAGCATTTCGAGGGCACGTTCCGGCTCGGTCATCACCGCGCTCTCGGTGATCTCCAGCTCCAGCCAGCGCGGCGAGATCTGCAGCGCCGCCAACTGCTCGGCGAAAGCATCCGCCAGATACGGGTCCTGCAGGTCACGCACCGACAGGTTCATGGAGACGGTAATGGGCAGCCCCTGGTCCTGCAACTGTTGGCCCTGACGCAGGGATTCGTTCAACACCCACGGCGTCAGGCTACGGATCAACCCGGTCTGCTCGAGCAGCGGAATGAAAGTATCCGGCAACATCAGGTCCTGGCGCGGATGGTTCCAGCGCACCAGCGCCTCCACCCCCGTGACCTGGTAATTCCTGAGATCCACTTTCGGCTGGAAGTACAGCACGAACTGCTCCTGCTCCACGGCGTGGCGCAGCTCGCCCAGGAGCATCAGACGCGTCGGATTGTGCTGGTCGTTCTTGCCGTCATAGAAGGCGTACCCACTGTTGGCGTGCTTGGCGGAATACATGGCCACGTCCGCGCGCTGGATCAGGATATTGGCGTCAACACCGTGATCGGGATAGAGCGCGATGCCGATGCTGGCGCCGATATCGAGGCTCTGCTCCTCGATACGGAACGGGGTACGCAGAGCCTGGAGCAGCATGCGCGCCGCCATCATCGCGTGCTTTTCGTTCACCGCGGGCAAAAGTATTGCGAATTCGTCTCCACCCATGCGCGCGACCGTGTCAATGTCACGTAATTTACTGCGCAGCCGCGCCGCGACTTGTTGCAGTAATAGATCACCGACTTGATGGCCTAAGGTGTCATTGATGTCCTTGAACCGGTCGAGGTCCATCAGAAACAGGGTGAAGGGCTTGTAATCACGCTTGGCGTCCACGATCGCCTGCTCCAGGCGGTCATGGAACAGCGTGCGGTTCGGCAGCTTCGTCAGTGGATCGGTGAAGGCGAGGCTTTCCAGGCTTTCATACAATTCCTTGAGCCGCGTCGTCAGGCTGTTGAAAGCGGAACCCAGTTCGGCGACTTCGGTATTTCCGGCGACCACCACGTGCCCACCGAGATGGTTCTTGTCGGCGCGCGCCTTGCGCAATTGCGTCACCAGCATTTGCAGTGGTTTGACGGCCGTCTTTTGCAGGGTGAACCATACCAGCAACCCGGCCAGCAGAATCGCGAAAATCGCGCTGCCCAATATCTTGTATTCGGCCTGTGTCATTTCATGAACGAACTCACGGACATCCTGGCTCACGGCGACATGGAAGACCGCGCGCACGGCGCCGAAGGGCTGTTCCGCGACCAGAAAGTCATCCATTCCATCGTCACGTGGCCAGTTGGCAGAACGATACAGCAGGGTTCCGTCAGGGAGAGTGAGTCGAACCGGCATGTTGAACGCGCCATCGGCCGCGACCAGACGCGGTGTCATGTCCGTCGCGACCAGCAGAAAACCGGAAGCCGGGCTTGCTCCCAAAGATTGAATCATGAGATGGAAAATATTTTTCTCTGCGACACACGTGCCCGAAATGGGTTTCTGGACTTCCGCGCCCTTGCGCTTGGCCGCCACGGCGCGCAAATTGACGCAATAGGAATGTTCCAGTAAGGCCTCAGACACGCCCTTGCCGGAAGAGGCCAACGTGTTCATGTTTTCGTCCAACACTTGCAGCTTGGCCAGCGGGGTGCGGCTGGAGGTGAATCCGGGACGGTCAAACGCCTGATTCAGGTGACGCACGATTGTCGCGGTCTGACCGCTTTTTACCGATTGCATCAATCCAGGTTCGGCGCGGGCCAGCAGGACGATACGTTGCGACTCTACCTCAAGCTCCCGGCGAAGATCGCTGAGACGCGTCTTGACCTGCTCACCGAGTACGGACTGCCGTTGCGCCAGGCCGACTTCGCGGTAGATGTCGCCGCTCGCCACCACAAAAAACACACCGAGCAGACCCACCATCGTCATTCCGATGATCAGGCTCATGCGTATCGATAATTGATTCAGCAGCATCGTTATTCTTAAACGCCAAAATCGTCTAAAGACGAATAATCGCCGGTGCGAATCCGTTCGTTTTCGTTCCCGTTCCATTGGAAACCTGATTACCTCCTGGTAGTCCCTGTCCCTGAGTCGCCGCGCGCAGACCTTCACTTGCCCTTACGCGGTGGTGTCCTAAAATCTTGCAAATCTGGTGCCATTCATCAGCATGTATAGAATCAACGGGTTATGAAAAGAATGGCTTAAAATATGGCGTTGTTTTACATATCTGGCGAGACCGGGACAAAAATTGCCGACAGCAGCTTTTCGGTCTTACGGGTGCCGTTTTGCAGCGCCGATATCGGACAAAAACAGGCTTCTCGTACCCGGTTAATGGACCTAGATTACCGGTGCGACAGCGAGGGAAGGTGATGAATGGACACAATCTGGGCAAGCATCGCGCAACGCGTTTCCGAGGCCACTGGCACGCCTTTTGTCGTCAAGTCGCATGACGCCGTCGGTGGCGGGTGCATTAATTCCGCCACGGTATTGGAGGACGGCCGCAGACGTTTCTTCGTGAAGCTCAACGACGCGGGGCGCCTCGCCATGTTTGAGGCTGAGGCTGAAGGCCTGAAGGAAATCGCCCAGTCACGCAGCGTGCAGGTTCCGCGGCCGGTGTGCTTTGGGACGGATGACGGCTCCGCCTATCTGGTGCTGGAACATCTCAATCTGACGGGCGCTGACGGGCACTGTCTCGAGCAGCTCGGGCGGGAGCTGGCGCAGATGCATCGCGCGACACAAAAAAACTTCGGCTGGCGACTCGACAATACCATCGGCTCGACCCCGCAGATCAACACACCCGGCACTGACTGGATCGAGTTCTGGCGTGAACACCGTTTGGGCTTCCAGCTCGATTTAGCCACGCGAAACGGGCGCAACCTGATGCGCCGGGGTGAGCGGCTGATGGCAGACCTCGGGGAATTTTTCCGCGCCTACCGGCCGACACCCTCGTTGCTGCACGGGGACCTCTGGGGCGGCAATGTCGGCGCCGTCGGGGGACGCCCGGTGATCTTCGACCCGGCGGTTTATTACGGCGACCGCGAGGCGGACCTGGCGATGACGGAATTGTTCGGCGGATTTTCCTCCCGGTTTTACCAGGCCTATCGGGAAACCTGGCCGCTCGATACCGGCTACAAGGTGCGCAAGACGCTCTACAATCTCTACCACGTTCTGAATCACTTCAACCTGTTCGGCGGCGGCTACGCGTCCCAGGCCGAGCGCATGCTGGACTCCCTGCTCGCCGAACTGCGCTGAAACTTGCGCAAGATCAATGCAGCGCCCTGCCATTCAGAAAAGAATCGACGGGTACAATCGGGCCAGCAGATAAAACAATATGGACATCGTGTTTCACGGCGCCGCCCGCGAGGTCACCGGTTCCTGTTTTCTGGTGCATTGCGGTGACCGGCAACTGCTCGTTGACTGCGGCCTGATTCAGGGCGCGCCCACGGACGAGGCGCGCAACCGCCGGCCCTTTCCTTTCGATCCCGCCCGCCTCGATGCCGTGGTACTGACACACGCCCATCTCGACCATTCTGGCCGGTTGCCTCTGTTGGTAAAGGCCGGTTTTCGCGGACCGATCCATACGCACCGTGCCACACGCGACCTGTGTCAGATCATGCTGAAGGATGCGGCACTGCTGAACGAAAAAGATGCCGAGCATGAGAACCGCCGCCGCCTGCGGCGCGGCAAGCGTCTGGTCGAGCCTTTGTATGCGCGTCAGGACGCGGACACGGCCATGCGCCAGTTTAAGGCGCTCGATTATGATACCGAGCAGGAAATCCTTCCGGGCGTGCGGCTGTGTTTACGGGATGCCGGCCACATTCTCGGTTCGGCGATAGTGGAATTGTGGCTGGAAGAAAATGGCGTACGCCGCAAGCTTGTCTTTAGCGGTGATCTCGGGCATGCCGGGGCGCCAATCCTGCGCAACCCGCAGGCGGTGCGCGAGGCCGACCTCGTGGTTCTGGAAAGCACCTATGGCGATCGCGAGCACCGCTCCTGGGAGGAGACGCTCACGGAACTGGGCGGGGTGTTTCACGCGGCGCGTCAGGCCCAAGGCAACATCCTCATCCCCGCCTTCGCCATCGGCCGTAGTCAGGAACTGCTCTATTTCCTCAAGCACCACTCGCGGGAGTGGGGTGTTGGCGATTGGACCGTTTTCCTCGACAGCCCGATGGCGATCGAGGCCACCGAAGTCTACGGTCGGCACTGGAGACTGTTCGATGCCGAGGCCCATCGTCGGCGCAGAAAAGACGGTGGCCCCTTCACCATGCCGAACCTTCATTTCAGCCGCACCGCCGCCCAGTCCATGGCCATCAACCGTGTACGCGGTGGCGCTATCATCATAGCCGGCAGCGGCATGTGCGACGGTGGCCGCATCCGGCATCACTTCAAGCACAACCTCTGGCGCCGCCAATGTCACGTCATCTTCGCCGGGTTCCAGGCGCAAGGCACGCTCGGCCGGCGCATCGTGGATGGCGCGAAAACCGTGAAGCTCTGGAGCGAGACCGTGCGCGTCGGCGCACGCATCCACACTGTCGGCGGCCTCTCGGCGCATGCCGGGCAGTCGGGCCTGCTTCAGTGGTATCAGAATTTTTCACAGCGTCCGCCCGTCGCGTTGGTGCACGGGGAACCGGAACCGATGCAGGCACTGGCGCAGCGTCTGGAAGCCTCGCGTGCCCGGGCGATAGTCCCGCAACCCGGCGAACGCCTGGATCTTCTTTCCCCTGCGCCCAAAAACCGCTGAAGGCACAAGCGCTTTCCGGCTATAACGCCGATACATGGCGCTTCGTCATATACCGAATTGCTTGCAACGCTGAAAATATAGGAGTTAGATAATCAAAACGGTTTTTCTGTCCGCGGGCGAGCGTAATTCTGTCGATGGCGTTTGATCCATATCTAGGATGGGTTAAATCCTGTGTATCGTACTTACCCTCTTACTACGTGTATGCACTGCCAGAATCTATGTGCAGCGCGATAAAACTTTTTTCTTATTCAAAACATGTCATCCACCTGAGGAGGTGCCAAGTGAATCTCAAAATGACGCTAACCGCGATGGTGCTGGGCGCGACTTGCCTGAGTGCCGTGCCGTTTGCCGCCACAGCGGCCGAGACCCCGGCTGCGGGCCCGCCGGCCGCACCGCCCAGCCCCGCGGCGGTCGTGAACATGGTCAACAACTGCTTTTCCTGTCACGGCACCGACGGCCGCAGCCCGGGCGCCATCCCGAGCCTGACCGGCAAGAATGCAGATCAGGCGTTACTGATGCTCAAGGAATTCAAGTCCGGTCAATTGGCCTCCACCGTGATGAACCGGCATGCCAAGGGCTATACCGATGCCGAACTCGAGGCGATCGCCAAGTACATCGCCAACAATCTCAAATAGGGGGATGCCATGAACCAAATCACTCGCAGAGATTTTCTTAAAATCGCCGGCGCGGCTTCGGCGGCCGGTGTGCTCGGTCATGCCCCGCTGGCGCACGCCGCCAAGCATGGGATGGGCCAAGGCACCGCCCGCGTGGTCGTAGTGGGTGGCGGGTTCGGCGGCGCGACCTGCGCCAAGTATTTGCGCCGCCTCGATCCGGGTGTTGCCGTCACACTGATCGAGCCGAGTTCGAAATATATCACTTGCCCATTCAGCAATATGGTGCTCGGTGGCCTGCGCACCATGGACTCGATAACCCACAGCTTCGATGCGCTCAAAAAGAAGCACGGCGTCAATGTCATGCACGACACGGTCACGTCGATCGACACCGGGGCCAAGAAGGTGAAACTGAAAAGCGGCAAGACCCTCGCTTACGATAGGCTGGTGGTTTCACCCGGCATCGACTTCAAATACGACGCCATTCAAGGCTACAGCGCCAAGGCCGCGGAAGTCATGCCGCACGCCTGGAAGGCCGGGCCGCAGACGCTGCTGTTGCAGAAGAAGCTGAAGGCCATGAAGAACGGCGGCACCTTCGTCATGGTGGCGCCACCCAATCCGTTCCGCTGCCCACCCGGTCCGTACGAGCGGGCCAGCATGATCGCCCACTATTTCAAAGAGCATAAGCCCAAATCCAAGATCATCATCCTGGACCCCAAGGATAAGTTCTCGAAACAGGGCCTGTTCGAAGCCGGCTGGCAGAGGCTTTACCCCGGCATGATCAAGTGGGTCGCCGGCCCCAAGGGCGGCACGGTCAAGGCGGTCGATGTGAAAAAAATGATCGTCGATGCCACGCTCGAAAAAATCAAGGCTGATGTCGTGAACTTCATACCGGCCCAGACCGCGGGCAAGATCGCGCAGACATCGGGCCTGACCGACGACAATGGCTGGTGTCCGGTGGACCCGGTGACCTTCGAGTCCAAGATGCGCCCCGGTGTCTACGTCATCGGCGATTCCTCCATTGCCGGCGCGCTGCCGAAGTCGGGCTTCGCCGCCAGCAGCGAGGCCAAGATGTGCGCCGCCGCGATCGTGGCCACGCTCAAGGGGGAGGTTCCGGCCGAGAACTCCTTCGTCAACACCTGCTACAGCCTGGTGGGACCGAACTATGGTATCTCGGTCGCGGGCGTGTACCGCAACACCGACAAGGGCATCACCGAGGTTGAAGGCGCGGGCGGCGTGAGCCCCAAGGACGCGCCAGACTCCTTCCGCGAGCAAGAGGCCAAGTACACCGTCGGCTGGTACCAGAGCATCACTGCGGACATCTGGGGCTAGTCGCGAGAAAACGACGACAGGCTTAAAGTCGACCGACTCCGCCTCTCCCGCGGAAGCGGGAGAGGGCAAGGGGTGAGAGGTGAAACCTGTCAACGCAGTACGCAAGGGCGGCCTAGGCCGCCCTTGTTTTTTTCGCGTGTGCATGAGATGAATCCATTGGAATGAATGTCCCATCCATCCTTTCCGCGGGCGTCGTCATCGTCCGGCGCTTCGATGACCGGTACCGCTACCTGCTGCTGCGTGTCCGCGATTATTGGGATTTCTCCAAGGGGATTGTCGAGCCCGGCGAGGACCCGCTGGCCGCGGCAATCCGCGAGGTACAGGAGGAAACCACGCTGACCGGCCTCGATTTCCGCTGGGGTCGTGGCTACATTGAAACCGAGCCCTACGGCAAGAACAAGATCGCGCGCTATTATTTCGCGGAATCACTCCAGGGCGAGGTATTTCTCCCCGTCACCGAGGAACTTGGGAAGGCGGAACATGAGGAATTTCTTTGGTTGGAATACGACGCGGCGCGGAGACTATTGGTACCGCGTGTGTTGGAGGTATTGGATTGGGCTGGAAAAATAATTTAGGGATTTTTCAGATAACGTTCACATAAACGACCGAGCAAAGGCGAGGTCCGGCAACAGGAGGAAGCAAATTTTAAGCATCGGTTTTAAGGCCGTAGTTAAATATCTGGCGAATCATGTGTCACGGACGATCTGCGATTCGGCCAGATGAGTAAAGCCGCCATCAAGTAACCGAGATTAAGCACGCCAATCCATTGAAGCCAATGGGGCACCGTCAGTAAGAATATACCGACTGGAAAAAGTGATGCAAAAAACAGCACCATCAGTACGCTACTGTGACCACGGATTGACGCTATCACGGCGCCGATGGCGAGCAGGGCCATCATGAAGGCAACGGCAAAACTGGCACCGGAAAGGGTCAAATCGGAAGAAGGGAACCACATCGCCACCAGCCACGATCCACAAGCACCGATACCCGACGCTGCTCCAATCACTTGTCCCACCAGATAGCTTTTCTTCCGCAATGTGCCTGCCTCGGGTATTTAACAATTGAGATCAGTGGCTAAGATAAGCGTCAGCTTTTTTTCATGCATAACTAGAATTGCCGCTTAGGGGAGTCTGCTGCATCGATTGGTCAGGCTTCCAATTCGCCAGGCTGGCCTTCAACTCCATTTCCCGGTTATGTTAAAACACTCATTCCAGCTTGTTAACAAGGCGATAGACAGCAATTAGGATTCCGAATCCGATATACAGCCCGAACAAAGCAACAAGCATTAGTAACGCCATCGCGGAACTTACTATTTTGTTTACCAATAGAAAGATTATCGCGCCAACGAGACCAGCAAACGAAGCAGCGATACCGGCAATGACAATGATTGTTCCTCTTATTGACATTGATTATCCCGTCTTCGTCGACATCGACTGACGTTCGCGCTGAGCGTACGCGGCCGTGTGTCCGCTCCCGAGCGCGTGTTTGGGCACCGGGAACAGTTTCACGCGGCGATTTCCAATGCGTGGCTTTTCCGGCCGGAATTTGGAAACGGCGCGCATTTACAAGACGCGGTAGATTTCCCAGCGGCTGGTCCCGGAAACCACGTGGGGCTCGAGATCCTTGCTCCATTGTTTATGGGCGGCGATCGTAGCCAGTTTATCCCAGGCCTGGTTAAGCTCGCCGAGGTCCTTAACAAGATGTTCCGACTGGATGGTGGCCTCCAGCGCGCCGATCGAGCCGGTCAGCAACCGCGTCTTGTCGGCGCCAAACCCGACCTGCGGCGCTATATCCCTTAACCAACGTTGCATCAGGTCGATCACATTCTGTTTGTATCCGAACTTCGCATCGATGCTCCAACGGGCGACCATCATGGTTGACCTCCTCGAGTATTACGGAAGCTGGCGTGACCGGCACTTCATGTAACATCTTGCACCATGTTATGCCCGATCAGTTAAAGACGACTTAAGTGCCGTTTTTATAAAAAGACATAGTACTGTATATCGGTTCAACGAGCCCTTTCGAACCCCGGTATCTCAATAACTCACGCGTTTTTGAGTATCGCCTATTATGTATCAACCACGAACACGGCATGGGTCGGCGTGTCCAGGAAATCAGGGTCATATCATTGCGTGGTAAATCCGCGCAAATCAAATTTGCCATCGAAAACGATCATGTATTTATTGGTCCCTTCAACCCGCGCGATAAACGCAAAATCACCCGCCGAATCGAACTGGCGCGGGTTGGATGATGCCACGTCGGTCAGATGGTAAGGTTTCAGCCTGAAAAACAGCGTCTGACCGTCTGGCTGGTAGAAGTCTCCCGTGTCAATTTGTACAAACGGCACGGGATCTGCCGTGCGCAGCGCGCCGGAATAGGAACCCAGGGTCGTGCCGTCGACCTGAAAGACGACACGGTCTTCGGTGGCCTGCGAACCGCACGTCGACTGCCCCCTGATGTCCTTGAAGAAATAATCATGGAATTGAAAACCTTTCAGCTCGAACTTGCGCCAGTCCGGCTGGGCCCGAAATTCACAAAACGCCATTTGCCTTAGGGAAGAATCGCTGGTCACCAGAAAACCTTCCCACGTTGCGACTTCATTTTCGGCGAGATTCACGGTGATGTAGCGGAAGCAAAATAAGGGGCGGGCTCCGCAATCAAGCTCTCCCACCACCGGCGGCGGTGGTGTTACTCGCTTCGTATAGCACTTCACCGGGTCGGAATCGCGTTGCACGCACCGCTTCCAGTTCTCGTAGTTGGGTTTATTGCCGTCGAAACACAGCTGGAGAATATTTACACCGGTAAGTTCAACACAGGATTTGATGTGCGGACCTTGGTCGTCCTTATACCAAGCACTCTTGTTGTAACCGCAACCGGTAAAAGTCAGGAGAATTATCAGTAGTAATAATTTCTTCATTGGGAACCCGCGCGCGTGAGTAGCGAATGAACTTTCATTCCCGGAGCTACCATGGTAAGCACTATACTCGTGCGCGGGAAAAACTAAATCACCCGCTCATTGCCGCCATCCACCGGCACCTGCGCGGCAGTGGTCTTGGCGAACAGCGGACCGCACAGCTCGGCCGCGAGTTCGGCCACGTCGCGACTGGTGACATTGGTTTTCAGAACGTTGTTCTTCTTATACTGCTCGACAGTCATTCCATAGTGCTTGGCACGCGCCGCGAGAACTTGCTCGGTCCAGATGCCGGTATCGAACACCGCGTTCGGATGCAGCGAATTGATGCGGATGTTGTCCACGCCCCACTCCAAAGCGGCGACGCGCGCCAGCTGGTTCAGCGCCGCCTTCGAGGTCGAATAGGCCGCGGCACCGGGTCCCGGTGCCGGGACGTTTTTGGAGCCGATCACCACCACGCGCCCGCCGTGGGGGGCAAGTTTCAGGAGCGGATGCGCCTCGCGCATCAGCATCAGGTTGGCATCCAGATTAAGCCGCATGACCTTGTCCCATTCCGCGGTGGCCAGGGCGTCAATGCGGCGGCCGGGCGGGAAGATGCCGGCGTTCAGGATCAACATGTCGAGTCCACCGAAGGTGCGCGCGGTTTTCTCCAACGCCTCGGATAACTGCTTTTCATCCGTCACGTCGCAAACGAGGCCGAGATAATCCGAACGGCTGTAGAGACTCGTGATGGAAGGCTTGATATCGACGCCGACCACGGCCGCGCCGCGCGCCAGCAGCGACTCGACGCAGGCCTTGCCAATGCCGGAGGCGGCACCCGTGACGAGCGCGATTTCGCCCGCAAACACCGGCGGACTGCCGCCGCCCTTGAGCTTGGCCTGCTCCAGGTCCCAGTACTCGACGTCGAAAATATCCTTGGCCGGCAAGGCCTTATAGCCACCCAGTGCTGTCGCGCGCTGGATGATTTCCATGGTGTGCGCATAGATGTCGAACACAATCGCGGCATCCTGCGCGCTCCGCCCGGCCGTGGCCACGCCGAATTCGCGATCGAGAATCACGCGCGGGGCGGGATCGAGCATAGCCTTCGGCTCTTTCGATTTCGGTGCGTGCTCATCGAAATATTTTTCGTACGCTTTGGCGTAGGCCGGCACGTCGCGCCCGATCATCGGGATTTTCTTGGTGCGAATCACGTGGTCCGGCGTGGCCGGCCCCTGCTGCGAAATGGTGCCAACGTCATCACGGCGCGCGAAGGCAAGGCTCGCGGGGTCATCGTGCGCCGCGAGAATTAATGGAAACCCGCTCACACGAGAGAGCTCATGCCGCAGCGCGGCCAGTTCCCGGCGCCGGGGTTTCGCCTCCAGCTTTTCGCTCGATTCCGGCAGCACCCAGGCCTTGTTCTTGGCGAGGTAATTCTCAGCCCAGGTCACGAGATCGATCATGCGCTCGTAGGATTCCTGCGCAGTCCTGCCGAAGGAAAAAATCCCATGGTTCAGGAGCACCATGCCGATGGTGTTCTTGCGCGCGTCGGCGGCGAACTGCTCGGCACAGCGGCGCGCCAGATCGAACCCCGGCATCACGTAGGGCACGATAACGACATTATCGCCGTAAATTTCGCGGATACGCGTGAGGCCATCGGCGGTGTTGGTGATGGTGATGATGGCATCGGCATGGGTATGGTCGACGTACTGATACGGGAGGATGGCATGCAGGATCGCCTCGACCGAAGGCGTGGGCGCGCTGGCCTGGGTCATGTGCGTGCGCAGTTCGTTTACCATCTGCGGGTCGGACAGCTGTTTGAGCTTGGCAAGCTTGAGCAGGTGATCGATGCGCACGGGCGAGAACCCGGCGGCCTCGATATGTTCCAGATCCCAGCCGCTGCCCTTCACGTACAGCCGGGTTTCGTCTTCACCGAGGAGATTTTTTTCGATGATCTTGACCGAGGTGTTGCCGCCGCCGTGCAGCACCAGCGACTTTTCGCGACCGAGCAGGCGCGAGGTGTAGATACGCTGCCCCAGGTCACCCGGAAATTCCCCGGCTTTGCTGTCGCTCCAGAGGCTGTTCACGCTGACCGGCGGCGGAGGAGGGCGTCGTCGTTAAAAGGAGATTTTGACTCCCGCGTGCAGGCCGGAATCCACGTTGATGTCCCGGCCGTCATCGAGATCCGCGCGCATCTTGCGGTAGCCAAGGTAAACATTCGCGGTTTTCTTGACCATCTCGAACTCAACGCGCGCACCCCACTCCCAGAACTTCTCACCGTCCATCGCGGTGACGATGTCCGGGGCGTAATACAGGTAGCCGGTAAAACCGATGGGGCCGTTGTTCGGAAAGGTCCGGAACTGGCCGCCGAGCCCGAGCGCCAGCACGTCTTTGTTGGCAACATCCACGAGGTAAATTCGCCCGCCGAGACCGCCCTCAATACGAGTATTGCCGCTCTGTCGCTCACCCAGCGCCAGCAGGCCGACATGGGCCGCCCAGTCGTGCTGGTCGGTGTTGGTCAGGAACCCCATGTTCAAATCCGCGGCGCGCCAATTGGTGGCGTAGCTCGCCCCGATGCTGTCGTCGTTGAGATTGATGTCGATGGAATCGGCCGAAACCGCACCACTAAAACCTGCCGCCAGGGCGGCCAGAATGATTCGAAGACGCATGTAATCCTCTCCTCCATGTGATCGTGGCGGAGAGATAGTAACGTATCGAGGAAACATCGGCCACAACCCGCGCGAAGAAATTCGTCCGCTAAGTCGTGGGTAGCGCCACCACCATGCGATTGTAACCGGCCAGTCTCGCCTGGCTCAGCGTCTGGTCCGCGCGCTGGAGCAGCGCCGAGGCCGGCTCGCCCGGCGAGTACTGTGTGAGCACGCTGGAGAAACTCGGCAGGGGAATATTTTTTCCATCTTCCCGGATGAAGGTGCTGGCCGCGGTCTTGCGCGCCTTTTCCAGTGCGTGCATGGCGCCGTCCTTCTGTGTGTTCGGGAACAGCACCGCGAATTCGTCGCCGCCGTAGCGCGCCACCAGGTCGTAAGTACGGAACTTGCCCAGAATCTGGCCGGCGTAGCAGCGCAACACCGCATCCCCCGCGGTCCGTCCGTAGCGCTTGTTGATGGATTCGAGATTGTCCACGTCGATCACCGCCACCGCCAACGCGAAGCCGTAGCGTTTCACGCGGCCGATTTCCGCCTCCAGCTGCTTGACGAACACGTCGCGCTTGGGCAGGCCGGTCAGCTCGTCCGCCAGGCTGTGCTTGCGCGCGTGGGTGAGCTCCTGGCGCAGGCGCTCGCGATCCGTTTCCACGGCCTTGAGGAAATCCCCGGCGCTCGACATCTTTTCGATCAGGGCCTGGCGTTCTTCGATCAGCTCGTTCAGCCCCTTGACCAGGATCTGCTTGAGATCGCTGAACTCGCCGAGCGGGCTGTCTAAATTCTTCAACGTCTCGCGTTCGTTCTCCAGCAATTCGCCGAATTTCCTGTCGATCGCGATACTTTCGGTCACCTGTCCGGCCAACGTGTCTTCCAGCACCTCAATCTTTTCCTGCCGCGAAGGTGGAGCCGGCTCAGCGGGAGCGGCCGCCTCCGCTTCGACCGGCGGCACTGACGCACCGGTCTCGATCGTCGGTGTGACATCCTTTGCGGTCGGTTCCAGTACGGGTTCGGGAATTGAGTCGGGTTCCGGTGCCTTTTCCGGTTTCGACTCAACCACCGGCTCCGGGATCTTCTCGACGACTGGTTCTGGAGGGATGGCAGCCTTGGGTGACTCCGTGGGCGGCGGGATGTATTCCGCTTTCTCGGGCGCTGAAGCCGGCGATGGGACGGCCAATTTTGGTGCCGGCTTAGTCGGGGCTATCTTGGGTAGATAAATTGTGAGCCGCTGCTGTATGAGACGGGCCTTGACGCGTGTTGTCGGATCGCAGGCCGGACTCGTGGCATACTTCCCCAGCAACACGTACAGGAAAGTGACGAAGACCAGTTCAAGGCGCCCGTCCTCGTGGCCGTATTTCTCCAGGCCGCGCTGAATCTGGCTGTAGAGAATCTGCCCGTGCTGGGTGCGCTTCAGACCTTCGAGATGGAGCTTCAGGCTTTGCAGCAGCGACGGATCGGCTGAAGTCGAGGTGTTCTGGGAATCCGCCAATTCCGTCTCCTGAGTCGCAGGCGTGAAATGCCTGCCTTTTAGGAGATTAGTCGCCCGCCATCCGGTTCACAACCTGTTACCCGGATTCTCGCCTGGTGGCGGATGTGCTAGCCCTTCTGGTCGGCCAGCGGCAGACCCATTTCAAGCTCAATGCGGTTGCGGCCCAAGCGCTTGGCGCGGTAGAGGGCGCGATCGGCACGGTCGATGAGATCGGTATGCGCCTCGCCGGTCGAATACAGGGAGATACCGGTGGAAAAGCTGGGCAGCTTGAATGTCCGGCCCTGGAATTCGCACTCGACCTGCAACGCGCGGTTCCTGGCCTTGGAGATGGCGGCCACTGCCCCTTCTTGGGTGGTATTGGGCAACAGCACGGCGAATTCCTCGCCGCCGTAGCGCGCGACCAGATCGTGGTGGCGCAGCACCGTCAGCACGTCGGCGGCGTAACTGCGCAGGATGGCGTCGCCGGCGGCGTGACCGTGCAAATCGTTGATGGCCTTGAACTCGTCCAGGTCGATCATGGCCAGCGCGAGCGGTGAACCGTAACGCTGCGCGCGGCTGATCTCGTCCTTGAGCCGCTGCGTGAACGCGCGGCGGTTGGGAAGGCCGGTGAATTCGTCGGTCATCGAAAGCAGCCGCACCTTGTTCAGTTCCCTGTGCAGGCGTTCACTGTCGGCTTTGATGAGCTTGAGATAGCCACTCGTCTTGTGCAGCTTGGTGTCGAGAGAATTCTGTCCCTGGATCAGCTCTTCCAGGCCCCCGACCAGGATCTGCCGCAGCTGCTCGATTTCCTTGTCGCCGTTGGCCTGTTGCAGGGCGCGCAATTCGATTTGCAGTAGCGCCCCGAACTCACGGTTCTGAATCATGGCTTCGATAACGGTTTTGGCGAGCGTTTCCTGCAATTTCGCGATTTCATTGCGCTGTTGCTCGAGATGCTGGCGGTAAGCCGTATCGACGCGGCGTTCGACCGCCGGGACGCCATTCGATGCGCCATCCCCGGAAGGGGGTGTGGGCGGGATCGGCGTTTCTGGCGCCGGAGCGGGAGAACGCGCGGCCGGGGGTGGCCCGGATTCAGGCGCCCGGAAATCCGTGACTTCCGAACGAAATTGAGAAGAGGCCGCCTGGTTAAGATTCTCTTCGATGGTTTGCTTCGTAACCAAGGAGCCGCGAGGAGTAATCGGACCGCGGCGCAACTGAATCAGGCGCGCGTTGATGCGAGTGATGTGATCCGCGCTCGGGTCGCGGGCGTAGGCGTTCAGCAGCAGGTGCAGCAGCGAGGCGTAAACATGGTCAACCTTGGCCTGCACGCCTTCCTGCTCATCCACGATCCGCGCAATCTGGTCGTAAATGACGGCCCCGACCGGCGTGCGTTTCAGACCTTCCAGCAATCCCAGCAGTTTTTTCGAGGACGACGCTCCACTCGCCTCGGCTTCATTCTGTACCAATGAACCCCACCTCCTGCTGAATCGGCGGCAATGCTAAGCAGCCACCGGCGGCGCGGCGCGGACACCCTTTTCCCTGTGGAGCTGCCGCGAATCGAAAACGATTTGATCTTCTTGAAACAAAACTTCCATTTAACTACAACCTATACGCCAATTTACTCGCGCCCATTCAAAATAACAAACTTCGGCCGGGAATGGGGAGGGAATCAACACACATCAAAGACTTACCGCCGATATCGGAGGACTCGACTCAAGCCGGAAATCAGCTCCCGGGACGTCCCCGGCCGCGTCGCTTGGTCTGGAACGACGCGATCGACTTTACGATTTCCTGAAATGGCAACACTTCCAGCGAGCCGTAACGATCCTGCGCGTGCCGCACCAGCCCGTGGATATTGTCGACTAGGGTGACGTCGGTCTTCGCGATCAGGCGTTACAGGCCGATAAGCCCGCCGATCATGACCTTGATCTCCTTGCCGAACGGAAGATGGTCGGAGGTGTCCGTCACTTTGAGCGCAAAGCGGGCGCGGTCACGCATCAGCGCCAGCAGTGTGATGCAGTTGTTACGGGCGATGTCGGAGCGGCAATTCACCCCCATGCGTTCCGCCACAGAAAAACGCGTGGCCAGCTCGCAGGCACACCGGGCGCTAGCGCCCGGTGCCCGAGGCGAACGCTTCTTCGGCAATGGGCGCAAGTAGCCGCAAAGAACCCTGTTTCCTTGGGCGCTACTGCCGCCGTCTCCGAAGGGGCTGCCAGATCCCGAGACGAAGGCTTTCGGAGAAGGCAGCCGGCGACTCAAGGAGTGAGGCTCTGGAATGGCAGCCCCGCTTCCTCCGTCCGAAAGAGCTGCGCCACGGGACGGAGTCGCGCCGTCACCGCCCGAGGCGTGAGCTCTTTCGGCGGTGGCGGCCAGTGCGACTCAATGAATGATGTCTCTTGTGACGGCCCGGTGTACTCCCTTCGAAGGAGCTTCGCCTCGGAAGGGAGTCGCCCTGCGCCACGGGATCCGGCGGCTAGGATGGCCTTCTCGAACGGACAACGTCCGTGATCCATGCCGGGTTAATTCTGATGATAGGGGCGGCTCAACTCATGCACGGCGTCCACCATAACCGCGACCTTATCCGGATTGACGTGCGGATGAATTCCGTGCCCCAGATTGAAAACATGTCCGCTGCCGCGGCCGTAACTATCCAGGACGGAACCAATTTCCTCGCGCAGGCGCTCGTCCGAGGCATACAGCATGGACGGGTCCATGTTGCCCTGTAGGGACACGCTGTGGCCGACGCGCGCTCGCGCATCATAGAGGTCAGTGGTCCAGTCCACACCCAGCGCATCGCAACCACTCCCGGCCATGGCCTCCAGCCACTGGCCACCGTTTTTGGTGAACAGGATCACCGGTACCCGCCGCCCTTCGTGCTCGCGCGTCAGCCCGCGCACGATCCGCTCCATGTACTCCAGCGAGAACACACGATAATCGCGCGGGGTGAGCACGCCGCCCCAGGTGTCGAACAGCATCAGCGCCTGCGCGCCGGCGGCCACCTGCGCGTTGAGGTAGGCGGTCACGGCTTCCTCCAGCACGGCAAGCAGGCGGTGCATGAGCTTGGGCAGGTCGAACATCATGGCTTTCACTAAACCGAATTCCTTGCTGCCGCCGCCCTCGACCATGTAGGTCGCGAGCGTCCACGGGCTGCCGGCAAAGCCGATGAGCGGGACTTGGCCGTCCAATTCGCGGCGCACCAGGCGCACCGCGTCCATGACGTAACGCAGTTCGACTTCGGGGTCCGGAACTGTAAGTGCATTCACGTCAGCAGCCGTGCGCACCGGTTTGGTGAAACGCGGCCCCTCGCCCTCGGTGAAATACAACCCGAGGCCCATGGCATCTGGAATCGTAAGAATGTCGGAGAACAGGATGGCGGCGTCCAGCTTGAAACGCCGCAACGGTTGCAGCGTCACTTCGCAGGCGAGCTCGGGTGTGGAGCAGAGGGTGCGGAAGTCGCCGGCCTTCTCCCGCACCGCGCGGTACTCGGGAAGATAACGCCCGGCCTGGCGCATAATCCACACGGGCGTCTCGTCCACCGGCTGCCGCAGCAGCGCGCGCAGTAATCTGTTGTTCTTGAGTTCTGCCATAAAGAGATTTCACCGCAAAGGCGCAAAGAGCGCAAAGAAAAAATGGAAACTCGATGCGAAATCCGGCGCGCAGCGCCATTTTACTTTCCTTTGCGTCCTTTGCGTCTTTGCGGTGAGAAAATACTTTAGAGCGGCGCGGGAAGATCGGAAGCGCCTGTGAGGTATTTGTCGATACCGCGCGCGGCCGAGCGCGCCTCGGCGATGGCCCAGACAATCAGCGACTGGCCGTGTTGCATGTCACCGGCGGCGAACACACCCGGCACGCTGGTCATCCAGTTGTCATCGCGCCAAACATTGCCGCGATCGGTAAATTTCACGCCGAGCTGTTCCAGCATGCCCGGGCGTTCCGGTCCGATGAAGCCCATGGCCAGCAACGCCAAATCACAGGGAATCGTGAAAGTGCTGCCCGGAATTTCGTTGATGATGACACGCCCGTGTTCGCGCACCATCTCAATCCTAACCAGTTCCAGCTTTTTGACACGGCCCTGGCGGTTGCCGATAAATCGTCTGGAGGAAACCGAATACAGGCGCTCGCCGCCCTCCTCGTGCGCCGCGGAGACGCGATAGATGAACGGCCATTGCGGCCAGGGGTTGTCCGAGGCACGGGCCTCCGGCGGGCGCGGCATGATCTCCAGTTGGTGCACCGAGGCGGCGCCCTGGCGGTGCACCGTGCCCAAACAGTCGGCGCCGGTATCGCCGCCGCCGACGATCACGACATGCTTGCCCTGGGCGGTGATCTCCTGCTCCACGGGTACCTTCTCGCCCTCGCAACGGCGATTCTGCTGAGTGAGGTATTCCATGGCGAAATGCACGCCTTTCAGCTCACGTCCCGGGACCGGGAGATCGCGCGGGGCGCAGGCACCGCCGGCAAGCAGGATCGTATCGAAATCTTTCCGCAACGCCTCCACTGGCACGTTCATACCGATATGCGCGTTAGCCTTGAAAACCACTCCCTCGGCCTCCAGCTGCTTTAGTCGCCGGTCGAGCACTTTCTTTTCCATCTTGAATTCGGGGATGCCATAGCGCAGCAGGCCACCGATGCGGTCGTCACGCTCAAACACCGTAACCTCATGACCGGCGCGCCGCAACTGCTGCGCCCCGGCCAAACCCGCGGGGCCGGAACCGACGATGGCGATCTTCTTGCCTGTCAGCACCTTGGGCGGTTCCGGTTTGATCCAGCCCTCCTGAAAGGCACGATCATTGATCGCCAATTCAATCGCCTTGATCGTCACCGGATCATCATTGATGCCGAGCACGCAGGCGCCCTCACACGGGGCGGGACACAGCGTGCCGGTAAAATCGGGGAAATTGTTGGTCGCGTGCAGTCGATCGATCGCGTCCTGCCACTGGCCACGGTAAACCAGGTCGTTCCAATCGGGGATGATATTTCCCAGCGGGCAGCCCTGATGGCAGAACGGGATGCCGCAATCCATGCAGCGCGCGCCCTGCTGCTTGAGCTCTTCTTCGGGGAACGGACGCATGACCTGCTTCCAGTCGCGCACCCGCTCGGTGACGGGACGGTAGCTTTGCTTGGCGCGGTGAAACTCGATGAAGCCGGTGATCTTACCCATGCGATGCTTCCATCACCGCCTGTTCTTCCGAGATGCCAATCTGGCGCGCCTTGGAAATGGCCGCGAGCACGCGCTTGTAATCCTTGGGCGTGATCTTTACGAATTTCACCTGCATGGCCCTCCAGTTCGCAAGAATATTTTCCGCTACCGTGCTGCCGGTGTAGTGCACATGCCGCTTGAGCAAGTCCTTCACCAGATCGATGTCCTCGCTGGCAGCCAGCGGGTCGATGTCGACCATGGCGGGATTGCAATGGCGCTTGAAGTCACCGGCCGTGTCGAGCACGTAGGCCAAGCCGCCGGACATGCCGGCGGCGAAGTTGCGACCGGTGGAACCGATCACGACCACGCGGCCGCCGGTCATGTACTCGCAGCCGTGGTCGCCCATGCCCTCGACTACCGTGTGTGCGCCGGAATTGCGCACAGCGAAGCGTTCGCCGGCGACACCGCGGAAATAGGCTTCACCATTGGTAGCGCCGTACAGCGCGACATTGCCGATGAGAATATTTTCCTCCGGCACGAAACTCGCCTGACGCGGCGGATAGACAATGAGCTTGCCGCCGGAGAGACCTTTGCCAACGTAGTCGTTGGCATCGCCCTCGAGCGTGAAGGTGAGGCCGCGCGGCAGGAACGCCCCGAAACTCTGACCGGCGGAGCCGTTGAAATGGATGCGGATGGTATCGTCCGGCAATCCCTCAGCGCCGTAACGCCTGCTGACCTCGGCGCCGAGAATGGTGCCAACGGTGCGATTGACGTTGCGAATGGGCAGAATAATGTCCACCGGTTTTTTTGATTCCAGCGAATCACGGCACAGCGGCAGAATAGTTACCACGTCCAGCGACTTGTCGAGGCCGTGATCCTGATCGCGCACACGGCGTGTCGCCACCTCGGGTCCCGCGTCAGGGTGATAAAGAATCTGGGAGAAATCGAGGCCGCGCGCCTTCCAGTGATCCACCGCCTTTTTCACGTTCAGGCGGTCCACGCGTCCGATCATTTCATCCAGCGAGCGGAATCCGAGTCGCGCCATCCACTCGCGCGTCTCCTGTGCCACGAAGCGGAAAAAATTCATCACGTGTTCCGGGTTACCGGCGAATTTCTTGCGCAACTCCGGATCCTGGGTGGCGATGCCGACCGGGCAGGTGTTCAGGTGGCACACGCGCATCATGATGCAGCCGAGCACCGCGAGCGGCGCAGTCGAAAAACCGTATTCCTCGGCGCCGAGCAGCGCGGCGATGATGACATCGCGACCGGTTTTCATCTGGCCATCGGTCTGCACCACGATGCGGTCACGCAGCTTGTTCATCACCAGCACCTGCTGGGTCTCGGCCACGCCGAGTTCCCACGGCAGGCCGGCGTGCTTGAGTGAGGACTGCGGGCTGGCGCCGGTGCCACCGTCATGGCCGGAAATGAGCACCACGTCGGCGTGCGCTTTGGCCACGCCGGCGGCGATCGTGCCCACGCCGATCTCGGAGACCAGCTTCACGTGGATGCGCGCCTCGCGGTTGGCGTTCTTGAGGTCGTGGATCAACTGCGCCAGATCCTCAATCGAATAAATGTCGTGATGCGGCGGCGGCGAAATCAGGCCCACCCCGGGTGTGGAAAAGCGCACCTTGGCGATCCACGGATACACCTTTTGACCGGGCAACTGGCCGCCCTCGCCGGGCTTGGCACCCTGCGCCATCTTGATCTGCAGGTCGGTGGCGTTGACCAGGTAATGACTGGTGACGCCAAAACGGCCCGAGGCCACCTGCTTGACGCGCGAATTGCGCACCGTGCCGTAACGCTCCGGGTCCTCGCCACCCTCGCCACAATTGGAACGGCCACCGATCTGGTTCATGGCGATGGCGAGCGCCTCGTGCGCTTCCTGACTGATCGAGCCATAAGACATGGCGCCGGTGGCGAAACGCTGCGTGATGGCTTCCACCGGCTCGACCTCCTCGATCGGGATCGGCCGGTCGGCGAGTTTCAACTCCATCAACCCGCGCAGCGTCGCCAGGTGTTCCGCACTGTCATCACAGGCATGGGAGAATTCCTTGAACATCTCGTAGGAATTGGCGCGCGTGGCGTGCTGCAGCTTGGCCACCGTGTCGGGATTGAGCATGTGATACTCGCCGTCGCGGCGCCACTGGTAGTGTCCGCCCCAATCGAGTTCGGGCGGGCCCACCGGCCGCTCGGGGTAAGCACGGTGATGGCGTAACGACGTCTCCTGCGCCACCACGTCGATACCGATACCGCCGACACGCGAGGCGGTCCAGGTGAAATATTTATCGACAAACATCTTGTCGAGGCCAATGGCCTCGAATATCTGCGCGCCACGATAGGACTGGATGGTGGAGATACCCATCTTGGAGATGACCTTGACCACGCCCTTGTTGAGCGCCTTGATGTAATTCTTGACTGCCTGCGCTTCGTCCACGCCGCTTAACAGTTGCTGGCGAATCAAGTCGTCCAGCGACTCGAAGGCCAGGTAGGGATTCACCGCGCCCGCGCCGTAGCCCAGCAACAGCGCCATGTGGTGCGTCTCGCGCGCTTCACCGGATTCAACGATGAGCCCGACCTTCACACGCGTGCCGGCACGCACGAGATGGTGGTGCACCCCGGCCGTGGCCAGCAGTGCCGGCATGGGCATGTGCTGCGCATCCACTCCGCGATCCGACAGAATGATGAAGGTGCTGCCTAGGGCAATGGCGTCGCTGGCCTGGCGGCATAATTCTTCCAGCGCGCGCGCCAGTTCCTGCCCATCGGACCCGGCGGGGAACAACATGGGCAGCGTGACGGTCTTGAAACCGGGGCGATCCAGGTGACGGATCTTCGCCAACTCCTCGTTGCTCAGAATCGGCGTCTTGAGCTTGAGCATGCGGCAGGACTCCGGACCCGGCTGGAGCAGGTTGCTCTCGGGACCGAGCGGGGTTTCGATCTGCGTCACCAGCTCTTCGCGGATGGCATCCAGCGGCGGGTTGGTCACCTGCGCGAACAGCTGCTTGAAATAGTCGTACAGCAGGCGCGGCTTGTCGGACAGCACCGCCAGCGCCGCATCGTTGCCCATCGAGCCCACCGGTTCCTCGCCCTTCTGCGCCATCGGCGCCATGAGGATACGCAGGTCTTCATGGGTATAGCCAAACGCCTGCTGGCGCTGCAGCACGGTGGCGCGATCCGGCTCTGGCACCTGCGGAGGCTGCGGCAATTGATCGAGCGGGATCAGATTTTGCTTCAGCCATTCCCGGTACGGATGCGCCGAGGTGTAGCGCTTTTTCAACTCGGCATCATCGATAATGCGACCTTCACGTGTGTCCACCAGGAAAATCCGGCCCGGATGCAGGCGCTCCTTGATGAGCACGTTCTCCGGCGGGATGTCGAGCACACCGACCTCGGAGGCCATGACCACCAGACCGTCCTTGGTCACGTAGTAACGCGACGGGCGCAGACCGTTGCGGTCGAGTATGGCGCCAATGACGTTGCCATCGGTGAAGGCGATCGAGGCCGGGCCATCCCACGGCTCCATCAGGCAGCCGTGGTATTCATAGAAGGCCTTGCGGTCCTCATCCATCATCTCGTGCCCGCTCCACGCCTCCGGGATCATCATCAACACGGCGTGCGGCAGCTCGCGTCCGGCCATGTGCAGAAATTCGAGCACGTTGTCGAAGGTGGCCGAGTCCGAGCCACCCTCCATCACAATGGGAAGAATTTTTTTCAGGTCATCGCCAAACAATGGCGACTGGCACAGGGCCTCGCGCGCGCGCATCCAGTTGATGTTGCCGCGCAGGGTGTTGATCTCGCCGTTGTGGGCGATGTAGCGATACGGGTGCGCCAGCGGCCAGGACGGAAAGGTGTTGGTCGAGAAGCGTGAATGCACCAGCGCCAGCGCCGACTCCACGGCGGGATCGGCGAGGTCCGGAAACATCGGCTCCACCTGGGTCGGTGTGAGCATGCCCTTGTAGATCAGGGTGCGCGCCGACAGGCTCGGGATGTAAAACAGCAAGCGATTCTGGATCCGTGAATTCCAGATCGCATGCTCGACGCGCATGCGGATGACATAGAGCTTGCGCTCGAAGGCCAGCTCGTCGGCAATACCGGGCGCACGGCCGATGAAAACCTGCCGGATGATCGGCTCGGCCGAGCGCGCCGTCGGACCGAGCGAGGAATCGTCAACCGGCACGTCGCGCCAGCCGAGAAGTTGCTGCCCTTCTTCACGCACAATAGCAGCGAACATTTCCTGGAAACGGCGCGCTTCGGCCGCGTCGCGCGGCAGGAAGATGAGACCGGTGCCATAATGACCCGACGGTGGAAGCTTGATTCCGAGTTTGCCGGTTTCGCGTTCCAGAAAGGCGTGCGGCAATTGAATCAGAATGCCGGCGCCGTCGCCGGTGTTCTCCTCGCAGCCGCAGGCGCCGCGATGCATGAGGTTGCGCAGAACGGTCAGCGCCTGCGTGACGATCTTGTGCGAACGACGGCCTTTCATGTCGACCACGAAGCCGACGCCGCAGGCGTCGTGCTCGTAGGCCGGATCATAAAGACCCTGTTGTGACTTGCGCTGTTCCAAATTCATTCACCGTCTTCATTCGCCGCCGGCGACTATCCGGCACCGAGCATCGCTGGGTGCGCCGATTGGCCCATTTCTTTGTCGAACTCACCAGCGGGGGCATGCCCCGGATCGGGGAAATTCGTTCTTTTGCCAGTAAAAACCAAGAAAAATCAGAGCAAAAGGGCCAAAAAGTATACCGGCCCACCGGGGCGGGTTCAATGGAATCTCTTGGAATTCGGGGGCGTTTCAGCCGGTAGCGCGAGAAAGGCCTGACCGTAAACGCCTTTTCCGGTCAGCCTCCGGGAAACAGGCGCGCGTGTTCGCGCATGGCATAGCGGTCGGTCATGCCGGCAATGTAGTCCGCGACGATCCGGGCCCGCTCCCGAATCCCGTTCTGCTGCTGGAGTTTTTCACGGTATTGAAGCGGTAGTGACGCCGGCTCGCGCATAAAGGCCTCGAATAGTTCGCGCACGACCTTCACCGCCTCGCCCATGATTCGGGTCACCTGTTCATGCGCGTACAGGTTCTGGCGCAGGAAGCGCTTGAGCTCGCGGGATTTTTCCGAGACTTCCACGGTATAGGCAATCAGGGATTCGGGGTGTCGCCGGACGTCCTCAATGCTCTTTATACCGGCATGGCTTATTCGTCGTCGGCTGTTTTCGATCAAGTCGGTCACCACGTGATTGATCATGCGGCGGATAGTTTCATAGATGGCGCGCCGCGGCAGGATGTCCGGATAACGACGCCTGACTTCCTCGTACTGCCCGGCGAAAACGGAGACACGCATCAGTGGGTCGATGGTCAACAGTTTGGAACGCAATCCATCGTCCACGTCATGGTTGTTGTAGGCGATCTCGTCTGCGATATTCACCAGCTGGGCCTCGAGGCCGGGTTGGGTTTTATCCAGGAACCGCTTTCCCAGTTCGCCCAGTTCAGGCGCGTTTTTCAACGAGCAGTGTTTGAGAATGCCTTCGCGCGTTTCAAAGGTGAGATTGAGGCCAGGAAACTCAGCATAGCGCTCTTCCAACAAGTCCACCACACGCAACGACTGCAGGTTATGCTCGAAGCCCCCATGGTCGTGCAGGCATTCGTTGAGCGCCTCTTGCCCCGAATGGCCGAATGGCGTGTGCCCGAGGTCGTGTGCCAAGGCGATGGCCTCGGTCAGGTCCTCGTTGAGGCCGAGCGCACGCGCGATCGAGCGCGCGATCTGCGCCACTTCGATGGAATGCGTCAGGCGCGTGCGGAACAGGTCGCCTTCGTGGTTGATAAAAACCTGGGTCTTGTATTCGAGACGACGAAACGCGGCGCTGTGGATGATGCGGTCGCGGTCGCGCTGATATTCGGATCGATTGGCAGGCGAGGTTTCGGGAAATTTCCGGCCGCGCGAGGTGGCGTCGTGCGCGGCGAAAGGTGCCAGCATTACGCCGCTTCCCGCATGCTCGTGAGCGTCTTCTCAAGCTCCGCCCGTGGAACCTCGTCGGTCACCACGGCCTCGCCGAGGCGTTTGAGCAGCACCAATCGCAGACGCCCGTCCTGCACCTTCTTGTCCACGGCCATGAGTTCTAGAAACCGCGCCGGCGAAAGCGCTGCCGGCGCGCGTACCGGCAGCCGCGCGCGCTGCATCAGCTTCTCGATGCGGGCGACATCTGCGGCCGACAACCAGCCGAGCCGGTGCGATAAATCCGCGGCCATGACCATGCCCACGGCAACGGCCTCGCCGTGCAACCATTTCCCGTAACCCAGACCGGTCTCGATCGCGTGACCGAAGGTGTGTCCCAAGTTGAGGGTGGCACGCACACCGGACTCGCGCTCGTCCGCGGCCACGACCTCGGCCTTGTTGCGGCACGAGCGGTGGATCGCAAACGCCAGCGCTTCGGCATCGCGCGCCAGCAGCTTGTCCAGATTGGTCTCGAGCCAGCTGAAAAACTCGGGATCGCGGATCAAGCCGTACTTAATCATCTCAGCCAGCCCCGCGGAGAGTTCCCGGTCCGGCAGGGTGTTAAGCGTGTCGGTGTCGATGATGACCGCGCGCGGCTGATAGAACGCACCGATCATGTTCTTCCCGAGTGGATGGTTGACACCGGTCTTGCCGCCGACCGAGGAATCCACCTGCGACAATAATGTCGTTGGCACCTGGATGAACGGCACGCCGCGCTGGTAACTGGCCGCGGCGAATCCGGCCATGTCGCCGATGACACCGCCACCCAACGCAATGAGGGTGGTGCGCCGGTCGCAGCGCGCCGCCAGCAGGGCATCGAAGACGCGGTTCAGGACTTCGAGCGTCTTGTGCTGTTCCCCATCCGGCAAAGTCATCTCCACCGATTGCAGCGCGCCCAGGTGGGCGCGCACCTTCGCCAGATACAACGGCGCCACGGTTTCGTTGGTCACGATGGCGACGTGGCGGCCGGCGATATGCTTTTTCAGCAAATCAGCATGACCGATGAGGCCGGAACCGATATAGATCGGGTAGCTTCGGTCCCCGAGGTCAAGAAGCAAGGTTTTCATTTTTCAAAAGCGCTTCCAGTTTGCGTACGATCTCGCGGGCGACGCTCGCGGGCGAGCGGTGCGAGGTCTCGATGACCATGTCCGCGGCCTGCCGGTAAACCGGTTCGCGCGCTTTGAGGATGTCCTCCAGCGTGCGGTGCCGGTCGGCCGTCTGCAGCAAGGGACGGTGGCGATCGCGGCATGTGCGTTGTAGCAGGGTTTCCAGCGGCGCGTGCAGGTACACCACCACACCGCGCTCGCGCATAAGCTTGCGGTTATCTGCCGCCAGCACGGCGCCGCCGCCGGTGGCCAGCACCATATTGGACAGGCGCGTCAGGTCGTCCAGAATGGACGACTCGCGTGCGCGGAAACCGGCTTCGCCTTCGATCTCGAAAATGAGCGGGATGCCGGCCCCGGTGCGCTGCTCGATTTCCTGGTCGGAATCCCGGAAATCCTTGTTTAGCAACTCGGCCAGATGGCGCCCGATGGTGGATTTGCCCGCCCCCATCGGACCGATCAGAAAGAGATTGTCCGGCCGGCTCATGGCTCAGGTATGCCAGCAACCCAGGGATAAATCAAGCCAACCGTCCGCCCCTGGCGGCCGGTTGGCGAAGCGCGGCGCTTAACGCAATCTCAGGTTATCCGAGAGAATCCGCGGGGTCAGGAAGATCAACAATTCGGTCTTGTTGTCTTTGACTTCCTTGTTTTTAAACAACCAGCCCAATATAGGTATGTCGCCGAAGAACGGGACTTGGGTGACGGTTTTGATTTCGTCCTGCTCATAGATGCCCCCCAGCACCACGGTCTCGCCATTGTCCAGCAGGACCTGGGTGCTAATCTGTTTCACGTTTAACAGACCAGATACCGCATCCACGAAATTATCCTTGGTGATTTGCACCTCGAGATTGATTCGATCATCCGGCGTAATTTGGGGCGTGACTTCCAGTTTGAGCGTGGCTTTTTTGGTGACCACGGTGCCGACGCCCAGAACACTGGTGGTGAAAACGCGCTCCTGTCCCTGCTCGATCGAGGCTTTCTTCTGGTCGGCCGTGATAAGCCGCGGGCTTGAGATGATTTTCCCCTTTCCGGATTGCTCGAGCGCGGATAATTCTAGTGTGAGCTCGAGACCACCCTTGAAGATGTCGATCATGAAGCTGCCCGGGGCGGAGTCGCCAATGCCCGGAGAGGGCAGGTTCACGTTGAGCCCGCTGGGAATAATTTCATACACCGGCGTCCCGCCGCCGGGCGGACGCAGCGGCGGTAACACGTCGATCTTGCCCGATGAAGTTGCAATATTTCCTTTACTGTTGGCGCTTCCGTAAAGGTGCGCGAGCCGCGTGCCGAGCGATCTGGCAAAGTTATCCGTCGCCTCGACCAGGCGCGATTCGATCATGACTTGGCGCACGGGCTGATCCAGCTTGGCGATCAGTTGGCGCACTTCACGGATTTTGCCCGGCGTGTCCTGAATGAGCAGTGAGTTAGTGCGCTGATCCACGGTAACCTGCCCGCGCGGTGACAGCAGGGTATTGGAAGACGTGGAGCTCTGCGTCGAAACGCCGGTGGCGGAGCTGCCGAACACCGGGTGCTCTTGGGTGGCCGTCGTGCTGGTCACGGCCTTGATCGACTTCAGTAATGCCGCGATGTCATTGGCCTTGGCATAGTTGATCTGGATGAGTTCCGAAACCAGCGGTTCCAGCTCGACCACCGCCTTGGTCGCCTCCATATTGGCCTTCTCCTTGGCCGCCACTTCCGGCGCGGGCGCCACCGTGATCACGTTACCTTTGCGCCGCATCGCCAAATTCTTGCTGTCGAGGATAAGATCCAACGCTTGATCCCACGGAACGTCCTTCAAGCGCAGCGTCAACGAACCCTTGACGGTGTCACTCACCACGAAATTGAGGCCGGTAAAATCCGCCAACACTTGCAGCGCGGCGCGCGCCTCGATGTTCTGGAAATTAAGCGACAGCTTCTCGCCGGAGTAACCGAACTCGTCGACTTTTTTCTCGTCCGGCCTTTCAATCACCGGTTTGACACTGACGGTGAAGAGATTCCCCGTCTGGTACGCCAAGTGCTCGTACTTGCCCTTGGGCGTGATAATCATGCGCGTGTTTTTTCCTTGCGCAAACGTATCGATGGTCTGGACGGGTGTAGCAAAATCCACCACGTCAAGCCGGCGTTGCAATTCGGCAGACGTCGAGGTATTCAGGAAATCGAGCATGATCTCACCGGCTTGCTCACGGATGTCGATGCCCACGGTGGGATCGGAGAGGTTGATGATAATCTTGCCGTCGCCCTGCGGGCCACGACGGAAATCGATACCCGTGAGATTGTATTTGCCGGACTTGCGAGTACTGGCAAAATGCGTGGTCTTCGGCTCCACCGCCCCGGCTATGGCGCTAACAGGTGCCTCCACGGTCACGACGAAATTGTTACCATCGATTACCGTGGAATACGCGACAGGCTTGATCAGGCTGACCACGACACGTGAGCGATTTTCCGCCTCGATGGCCGTCACACTGGTTACAGCCGCTTCCTTGACCGCGAGACTCTTTTTCTCCAGCCCGACGCGGGTGTTGGCGAAATCCAGTGATATCCGCGCCGGGTTAGTGATGGTAAAAGCGTCCGGCTCCGTGGGCGGCTGTGTCATTTTAAAGGTGATTTGAATCCGGTCACCGGGCAACTTGGCGTAGACGATGTCCTCGATGGAATTTTTCCCTTGCGCGCCGGGCACCGCGGGAGTCGGTTCGGTGACAATAGGAGTGGCGGTCGCGGGTTCCTCAATCTTGGCCGGCATTTCCGAGGCAACCGGTGGTGTAATGGCTAACGACGGTGTCGTGGAGGCCAATACTCGGTATCCGTAGGCGGCCTTTTGCACGTTAAGTGCCCCGGGCTCGTTCATCAACAGGTCCACCACCACGGCCGTGCCATTGTCGGCCAGATAGGGATAAACCCCCTTCGCCTTCTCCTGGCCCTGAAGCTCGGCGAGGGATGGTCCCATGCTGCTGTCCGGGAAGTTGATGCGCAACCGCTTACCCTCTTCCAGTACCTCGGTGGTATATGTACCTTCGCCGGAGGCACGCACTTGGAGCACCGAAGCCTCACTTCCCGGTTCCCAGGCCAAGGACTGGATTACAGCGCCCATCGCCGTGGCAGACATTCCTGTCATGGCGACAAGAAACATCAGGCATCGGCCAGCCGCGACCGCCATCGTGCGCAAGATTCGTGTTTGCTGTTTCATGGTCTTCCCGCCTTGTATGTCCAGTTCATTCCAACAACGTCAGATTGGCTTCGCGTTCGATCCAATCCCCCAGCGTTCCCTGTATCAATTCAATCAGATCGACTTTTTCATCGGTGATTTTGTGGATCATGCCGGAATTCTGTCCCAGGTGATCGCCAACCTGGGTGCGATGGACGGTTCCGTCCGGCGCCTGGATAACGGCCCACGCCTGTTTGCCGCGACTGAGAGTCCCCACCATCTTCAGCGAATCCAGTGGATAGTCCTCGAGCGGTTCTTTGCGCCGGTTCGGATCCGGTCTCGGCCCGCTGGCGCTCTTCAGGCCCTGAGGCATGAGATTGAAAGCGGCGAACGGATCGGTCAAGTTGGCGGTGTTATAAATGAATGTCTCCTGCATTTTAATTTCAGGAAGCGACTCCACCTTCGGTTTTTTTTCAGCGTGGGTTTTCTTGACAAATTCGCGCAAATCCTCGAGTCCATCGCTGCTGCAACCAGCGAGCGATATGCAAAACAGGCCAGCCGACAAAAGTGACATAAATCTGTTCATGCGCATCACATCCGTCCCCGTGGCTTGCGGCTGTCCGTCTTGGCGACGCCGCCTTCTTCGAGGTAACGATAGGTCTTGGCCTTCGCCGACATCGTCAGCTTGTTGTCCTTTCCAGTCGCGTTGATGTTGATATCACCAAACGTGACGATGCGGGGAAGCGCCGCGACATCGCTGACGAACTGCGCCAGCTCGTGATAGTTCCCGCGAACCTCGACGCTGATCGGCATCTCGGCATAGAAATCCTTCGGTTGTTCCTTCTCCGGCCGGAACAGCGCGAATTCCAGCCCGCGGCCCAAACCGGCCTGGGTGATATCCACCAACAGATCCGGGACCTCCGTGGTGTTGGGCAATTGCCGGAGCAGACTGCCGAAAGTCTGTTCCATTTCTTCCATCTGCGTCTTGTAGGCCGGTAAATTGACGGCCAGGCCTTTCTTGTTCGTGTATGTGTCGCGCAGGGATTCTTCCTTCTTTTGCGCTTCCCCGTATGCCTCTAGCTCGCCCTGGATCAGAAACCAGAAACCAGCGAAAAGAATAATTGCACACACAATCAGAACGCCGGTGATCTTGATCGGGACCGGCCATGAGCCCATGTTATTGACATCGATATTTTTCAGGTCGTCCAGGGTCATGAGCCGGTGTCCTCGAGCTTTTTCTGCTGCTTGGCGACCTGCTTGACCTTGAGCGAAAATTCGCTCACGCGGTCACTGCCCTTGGCCTTCACCGTTATCACCTCGAGCTCCGGTTCGGCAAACCAGTCCGAGGCGGCCAGGTTGCGCATAAGTGCCGATACCCGCGCATTCGATTGGGCCACACCCTTGAGTGCAATACTGTTGCCCGTATGATTCATCGAGGCCAGATAAATACCGTCGGGAAGCTTCCGGGCCAACTCATCGAAAAGATGCACCACCTGCGTGCGGTCTCCTTGCAACTGGTAAATCACGTTCATGCGGGCGATGAGGTCCGCACGCTTCTTCTTCAGTTCGGCGATTTCCTTGATCTCTTTCTCGACCTTGGCTATCTCCTGATCTAGGAATTCGTTGCGCTTAGTCTGGTTCTCGATCAGCGCACTCACGTGCACATGGGCATAAAAAATTATGACCGCCATCAGAATCCACGCGCCCACGGCAATCGTCAGTAGTTGACGATCCTGCTCCTTGCGGTGCATCTCGCGCCACGGCAGCAGATTGATTCTTGTCGTCATTCGTCAAAACTCCGCATCGCGAGTCCGCAGCTGATCATGAGCGAGGGGGCGTCGTTGGAAAGATGCTGAGGTTTGATACGCGAAGCCAGCGACATGCTCGCAAAGGGATTAGCTACTATGGCCGGTACGCCAATGCGCGCGGCCACGAGTTCATCGATACCGCCGATCTGTCCGCATCCACCCGCGAGCAATAATTGATCCACGCTGTTGAACGGCGTGGAGGAATAGAAGAATTGCAATGCGCGCATGATTTCCTGACACATGGCTTCCATGAAAGGCCGCAGCACATCGGTCTGATAGTTGTCTGGCAACCCGCCCTGCTTTTTGGCCAATCCGGCTTCTTCATAAGAGAGACCGTAACGACGCTGAATTTCTTCCGTGAGCTGACGCCCACCGAAGGCATGATCGCGGGTATACACCGAGCGGTTGTTGTGAACCACATTAATGGTGGTGGCCGTGGCGCCGATGTCCAGCACGGCGATGGTTTTCTCCATTCCGCCACCGGGCATGTGGCTGGTGATCAGCGAGAAGGCGTTTTCCATGGCGTAGGTTTCAACATCCACGACCATGGGCGACAGGCCCGGTGCCTGGATGACCGCGAGATAATCATCCACAATCTCCTTGCGACAGGCGGCCATCAGCACGTCCACTTCTTCCGGGCTGTTCTCCGACGGACCCAGAACCTGGAAATCGAGATTGATTTCGTTCAGCGGATACGGGATGTAGTGGTCCGCCTCCATTTCCACCTGCATCTGGCGGTCCTGATCGCTCAGGTTGGCGGCCATCTTGATGGTTTTGGTGATGACATGCGCCGCCGGCACGGCAACCGCCGCGTGCTTGCAACGTGTTCCGGATTTCTTGACGGCGCGTTCCACCACCTGCGCCACCTGTTCGACTTCCGTGATCGCGTGCTCAACCACCGCATTCTGGGGGAGGGGTTCCACCGCATAGCGCTCGACGCGCAAGTGCTCGCCATTGCGGCTCAACTCGAGCACCTTGACGGCGGAGGAACTGATGTCAATCCCGATCAGAGGTGACTTCTTTTTGGAAAATAGCCCCGTGAGGGTATTCATTTATTTTCCTCTCAAAATCCTTGAGTTATGATTGATACAGATAATGTAGATTAAATGCTAAAACCAAATATAGACCATAGATTTTGGAAATGACAATTTATTGATTTTGCCGGGATTTATGGGTTTTTCAGCATTTTTTTCGCAAAATCGGGATTACCCCGGCATAAATACCCCGGCCGACAGACTGTGGTTTATACTGTCCGTCGCGCCGGATTCCGGATGCTCCCTGACACATACTTCCACAAGCCGCGCCCGCCATGAATGATTCTGGGAGCTTTTTCTCCCGCTGGACCCACCAGCACCTGCCCACGAAATGGTGGCAGGTGGCGCTGATCGGCCTCTTTGGCCTCCTCGCGACCGGCGTAGTGATACTGACCCTGATCGCGCTCATCCTCACGCCCACGCTCCCGTCTCTCGAGGATCTCTCGGGGGCACAGCTTAAAGTGCCGATGCGGGTTTACACCGCCGACGGGGAGTTAATCGCCGAGTTCGGCGAGGAAAAACGCATCCCGGTCAGAATCGGGGAAGTGCCGGAGATGCTCATTAATGCGGTGCTGGCTGCTGAAGACCGCTCGTTTTTCTATCATCATGGGGTGGACTTCGCCGGGATACTGCGGGCGGGGTTGCACAACCTGCGCACCCAGTCGACGTCGCAGGGAGCGAGCACCATTACCATGCAGGTGGCGCGCAACTTCTTTCTCAGCCCTGAAAAAACCTACACGCGGAAAATCAAGGAGGTTCTGCTGGCCTTCAAGATCGAGCGCGAATTGAGCAAACAGCAGATCCTCGAGCTTTATTTTAACAAGATTTTTCTCGGTCACCGTTCCTACGGCTTTGCCGCGGCCGCGCAGATTTATTACGGGAAAACCCTGCCGCTACTTAACCTGCCGGAAATGGCGATGCTCGCGGGACTCCCCAAGGCGCCATCGCGTGACAACCCGCTAACCAATCCGGAGAACGCCTACGAAAGACGTAACACCATTCTGAAACTGATGCTGAACAACGGTTTCATCGATGAGGCGGCCTATTCCGAGGCGATCGAGACGCCGCTCGCCGCCGCCAAGCACACCCTTAAATCCGATACGGCGGCGCCATACGTCGCCGAACTGGTGCGCCAGTACATGATCCAGACGTATGACGAAAAAACCTATGCCGGGGGTTTCCATGTCTATACCACCCTCAACAGCAAGTATCAGCAAGCCGCGGTCAAGGCGCTCCGCACTGGATTGCTGGAATACGATCGCCGGCACGGCTACCGAGGACCGGCGGGGCACGTTTCGATCAAGAGCGAGCCTGACAAGGAGCGTCTGGACGACGTGCTCAAGGATTATCGCGTCATCGGTTATCTGCTGCCGGGAATTGTGTTCAAGGTCGAAAAAGACAAGGTGCATGTATACACCCAGGACGGCGCGATCGTCGAAACCGAATGGGGCGGATTGTCCTGGGCTCGGAGGTATGTCGACGAGAACACCCTGGGTCCCGCGCCCAAACAGGCAACGGATATCCTCAAGGCCGGCGACATCATTTACCTTGAGGCCATCGAGGATCCGCAACAGCTGAAGGATATCGGGCTGTGGCGTTTGGCACAGATACCGGACGTCGCGGGCGCGTTGGTGTCCCTGCGACCGGACGACGGCGCCGTGCTGGCCCTGACCGGCGGCTTTGATTTTTCCCACAGCAGTTTCAACCGCGCCACACAGGCGGAGCGCCAGCCCGGATCGAGCATCAAGCCCTTCATCTTCAGCGCGGCCTTGGACAAGGGTTTCACCGCCGCCAGTACGGTCAGCGGTGCGCCGATCGTCATGGACGGCGGTGACTCGCCAGAAGAAGAATGGCGTCCCGAGGATTACAACAGGAAATTTTACGGGCCCACGCGGCTGCGCAAGGCCCTGGCGCAATCGCTTAATCTCGTGGCCGTGCGCCTGCTGCGCGCGATCGGTGTCACCTACACCGTCAAACACATGGAGCGTTTTGGATTCGACCCGGCCAAAATTCCGCGCAACCTGTCGCTCGCGCTCGGCACCGTCTCGGCCACACCCATGCAGATGGTGAGCGCGTTTGCCGTGTTTGCCAACGGCGGTTACCGCGTCACTCCGTACTTCATCGCGCGCGTGGAGGACGCCAACCACACCATACTGGAACAGGCCCGGCCGGCGGTTGTCTGCCGTGAATGTGAAACATCGGCAGTCGACATGTCTTCGAATACCGCGCAGTGGTCGTCCAAACCGGCCACCGCCCCCCCAGCAAACTTGGCTGGTGGCCAGGACCAGCCGGCATACGCGCCGCGCGTACTCAGCGTCGAAACCAGCTTTCTCATGGCTAGCATGATGCAGGAGGTCATCCGCGCCGGCACCGGACGGGGGGCGCTGGTCCTGGGACGCAAGGACCTCGCCGGCAAAACCGGGACCACCAACGACTACCGCGATGCCTGGTTTTCGGGCTTCAACAGTGAGGTGGTGACAACGGCGTGGATTGGCTTCGACCAACCGCTGTCGCTCGGTCGGGCCGAAACCGGCGGACGCACCGCGCTGCCGGTGTGGATCGATTTCATGCGCACGGCGCTCGAGGGGATTCCGGAAAAACCGCTGACGCCACCGGAAACCATGGTGCGCATCACCATCAACAGCGAAACCGGGAAACCCACCACGCCCGACGATCCACAGGCGATGGAGGAATTTTTTGTGGAGGGCACGGAAACGCCCCAATCCCTTCCCGGTCTCGATGGTGAAACCACGACGGAGACCATGCCGGAAAAGGTGCCGGAAAACATCCGCGAGAGACTATTTTGATGCGCCACAAGTCCCGTTCTCACCCACAAGGGAACCGCTCCAAACCGGGCTCATCGTCCACGAAAGAACTGCGCCAGCACATCGCCACCGACGCCGCGCGTATCATGGCGGAGGAGGGTGTGGGCGATTTCCAGACCGCGAAGCGCAAGGCCGCGGCGCGTCTGGGACTGCCCGAGACCAAGCACCTGCCGGGCAATGACGAAGTGGATTCCGCACTCCAAGAATACCTGCGGCTGTTTCACGGGAGTCGCCTGCCACAAAGCGTGCGCCGGCTGCGTGAGCTCGCGGCTGAGGCCATGCGCTTTCTGTCCTCATTCGATCCACGCCTGGTGGGACCGGTATTGAGCGGGACCATTACCTCGGCCACCGAGATCGAAATTCACCTCACCGCCGACACGTCGGAGGAAATCGGCTTCTGGTTGCTGGAGCACAGTATCCCCTACCAACAGGTCGACCGCCGTCTGCGCTTCGGCGGCGATCGCCAGGAGACGTTCCCGGCCTACCGCTTTACCGCCGATAACGTTCGCATCGAGTTGTGCGTCTTCGATCGGCGCGAGGCGCGCGAGGTACCGTTGAGCTCGGTGGACGGTAAGCCGATGAAGCGCGCCAACCTGCGCGAGGTGGAAGGCTTGATACAGGCCGCGTCTGGACCGTAGTTCTGCTGCTTCTCGCGCCCGCGACGGGCCGGTAGAATCGGCCCCCGGTCAATGTCTCTGGCTTCAAACCGAAATAAGATTGCCGGCTTGAACCCACCGACTCCCCCAGAGTGAAAGAGTGCGTGCGCAGCGCGCCTTGGCTCGCTCCCTTCTCCCCTGGCGGGAGAAGGGATGGGGATGAGGGGTAAGCCCCCTCACCCTTTGCCCTCGCCCCCGTGGGGGAAAGAGGAGGTCGGTGAGCGTCTTCATTTCGATCGGGGCAGGGGTAAGGACAAAACGCCAAACACAGAGACTACAAACAATTTCGGACATCCCTTGAAGCATCACATCGAAAATCTGATCGCCACGGCACTCGCGGGCCTCGAGGCCAACGGCGCGCTGCCGTCGGGTCATGGCGCCGTGATCACAGTCGATCACACCAAGTCCAAGGAGCACGGCGATTTCGCCTGCAACATCGCACTGGTGCTGGCCAAGCACGCACGCGTTAAACCACGCGAGCTCGCGGAAAAAATCGTCAAGGCGTTGCCGGCCTCAGAAAAAATAATCAAGGTTGAGATCGCCGGACCCGGCTTCATCAATCTTTTTCTAAGCGCCGACGCCTATCACTCGGTGGTGCGCGACATCCTGGAAAAGCGCGAAACCTTCGGCCGCGGCACCATGGGCACGGGACGCACCGTGCAGGTGGAATTCGTCTCGGCCAACCCCACTGGTCCGCTGCACGTGGGCCACGGTCGCGGCGCCGCCTACGGCGCGACGCTGGCGAACCTGCTGACTGCTGTGGGCTACCAAGTGCACCGCGAGTACTACATCAACGATGCCGGCCGCCAGATGGACATCCTCGCCACCAGCGTATGGCTGCGCTATCTCGAACTGTGCGGCGAAAAATTCGACTTCCCCGTGAACGGTTACAAGGGCGACTATGTCTACGACATCGGCGCCACACTGCACCGCGAGAACGGGGACAAGTACCGCCAGGCGGCCGGCAAGATCTTCGAAGGTCTTTCGCCCGACGAATCGAAGGGCGGTGACAAGGAAGTGCACATCGACGCGCTGATTGAGCGCGCCAAATCTCTGCTAGGCCCCGCGTCATACCGGAAAGTCTTCGACCTCGGACTCCAGGTCATCCTCGATGACATTCGCCAGGACCTGGAAGAGTTCGGCGTCACTTACGATCGGTGGTACTCCGAGCGCGCGCTGGTGGAAGCCGGCGCCGCCGATCGTGCCATCGAACGCCTGAAAAAATCCGGACATATGTACGAAAAAGACGGCGCGCTGTGGTTTCGATCGACCGATTACGGCGACGAGAAAGACCGGGTGCTGGTGCGCGAGAACGGCCAGAAAACCTACTTCGCCCACGACATCGCCTATCACATGGACAAGCTCGAGCGCGGTTATGACCAGGTCATCGACATCTGGGGCGCGGACCATCACGGCTACGTGCCGCGCATCAAGGCGGCACTCGCGGCCATTGGCGACGACCCGCAACGGCTGCACGTGCTGCTGGTCCAGTTCGCCATCCTCTATAAAGACGGCGAGCGCATGCAGATGTCCACGCGCAGCGGCAAGTTCGTCACGCTGCGCGAGCTGCGCCACGAGGTCGGCAACGACGCCGCGCGCTTCTTCTACGTGCTGCGTAAATGCGAACAGCACATGGACTTCGACCTCGACCTGGCCAAGAGTCAGTCCAACGACAACCCGGTGTATTACGTACAATACGCGCACGCACGCATTTACAGCGTATTCAAGCAGATGCAGGAAAAAGGCTTCAGCCACGAACCGCCAAATGGCGACCGGAATCTCGCGTGCCTGAAGGAGCCGCATGAGCTGTCATTGATCCAGCGGTTGGCGCGCTATCCGGAGGTGCTGGAATCGGCCGCGCGCGACCATGAACCGCACCAGCTCGCCTACTACCTGCGCGAACTCGCCTATGACTTTCACACTTATTACGGCGCCCACACCTTCCTGGTCGAGGAGGCCGCGCTGCGCGATGCGCGGCTCAACCTGATCGTGGCGACACGCCAGGTGATCGCCAACGGACTCCA